>NZ_JARVXN010000031.1:0-197520 GCF_048957715.1 Mitsuaria sp. CC2 | reverse complement strand
AGCGTCGTGCACCACGGAACGCCCACGTCATGCGTCGTCGACGCCCATTCGGGCGACACGCGAGCAGGTGAAGTATTTCGGCAACAGAAAACGCACCTTCGTGGTGCCTAGGGTGACGGCTTTATGACGAACTTGCTAGATTCGCGTCCACCGCGCCACCCAGCGCCCACATTTTTGCCGCCAGTGAAGCCGGTTTACCAATCGGTGTCGCTGGCGTCGCCCCGGTTTCTCATCCTTCCGCCCGGAGTATTTCCCATGAATCGATCCGCCACCCAGCGCGCTGCCGTCCCGGCCCTGCGCGAGGCCGCCATGGCCGTCTCGCTGGCCCTGCTGGCCTGGCCCGCGCTGGCCCAGGAGGCCGCCGAGGCGCCCGCCAAGGAGAAGGGTCAGCTCGAGACGGTGACCATCACCGCCGAGCGCCGGGTCGAGAACATCCGGGAAGTACCGAACGCCGTCAGCAAGATCTCGGGCGAGAAGCTCGACGTGCTGAACTCCGGCGGCCAGGACATCCGCTTCCTGTCGGGCCGCGTCCCCAGCCTGAACATCGAGTCGTCGTTCGGTCGCGCCTTCCCGCGTTTCTACATCCGCGGCTACGGCAACACCGACTTCCGCCTGAACGCCTCGCAGCCGGTCTCGTTGATCTATGACGATGTCGTCCAGGAGAACCCCATCCTGAAGGGGTTCCCGGCCTTCGACCTGGCCGGCGTGGAAGTCGTCGCCGGCCCGCAGGGCACGCTGTACGGCCGCAATACGCCCGCTGGCGTGGTGAAGTTCGAATCGGTGAAGCCGTCGAAGAAGCAGGAGGGTTACTTCAACGTCTCCTACGGCACGCACGACACGGTCAACGCCGAAGGCGCGTTCAACCTGCCGATGGGCGGCGACTGGGCGGCTCGAATCTCCGCGCAGATCCAGCACCGCGGCGACTGGGTGGAAAACACGCTGGCCGACGCGGCGACGTCCAAGACCGAGGGTTACAACGACCGCGCCGTGCGGGCGCAGGTGCTGTACGAGCCGCACAAGCAGTTCTCGGCGCTGTTCAATATCCACAACCGCGAACTGGACGGCAGCCCGCGCCTGTTCCGCGCCAACATCATCAAGCCCGGCACGAACGATCTGGTCGACGGCTTCGATCCGGACAAGATGTCCATCGACGGCCACAACGAGCAGCGCATCCACGCCACCGGCGGGAGCGCACGCCTGCGCTGGAATCTGAACGACGTGACCCTGCACTCGATCACCGCGATCGAGACGGTGCAGCCGTACTCGCGCGGCGACGTCGACGGAGGCTACGGCGCGCCGTATGCACCCGACGGCCAGTTCGGACCCGGCAACATCCCGTTCTCGAGCGAGACCTCGGACGCGCTGAAGGACCACCGCCAGCTGAGCCAGGAATTCCGCGTCGAATACAACCCGGCCGGCCCGGCCCGCTACCAGGCGGGCGTGTACCTCTTCCACGAGCGCTACATGGCCGAGAGCGTCAACTACGACTCGATCTTCTCGGACGGCGGCTATACCTCGTCGGCCCGCACGCGCCAGTCCAACCGCGCGTACGCCGTGTTCGGCTCGGTCAACTACGACGTCACCGACGCCTTCAAGCTGCGCGGCGGCCTGCGCTTCACGAAGGACAAGAAGTGGCTGGCGACCGAGACGCAGGACCAGACGCTGAACACGGCCAACGGCCTCACGACCGATACCCGCGATTCCAAGGTCACCTGGGACCTCTCCGGCACCTACGCGCTGACCAAGGACACCAACGTCTACGCCCGCGTCGGCACGGGCTTCCGCGGCTCGGCGATCCTGCCGGCCTCGGAGTTCGGCCCGATGACCCGCGCCACGCCGGAGACGCTGACGTCCTATGAAGTGGGCGTGAAGAGTGACCTGTGGAACCGCCGCGCGCGTATCTCCGCCAACGTCTTCCGCTACGACGTGAAGGACCTGCAACTGACGGAAGTCGGCGGCGGCGGCAACGGCAACTCGGTGAAGACGGCGAAGAAGGTCGTCGGCGAAGGCGTCGAGTTCAACCTCGAACTGCTGCCGATCGACGACCTGTTCATCACGATGGGCGGGAGCTACAACAAGGCCACCATCAAGGACGGCGCCCTGACGGTGGCCGGCTGCGGCGGCGGCTGCACGGTGACCAATCCGGCGGCGGGGAACGGCCAGTTCTTCATCAACGGCAACCAGTTGCCGCAGGCGCCGAAGTGGGTCTACAACCTGACCGCGCGCTACAGCATCCCCACCCCGGGGGGCAACGAGTTCTACGTCTACACCGACTGGGCCTATCGCTCGAAGGTGAACTTCTTCCTGTATGAATCGAAGGAGTTCACCGGCAAGGCGCTCACCGAAGGCGGCCTGCGCGCGGGCTACATCTGGAGCAACGGCAAGTACGAGGCTGCGGCCTTCGTTCGCAACATCACCAACCAGGTCCGTGTGACCGGCGCGATCGACTTCAACAACCTGACCGGCTTCATCAACGATCCGCGCACCTACGGCGTCCAGTTCAAGGCGATCTTCTGATCGGCTGAACCGCGCCTCGTCGCGTCGCATCACGCAGCAGGGCGGCCCGCGCGCCGCCCTGCAAAAATCAGGCCTGCTTCTGGCGACGGAGCGGGCCTTTTTCTTGCTTGAATGGCTGGATTCAGGCGACATGACGCTCTGCGTCACCTTCAGGGTGGCCAGAACCGGCGCCCTACAATTCCGCCCCAATTTCACTGTCACGTCTCGACGTCGCGCCGCCATGACCACCGCTGCCTCCCGCCCGGATTCCAGCCAGGATTCCCACGACGCCCTGGCCCAGGAATTCGTCGCCTTCGCCGTCGACGCCGGCGTGCTGCGTTTCGGCGAATTCAAGACCAAGGCCGGCCGTCTCAGCCCGTACTTCTTCAATGCCGGCCTGTTCGACGACGGCCTCAAGATCGGCAGGCTGGCGGCGTTCTATGCGCAGCGGCTGCTGGCGTCGGGCGTCGAGTTCGACATGATCTTCGGCCCCGCCTACAAGGGCATCACGCTGGCCGCGGCGGTCGCGATCGAGCTGGCCCGGCTGGGCCACAACAAGCCTTTCGCCTACAACCGCAAGGAAGCCAAGGACCACGGCGAGGGCGGCACCCTGGTCGGCGCCAAGGTCCAGGGCCGCGTGCTCATCATCGACGACGTCATCTCCGCCGGCACCTCCGTGCGCGAGTCCATCGCGATGATCCAGGCCGCCGGCGCCACGCCCTGCGGCGTGGCCATCGCGCTGGACCGCCAGGAGAAGGCCGCCGAGAACGGCCAGGATCTGCCCTGGTCGGCAGTACAGTACGTGCGTGACCAGCTGAAGCTGCCAGTCGTCGCCATTGCCGGACTGGCCGACCTGCTCCAGTATCTGCAGACCACGAGCAGTGCCACCGTCGCCAGTCATGCGACGGCGGTCCATGCCTACAGAGATCGCTACGGAGTCTGATGCGCGCCCTTCTCTCACGCCTTCTGCCGTCCCGACCGATCGTGAAGTCGACGCTGTCCAGCCTGGCGTTGTTGCTGGTCGGCGCGACGATGGGTGTCGCGCAGGCGCAGACGAAGTCGCCGTCCTCATCGGGCATCTACACGTGCACGACGACCGACGGCCGCCGCCTGACCTCCGACCGTCCGATCCCGGAATGTCAGGCGCGTGAACAGCGCGTGCTGAACTCCGACGGCTCGGTCCGAAAGATGATGCCGCCGGCGATGTCGCCCGAGGAACAGTCTCTCGCCGACCAGCGCAAGCGTCTGGAGGAAGTCCAGCGCGCCGCCCAGCAGGATGCCGTGCGGCGCGATCGCAACCTGCTGCAGCGCTACGCGGATCTGGCCGCGCACCAGCGCGCGCGGGAGGCTGCGCTCGACGACATCCGTGAAGCGATGCAGCTGTCCGAGAAGCGACTTCAGGCGCTGGCGACGGAGCGCAAGCCGATGCTCGACGAGCTCGAGTTCTACAAGGGCAAGCGGGTCCCGGTGAAGCTGCAGCACCAGCTCGACATGAACGATGCGTCCGCGACCGCACAGCGCGAGTCGATCGACAACCAGAAGGCGGAAATCGTGCGCGTCAACAGGATCTATGACGAGGAGCTGGCGCGCCTGAAGCGACTGTGGGCAGGTGCCGCGCCAGGTTCGCTCGAGAAGCCGGGAACGCTCCCCGCGACGGCGAAGCCGCCGGTGCAGGCCTCACCCGCCAGCGGGCGCTGAAGCGGCCGTCCCGCAACATTCCAGACGCAAGAACGCCGGTGGGCTGAAAGGCCACACCGGCGTTTTTTCATTGGGCGGGATGCCCGGGCGCGGTCCCGCTCAGGCGCCGAGTTTCTTCTTCAGCAGCTCGTTGACGGTGGCCGGGTTGGCCTTGCCCTTGGCCGCCTTCATCGCCTGGCCGACCAGCGCGTTGAACGCCTTCTCCTTGCCGGCGCGGAACTCCTCCACCGACTTGGCGTTGGCCGCCAGCACCTCGTCCAGGATGCGCTCGATCTCGCCGGTGTCGTTGGACTGCTTCAGGTCCTTGGCGGCGATGATCGCGTCGACATCGGCGCCCTCGCCCGTCCACAGCGCCTCGAACACCTGCTTGGCCGAGTTGTTGTTGATGGTGCCGTCGTGGATGCGCTTGATCAGCGCCCCCAGTTGCGCGGGCGTCACCGGTGGGCGGTCGATGCTGCGCTCCTCGCTGTTGAGACGGCGCGAGACCTCGCCCATCAGCCAGTTCGCCACGAGCTTGGGCGCGCCGCACAGGTCGCGCGCAGCCTCGTAGAAGCGCGCCATCGACAGGCTCTGCGTCATCATCGTCGCGTCATAGGCCGGCAGACCGTCGGCGTCCTGGAAGCGCGCGGCCATCACCGTCGGCAGTTCGGGCATTTCGCCCCGCACCCGCTCCACCCAGTCCGCGCCGATCATCAGCGGCGGCAGGTCCGGATCGGGGAAGTAGCGGTAGTCGGCCGCGTCTTCCTTGGTCCGCATCGCGCGGGTCTCGCCGGTGTTCTCGTTGTAGAGCACCGTCGCCTGCTGGATCGTCAGGCCGTCCTCGATCTGGTCGATCTGCCAGTTGACTTCGAAGTCCACCGCGTCGACCAGGTGGCGGAAGCTGTTGAGGTTCTTGATCTCGCGGCGCGTGCCGAAGGGCGCGCCGGGCTTGCGCACCGACACGTTCACGTCGCAGCGGAAGGAGCCCTCCTGCATGTTGCCGTCGCAGATGCCCAGCCACATCACCAGCGCGTGCAGCGTCCTGGCGTACTCGACGGCTTCGGCGCCGGAGCGCATCTCGGGTTCCGAGACGATCTCCAGCAGCGGCGTGCCGGCGCGGTTCAGGTCGATGCCCGACTGGCCGTGATAGTCCTCGTGCAGGCTCTTGCCGGCGTCCTCTTCGAGATGCGCGCGGGTCAGCTTCACCACCTTCTTCTCGTCGCCGACGAAGAACTCGATGTGGCCGCCCTGCACGACGGGGATTTCGTATTGGCTGATCTGGTAGCCCTTGGGCAGGTCCGGATAGAAGTAGTTCTTGCGCGCGAAGATCGACAGCGGCGCGACTTTCGCGCCGACCGACAGGCCGAAGCGGATGGCGCGCTCGACGGCGCCGCGGTTCAGCACCGGCAGCGTGCCGGGAAGCGCCAGGTCCACGGCGCTGGCCTGCGTATTGGGCGCCGCGCCGAAGGCGGTCGACGACCCGCTGAAGATCTTCGATTCGGTCGAGAGTTGGACGTGGTTCTCCAGGCCGATCACGACCTCGTAGCCCCGCACCAGTTGACTGTTCTTGCTCATGACGTTCACACCCCCGCCGGATGCTGGCGGTGCCAGTCGGTGGCCTGTTGCAGCGCGTGCGCGGCGTGCAGCAGCGTGCCTTCCCTGAAGTAGTTGCCCAGCAGCTGCAGGCCCACGGGCATGCCGCCCTCGCCGGTGCCCACTGGCACGCTCATGCCGGGCAGGCCGGCCAGCGAGCCGGGCAGCGTGAAGATGTCGGCGAGGTAGGCCTTCACCGGATCGTCGGCGCCCTCGCCCTGCTTCCAGGCGACCGTCGGCGCCACCGGGCCGGCGATGAGGTCACAGTGCTGGAAGGCCTGCTGGAAGTCGTCCGCGATCATGCGGCGCAGTTTCTGCGCCTGCAGGTAGTAGGCGTCGTAGTAGCCGTGCGAGAGCACGTAGCTGCCGATCATGATCCGGCGCTTGACCTCGGCGCCGAAGCCTTCGGCGCGGGTCTTCTCGTACATGTCGATCAGGTTGCCGTAGTCCCTGGCGCGGTGCCCGAACTTCACGCCGTCGAAGCGCGACAGGTTGGAGCTCGCTTCGGCCGGGGCGATGATGTAGTAGACCGGGATCGCGAGCTCGGTGCGCGGCAGCGACACGTCCACCAGCGTGGCGCCCAGCTTCTCCAGTTCCGCCAGACCGGCGCGCACCGCGCCGTTGACGTCGGCGGACAGCGCGTCGGGGAAGAACTCCTTGGGCAGCCCGATGCGCAGGCCCTTGAGCGGCTGCGCCGGGGTCGCGCCTTCGCGTGCCGTCAGCATCTGCGCGCTGAAGTCCTGCGGCGGCTGCTGGACGCTGGTGGCGTCGCGTTCATCGAAGCCGCTCATCGTCGACAGCAGCAACGCGCAGTCCTCGGCCGAGCGCGCGAACACGCCGGCCTGGTCCAGGCTGGAAGCGAACGCGATCATCCCGTAGCGCGAGCACACGCCGTAGGTCGGCTTGATGCCGGTGATGCCGGAGAAGCTGGCCGGTTGGCGGATCGAGCCGCCGGTGTCGGTGCCGGTCGTCGCGGGGACGAGGCCCGCGGCCACGGCCACGGCCGAGCCGCCCGAGGAGCCGCCCGGCACGCGGGTGCGGTCCCAGGGATTCAGCGCCTTGAAGTAGGCGCTGTTCTCGTTGGCCGATCCCATCGCGAACTCGTCGCAGTTCAGCTTGCCCAGCGACACGGTGCCGGCGGCGTTGAGACGCTCGACGACGGTGGCGTCGAACGGGCTGAGGTAACCCTCGAGCATCTTCGAGCCGGCCGTGGTCGGCATGTCGCGGGTGACGAAGATGTCCTTGTGCGCGAGCGGCACGCCGATGAGCGCGCCGGCCTCGCCTTTTGCGAGGCGCGCGTCGGCGTCCTGGGCCCGGGCCAGCGCGTAGGCCTCGTCGACGTGCAGGAAGGCGCCGAGATCCTTCGCCGCGGCAACACGCGCAAGCAGATGTTGCGTCAGTTCGGTGCTGGAGACGGTCTTGGCGCGCAGCGCGCGGCCGAGCTCGGCCACGCCGAGGTAGTGGAGGGGCGCGGTCATTCGATGACTTTCGGGACCAGGAACAGGCCGTCCTCGACGGCGGGAGCGCTGCGCTGGTTGAGGTCGCGCTGGTCGGATTCGGTGACGCGGTCCTCGCGCAGCCGCAGGGCCACTTCCTGGACCGCCGACAGCGGCGTGTAGAGGGGATCGACGCCGCTGGTGTCGACCGCGCTCATCTGCTCGACGATCGAGAAGAAGCCGTTGAGCTGCGGCAGCAGGGCCGCCTGCTCGTCGCTGGAGAGTTGCAGCCGGGCCAGTTTGGCGATCCGGCTGACGTCGTCTTGGGTGAGTGCCATGGGGGTGTGCGCTAGGGCCGGTCGGGCAAGCGGGTCGACGGTCGCGCGAAAGATTCGCAGAACGCTGACGGACGCCTTGCAGACGGGCCAAACCAGGGGGTGATCAGTTATTATCCCCGCTTATCTCCATGAGCCGAGGCTGCCAGCGCAGCCTCGTTCCTTATGGCAAGGAATCTCGCTCGCGCGGACGCCGCCGGTCCGCGCGGTATACCGACCCGAACCGCCCCGAATCGCAGCCGCCCGGACAGAACGCAGACGAACGCCGCTTGATGCCGTCGAATGCCGCCGATTGCGTGTAGTTCGACGTTGATGGGCGGCTCCAGGTGCCGACGCGTCTTGTCCAGGTCTTGCCTACACACATGTTCGCCTCCCTGCGCCGCTATTTCTCCACCGATCTCGCCATCGACCTGGGCACCGCCAACACGCTGATCTACGTCCGCGGAAAAGGCGTCGTGCTGGACGAACCGTCCGTCGTCGCCATCCGCCATGAAGGCGGTCCCAACGGCAAGAAGACGATCCAGGCGGTGGGCCACGAAGCCAAGGCCATGCTGGGCAAGGTGCCCGGCAACATCGAGGCGATCCGCCCGATGAAGGACGGCGTGATCGCCGACTTCGTGGTCACCGAGCAGATGATCAAGCAGTTCATCAAGATGGTGCACGACACCAAGCTGCTGCGTCCCTCGCCCCGCATCATCATCTGCGTGCCCTGCGGCTCCACGCAGGTCGAGAAACGCGCCATCCGCGACGCCGCGCTGGGCGCGGGCGCGTCGGAGGTCTACCTGATCGAGGAGCCGATGGCCGCGGCGATCGGCGCGGGCCTGCCGGTGTCGGAAGCCTCGGGCTCGATGGTCATCGACATCGGCGGCGGCACGACGGAAGTCGGCGTGATCTCGCTGGGCGGCATGGTCTACAAGGGCTCGGTCCGCGTCGGCGGCGACAAGTTCGACGAGGCCATCATCAACTACATCCGCCGCAACTACGGCATGCTGATCGGGGAGCCGACGGCGGAATCCATCAAGAAGAACATCGGCTCGGCCTTCCCCGGCTCCGAGGTCAAGGAGATGGAAGTCAAGGGCCGCAACCTCAGCGAAGGCGTGCCGCGCAGCTTCACGATCTCGTCCAACGAGATCCTGGAAGCGCTGACCGACCCGCTGAACCAGATCGTCTCTGCCGTGAAGAACGCGCTGGAGCAGACCCCGCCGGAACTGGGCGCCGACATCGCCGAACGCGGCATGATGCTCACCGGCGGCGGCGCGCTGCTGCGCGATCTGGACCGCCTCCTGGCCGAGGAAACCGGCCTGCCGGTGCTCGTGGCCGAAGACCCGCTGACCTGCGTGGTCCGGGGTTGCGGCATGGCCCTGGAACGCATGGAACGGCTGGGTTCGATCTTCACGAACGAATAAGTGGATGCGGCCTCCGTCGGCCGCTTTGCGTTGAATCTCCTTCGCTGAGATCTTCATGCCTCTCGGCACCCTCGACCGCAATCCACCGCCGCTGTTCCGCGAAGGCCCGTCCGCGTTGACGAAGCTGGCCTTCTGTGCGGCCCTGGCGGTCTTCCTCATGGTGGCGGACTCCCGCTTCCAGGTCACGGCGCCCGCCCGCGCGGGGCTGGCGCTCGCGCTGCATCCGCTGCAGCGCGCGCTGCTGGCGCCCGTCGACGCCTGGGAACAGGCCGGCGACTACGCCCGCGGCATGGAGAAGGCCACCGAGGCGGAGAACCAGGCCCGGCAGCAGCTTGCCTCGCAGGCGGTGATCCTGAGCCGCGCGGCGCAGCTGCAGGCCGAGAACACGCGCCTGCGCGCGCTGCTCGACCTGCGTGAGGCGCTGCCGGTCAAGGCCCTCGCCGCGGAGGTGCTCTACGAAGCGCCGGATCCGTTCTCGCGACGCATCATCATCGACCGCGGCGGTCATGGCGGCGTGCGCCTCGGCGCGCCGGTGGTCAACGACGCCGGCGTGCTCGGCCAGGTGACGCGGGTCTATCCGCTGTCCGCCGAGGTGACCCTGCTGACCGACCGGGACGCCACCATCCCCGTGCTCAACACCCGCACCCAGCAGCGCGGCGTCGCCTACGGCGGCGAGCGGGGCGTGATGGAGCTGCGCTTCATCGCGGCCAACGCCGACATCAAGCCGGGCGACGCGCTCGCGACTTCGGGCCTGGACGGGCTCTATCCGCCGGGCCTGCCGGTGGCCAAGGTCGCGGAGGTCGAACGCCGTGGCGACACCAGTTTCGCGCGCGTCGGTCTGGCGCCAGTCGCGCAACCCGACAGCGCGCGCCACGTGCTGGTGCTGGAACCGCTGGAAGGCCAGGAGTCGGCCCGCACCGAAGCCGCGCAGGAAGCGGCCAGCGCCGCGAACGCGGCCACTGCGGAAGCCGCCAGCAGGCCGGCGCGCAGTCGTGCCGCGTCGGCGGCGTCCTCCGCGTCCGCGCCGAAAGGAGGCACCCGATGATCATGCCCCGCGGCGCGAGCCAGCTCCTGCTGCCCGCCAACCCTCTGTTCATCGCGTTCAGCCTGGTCGTCGGCCTGCTGATCGACATGGTCCCCGTCGGGCGCCAACCCTGGATGCCGGACGTGCTTGCGCTGGTGCTGGTGTTCTGGAACGTCCACCAGCCGCGACGTGTCGGCGTCGGCTGGGCATTCGTCTTCGGCCTGATGATCGACGTCCACCACGGCGCGCTGCTCGGCCAGCATGCGCTCGCCTACAGCCTGCTCGCCTTCGGCGCGGTCGCGCTGCATCGCCGGTTGCTGTGGTTCTCGCTCTTCGCGCAGGCGCTGCATGTGCTGCCGCTGTTCGTGCTGGCGACCGCGATCGCGGTGACCGTGCGCCTGATCGTCGGCGGCATGTGGCCGGGATGGAGCCTGGTCCTGGCGCCGGTGCTGCAGGCCGCGCTGTGGCCGGTCGCTGCGGCGCTCCTGCTCGCGCCCCAGCGCCGCGCGCCGGATCCCGACGCGCATCGCCCGCTTTGAGCGCGCCGTGATCGGGCCCGCGATGACGGTCATCAAGAACCTCCAGGCGGAGCTGAGCCGCTTCCGGCTGCGGCTGTTCGCCGCCGCCGCCTTCGTGCTCTTCTGCTTCGGCCTGCTCGTCGCACGCCTCGTCTACCTGCAGATCACGCAGCACGACGCGCTGCTCGAACGCGCCGAGACCAACCGCGTTTCCGTCGTCCCCATCGTGCCCAACCGTGGCCTGATCGTCGACCGCAACGGCGTGGTGCTGGCGAGCAACTACTCGGCCTACACGCTGGAGATCACGCCGTCGAAGGTGCCGGACCTTGAACGCACGATCGACGCGTTGTCCGCCGTCATCGACATCCAGCAGCGCGACCGCCGGCGGTTCAAGCGGCTGATGGAGGAAAGCAAGAACTTCGAGTCGCTGCCCATCCGCACCAAGCTGACCGACACCGAGGTGGCCCGTTTCGCCGCGCAGCGCTTCCGCTTCCCCGGCGTGGACATCAAGGCGCGGCTGTTCCGCAGCTATCCGATGGGCGACATCGGCGCGCACCTGCTGGGCTACATCGGCCGCATCAACCAGGCCGAGAAGAAGGCGATGGACGACTGGTCGGAAGAGGACGTCGCCAACTACCGTGGCACCGAGTACATCGGCAAGCTCGGGTTGGAGCAGGCCTATGAGCGCGAACTGCACGGCCAGACCGGGTTCGAGGAGATGGAGACCAGCGCGGGCGGCCGCGCGGTGCGCCGCCTGCGCAACCGCCCGCCGACGCCTGGCAACACGCTGCACCTGTCGGTCGACATCAAGCTGCAGGCACTGGTGGAGCGGCTCTTCGGCGACCGACGCGGCGCACTCGTCGCGATGGATCCGCGCAACGGCGAGGTGCTGGCCTTCGTCTCCAAGCCGACCTTCGATCCCAACCTGTTCGTCGATGGCATCGACGCGGACAGCTGGCGCGAGCTCAACGAGGACATCGACAAGCCGCTGCTGAACCGTGCGTTGCGCGGCACCTATCCGCCGGGCTCGACCTTCAAGCCGTACATGGCGATGGCGGCGTTGAACACGGGCAAGCGGGCCGCCAACGTGGTGATCCAGGACAACCTGAACTTCAGCTTCGGCGGCCGTGTCTTCGGCAGCGCCACCGGCGACCGCGCGGGGCCGAAGGACATGCGGCTGGCGATCGTGACGTCGTCGAACGTCTACTTCTATTCGCTGGCCAACGAGATGGGTGTGGACATGATCCATGACCAGCTCGAACCTTTCGGCTTCGGCCGCAAGACCGAGATCGACCTCCAGGGCGAGGTCACCGGCCTGCTGCCCAGCACCGAATGGAAGCGCCGGGCATTCAAGCGGCCCGACCAGCAGAAGTGGTACGCCGGCGAGACGATCTCGCTGGGCATCGGCCAGGGCCAGAACAACTTCACGATGCTGCAGCTGGCGACGGCGATGTCGACGCTGTCCAGCGGCGGCGAGCGTTACCGGCCCAGGCTGGTGCGGGAGATCGAGGACGTCGTCAAGCACGCGCAACGGCGCGTGGCGAGCGATGCCTTGGCGCCGCTGGCGCTGCGCAAGGCGGACGTCGACGTGATCCGCAACGCGATGCACGACGTGACGCTGGAAGGCACGTCGCGCGCGGTGTTCGCGGGCGCGCAATACCAGAGCGCCGGCAAGACCGGGACGGCGCAGGCGGTGGGCCTGCGTGCCGGCCAGACCTATAGCAGCATCAAGGCGGACGAGCGCAAGCGCGATCACTCGCTGTACATCTCGTTCGCGCCTTACCAGGCGCCGACCATTGCGCTGGCCTTGATCGTCGAGAACGCGGGCTTCGGCTCCGAGTCGGCCGCGCCGATCGCACGCCGCGTGTTCGACTACGTACTCACCGGGACTTACCCGAGCGAAGAGGACATCGCCAAGGTGCGGGTCGGCCAGGTCGGCGCGCCGATCGGCACGCCGCGCCGCGTCGAGGACATCCCGTTGCCCAACGCCGCGGCGAGCGCGCCGCAAGTGGCGGCTTCGGCGGCTTCGACCCCCTCGGCGGCCACGCCGGCCCAGGCGACGGCGGCTGCACGTCCCAACCGGGGAGCTTCACGATGAGTGCGGTCTTCAGCAAACCCAGTCTGTTGCAGCGCGTGAAACCGCTGTTCCAGGGCTTCGACGTCCCGTTGCTGCTCGCGATGGCCTGGCTGATGGGCCTGGGGCTGATGTGCATGTACTCGGCCGGCTACGACCACGGCACGCGTTTCGTCGATCATGCGCGAAACATGGTCCTGGCCATGGGCGTGCTGTTCGTGACCGCGCAGGTGCCGCCGCAGCGACTGATGCAGCTCGCGTTGCCCTTGTACGGGATCGGCGTGACCTTGTTGATCGCGGTGGCGCTGTTCGGCATCACGAAGAAGGGGGCGACCCGCTGGCTGTATGTGGGCACGCAGATCCAGCCGTCCGAGCTGCTGAAGATCGCCGTGCCGCTGATGCTGGCCTGGTGGTTCCAGAAGCGCGAGGGGCAGCTGCGGTTGCCGGACTTCATCGCTGCCTTCGTCCTGCTGGCCGTGCCGGTGGGCCTGATCGCGAAGCAGCCGGACCTGGGCACTTCGCTTCTGGTGCTGGGCGCGGGTCTGTACGTGATCTTCTTCGCCGGGCTGTCGTGGAAGCTGATCATCCCGGCGATGCTGCTGGCCGGCGCGGGCATCACCACGCTGGTGTTCAGCGAGGACCAGATCTGCCAGCCCGACGTGAAGTGGGTGGTGCTGAAGGACTACCAGAAGGACCGCGTCTGCACACTGCTGGACCCGACGAAGGATCCGCTGGGCAAGGGCTTCCACATCATCCAGGGCGAGATCGCGATCGGCTCGGGCGGCGTGACCGGCAAGGGCTTCATGAAGGGCACGCAGACGCACCTGGAGTTCATTCCGGAGCGGACGACCGACTTCATCTTCGCCGCCTACGGCGAGGAGTTCGGCCTGATCGGGGCGGCGGGGCTGCTGATCGGCTTCACCGCGCTGATCCTGCGCGGACTCGCGATCGCGCACGAGGCGCCGACCTTGTTCTCGCGCTTGCTCGCGGGCGCGATCACGCTGAGCTTCTTCACCTACGTGTTCGTGAACATGGGAATGGTGACCGGCATCCTGCCCGTCGTCGGCGTGCCCTTGCCGTTCATCTCCTATGGGGGGACGGCGATGGTGACGCTGGGCCTGTCGCTCGGCATGCTGATGTCGATCGCCAAGAGCCGGGGCGGGACGCAGCGCTGATCGGTCGGCAGGCTGGTCAGGAACCGGCGTTCGGCAACGGGTGAGCGGCGAAGCGCACGGTGAAGCGCGCTCCAGGGCCCCCGCCTTCCGATTCGGCCTGTCGACGCGCCCGCGTGTCGTCGACCGCGATCTCGGCCTCGTGCTGCTGGACGATCTCGCGCACGATCGCCAGGCCCAGGCCGGAGCCGTCCACGTTGGTGCCCAGCGCGCGGTAGAAGGGCTGGAAGATCTGCTCGCGTTCCGACTCGGGGATGCCCGGTCCGGAGTCCTCGACCTGCAGCACGCAGACCTGCCCGAACGGGTCCTCGACCACGCGCACCGTCACCGTGCCGCCGCTGGGCGTGTACAGCAACGCGTTGTCGACGAGGTTGCGGATCAGCTCGCGGATCAGCAGCGGATGTCCGTTGATCCGAAGCCCGGCCTGGCTGGCCTCCGGGCCCTCGTAGCCGAGATCCAGGCGCTTCTCCATGGCCCGCGGCACGAAGTCCCGCACCGTCTCGATCGCGAGTACGGCGAGGTTCACCTCGCTGCGCCGCGCGGCGTGCTCCTGGTCCTCGGCGCGCGCCATTGCCAGCAACTGGTTGACCATGTGCGCCGCACGTTGGCTCGACACCGCGATCTGCTTCAGGGAGCGGCGGAGTTCCGCTGGCGAGCTGCGGCCCTCGTCGATCTCGCGTTGCGCCAACTCGGCCTGCGTGCGCAGTCCCGCCAGCGGCGTTTTCAACTGATGCGCGGCATCGGCCAGGAAGTGCTTCTGCGAGCGGATCGACTGATCGAGACGTTCCAGCAGGTCGTTGATGGCCTGCACGAGCGGCGCCACCTCGTCGGGGATGCGCTGTTCGTCGATGGGGCTCAGGTCCGAGCTGTCGCGCGACCGGATGCGGCGCTGCAGATCGTTCAGCGGCGCGATGCCGCGCGCCAGCGCCAGCCACACCAGCAGCACCGCCAGCGGCAGGATCACGAACTGCGGCAGGATGACGCCCTTGATGATCTCGTTGGTCAGCCGCGAGCGCTTGCCCAGGGTCTCCGCGACCTGCACCAGCATCATCTTGTCGCTGCCCGCCATCCCCTCGGGCACCACCCACAGGTAGGAGATGCGGACCGCCTCGTTGTTGACCTCGTCGAACCGGCGGTTGACCTCCCACGGAACGACCGGCGGCTCCACCTCGGGCACCGGCAACTGTGCGTCGCCGCTGAGCAGCTCGCCGCGCAGGCCGAGCACCTGGTAGTAGACGGTGTCGGATTCGTCCGCGCGCAGCAGCGCGGCGGCTTCCGGCGCGAGTGCATACCGTGAGCGACCGCGCCGCGCCGCCGCGTCGCCCGGCGCGGGTTCGGTCACGACCTGCAGGCCAAGCGTGCGCGCCATCTCGTCGAGCTCGCGGTCGTAGGGCTTGTTGGCGATGCCCTGCGCCACCAGCCAGGTCAGCGCGACGCTGATCGGCCAGATGACCAGCAACGGCGCGAGCATCCAGTCGAGGATCTCGCCGAACAGCGAGCGATGGCCGGAGGAATCAGCCGCCATGCGGCAGCTCAGCCCGGAATCTTCTCAAGGCAGTAGCCCAACCCGCGCACGGTGGCGATGCGGATCGGGCCCTGTTCGATCTTCTTGCGCAGGCGATGGATGTAGACCTCGATCGCGTTGTTGCTGACTTCCTCGCCCCACTCGCACAGCCGCTCGACCAACTGATCCTTGCTGACGAGGCGTCCGGCGCGCTGCAGCAGCACTTCCAGCAAGGACAGCTCGCGCGCCGACAGCTCCACCATCTGCTCGTTGATGTAGGCGACACGACCCGTCGCGTCGAAGGTGAGCGGACCATGGCGGATCACGCTCGACGCGGTGCCCAGGCCGCGTCGCGTGAGCGCGCGCACGCGGGCTTCGAGCTCCTGCAGCGAGAACGGCTTGGCCATGTAGTCGTCGGCGCCGAGGTCCAGTCCCTTGACGCGTTCCTCGATGCTGTCGGCGGCGGTCAGGATCAGCACCGGCACGGATGAGCCTCTCGCACGCAGCCGTCTGAGCACCTCCAGGCCGTGCAGCTTCGGCAGGCCGAGGTCGAGGATCAGCAGGTCGAATTCATGGGAAGCGAGAGCCGCATCCGCCTCGCTGCCGCTGCCGACCTGATCGACGGCGCAACCCGACGCCCGCAACGAACGCAGCAGGCCGTCGGCCAGGACCTGGTCGTCTTCGGCGATCAAGATGCGCATGTGTCGTCCCCTCTGGTTATGGAGACATTTTAGGGAGCGCGCTTGCAGTGTTCCCTAGGCGTTTCCGAGGCGTCCGCCGGCGGTTGCGGGAGGCGTCCGGTCAGGCCGGCGACAGGTTCACGTGGGGATGCCTCCCACCGATGGCGGAAAGAAATGGGAATCACCCCAATTGGCTCATCCAGTGAGCTACCGACTGCCTAAGATGGCTGCATCAATCAATTCGGTACCGCACAGCGGGTCGATTGGTTCTACAAAGTACTGTACAGATATACAGATTCCGCCAATAATCCGGCGCAGCCACCAGGAGAAGATTGCATGGACGCCCCCGTGAAGAACGCCAACACCGAAAAAGCCAAGGCCTTGCAGGCCGCCCTCGCCCAGATCGAAAAGCAGTTCGGCAAGGGCTCCATCATGCGGTTGGCCGAAGGCGAGAAGATCGAGGACATCCAGGTCGTCTCCACCGGCTCGCTGGGCCTGGACATCGCGCTGGGGGTCGGCGGTCTGCCGCGCGGCCGCGTGGTCGAGATCTACGGGCCGGAATCCTCGGGCAAGACCACGCTGACGCTGCAGGTCATCGCCCAGATGCAGAAGCTGGACGGCGTGTGCGCCTTCATCGACGCGGAACACGCGCTGGACGTCCAGTACGCGCAGAAGCTGGGCGTCAACCTGCAGGAACTGCTGATCAGCCAGCCCGACACCGGCGAGCAGGCGCTGGAGATCGTGGACTCGCTGGTGCGCTCCGGCTCGGTGGACTTGATCGTGGTCGACTCGGTCGCCGCGCTGACGCCGAAGGCGGAACTCGAAGGCGAGATGGGTGACTCCCTGCCGGGCTTGCAGGCCCGTCTGATGAGCCAGGCGCTGCGCAAGCTGACCGCCACCATCAAGAAGACCAACTGCACCGTCGTCTTCATCAACCAGATCCGGATGAAGATCGGTGTCATGTTCGGCAGCCCGGAAACGACCACCGGCGGCAATGCGCTGAAGTTCTACGCCTCGGTGCGCCTGGACATCCGTCGCATCGGCTCGATCAAGAAGGGCGAGGAAGTCATCGGCTCCGAGACCAAGGTCAAGGTCGTCAAGAACAAGGTGGCGCCGCCGTTCAAGACGGCGGAGTTCGACATCCTCTACGGTGAGGGCATCAGTCGCGAAGGCGAGATCATCGACATGGGCGTGGCCAACAAGATCGTCGAGAAGGCCGGCTCCTGGTACGCCTACGGCGGCGAGAAGATCGGGCAGGGCAAGGACAACGCGCGAGAGTTCCTGCGTGAGAACGCGGACCTGGCGGTCGAGATCGAAAACAAGATCCGCGAGTCGCTGGGCATTCCGTTGCTGGGCACCGCGCCCGGCGATGCCGCCGAGTAAACGCGCTGCTGGACAACCGCTCTCGCTGAAGGCGCGGGCGGTCACCTTGCTCGCGCAGCGCGAACACAGCGCGGTGGAGTTGCGGCGAAAGCTGCTGCGCATCGCGCGTGATCGCGATCAGGACCCGTCGATGGACGTCGACGGCGACCCGGTCGATCTCGTCGATGAAGTCGAGGCTGTCCTGGTCTGGCTCAAGTCGAGTGGTTATCTCGAAGAGACGCGCTTCGTCGAATCTCGCATCCATGTGCGCTCACTGCGCTTCGGCCAGCGTCGCATCGAGCAGGAGCTCGCCCAGCACGGCTTGAGCATGAATGCAGACCAGCGGTCGGCGCTCGCCTCGGGAGAACTCGAGCGAGCTTGCGAGTTGCTCAGGCGAAAATTTGGGAGCGGCCCCGCGACCGATCCTTCCGATGTAGCCAAACGCATGCGCTTCCTCATCGGACGAGGCTTCGACTCCGATCTGGCGCGCAAGGCCTTGCGGCAGGTCGCCGCTGACGCCTGAAAGAGCGACAGCGCCTGAAACTCGCCGAAACTTCGTGCGTCACGAGCACCTTGCGGCGTGCTGACAGGCCCACGCCGGTGCGCGTCTCAACCGCGCCAAAGGCTTGATGCAACGCAGCATGCTACATTTTCGGCTTCGCAAAACAGCCCGCCGGCGTTCGTCCGCGGGCGTGTTTTCGCGTGTTTGCATCGGTTTTATGTCTTCCTCCGCCTCCCCCGAGCGCCATCCACCGCATCCTCGTCGTTCCGTCGACGCGCGGTCCTATGGCCGCGACGACGGGTGTCTTGCCGCGAGGGGTCGACTGGATCCGGCGTTGCAAACCTCTTCTCCGAGCCGGCACCGCGGCGTGTCCGCGGCTCCGGCTGCTTCTTCCTGATTCATCCATCAAGCGAGACCTCCCTATGAAGATTCACGAGTACCAGGGCAAGGAAATCCTGCGCCAGTTCGGCGTGCCGGTGCCGCGCGGCATTCCCGCGTTCACGGTGCAAGAGGCGGTCGAAGCCGCGCAGAAGCTGGGCGGCCCGGTCTGGGTGGTCAAGGCGCAGATCCACGCCGGCGGTCGCGGCAAGGGCGGCGGCGTCAAGGTCGGCAAGAGCCTGGATGACGTGAAGTCGCTGTCCGAGCAGATCCTGGGCATGCAACTGGTCACGCACCAGACCGGCGCGGCCGGCCAGAAGGTCCGTCGCCTGTACATCGAAGAAGGCGCGGACATCAAGAACGAGCTGTACATCTCGCTGGTGACCGACCGCGGCACCCAGAAGGTGGCCTTCATCGCGTCGAGCGAAGGCGGCATGGACATCGAGGAAGTCGCCCATTCGACGCCCGAGAAGATCATCACGGAGTACATCGATCCGCTGACCGGCATCACGACCGAGCAGTCCAAGAAGATCGCCGCGGCCATCGGCCTGAGCGGCGCTTCGGTGGACCAGGCCGTCGACCTGTTCGCCAAGATGTACAAGTGCTACATGGACACGGACGCGTCGCTGGTGGAGATCAATCCGCTGAACTGCGACTCCAAGGGCAACCTGATGGCGCTGGACGCGAAGTTCAACTTCGATGCCAACGCCCTGTTCCGTCACCCGGAAATCGTCGCCTACCGCGACCTGGATGAAGAAGACGCGGCAGAAATCGAAGCCTCCAAGTTCGATTTGGCCTACATCTCGCTGGAAGGCAACATCGGCTGCCTGGTGAACGGCGCCGGTCTGGCCATGGCCACCATGGACACCATCAAGCTGTTCGGCGGCGAGCCGGCCAACTTCCTGGACGTCGGCGGCGGCGCGACGGCGGAGAAGGTCACGGAGGCCTTCAAGATCATGCTGAAGAACCCCGAGGTGAAGGGCATCCTCGTGAACATCTTCGGCGGCATCATGAAGTGCGACACCATCGCCGAGGGCGTGATCACGGCCTGCAAGGCCGTCAACCTGAGCGTGCCGCTGGTCGTCCGCATGAAGGGCACCAACGAGGAGCTGGGCAAGAAGATGCTGGCCGAGTCCGGCCTGCCCATCATCGCCGCCGACACCATGGCCGAAGCCGCGACCAAGATCGTCGCCGCCGTCAAGTAAGCCGAAGACCCAGCCAAGGAATACGACATGAGCATCTACATCAACAAGGACACCAAGGTCATCACCCAGGGCATCACGGGCAAGACCGGTCAGTTCCACACCCTGGGCTGCCAGGCCTACGCCAACGGCAAGAATGCGTTCGTTGCCGGCGTGAACCCGAAGAAGGCGGGCGAGAAGTTCTCGGACATCCCCATCTACGGCACCGTGAAGGAAGCCGCCGCCCAGACCGGCGCGACCGTGTCGGTGATCTACGTGCCGCCCGCGGGCGCTGCTGCCGCGATCTGGGAAGCCGTCGAGGCCGACCTGGACCTGGCGATCTGCATCACGGAAGGCATCCCCGTCCGCGACATGCTGGAAGTGCGCAACAAGATGAAGGCCAAGGAACTGGCCGGCGGCAAGAAGACGCTGCTGCTCGGTCCGAACTGCCCCGGCCTGATCACGCCCGACGAGATCAAGATCGGCATCATGCCCGGCCACATCCATCGCAAGGGCCGCATCGGCGTGGTCTCGCGCTCCGGCACGCTGACCTATGAAGCGGTGGCGCAGCTGACCGAGATCGGTCTGGGCCAGTCGTCGGCTGTCGGCATCGGCGGTGACCCGATCAACGGCCTGAAGCACATCGACGTGATGCAAGCCTTCAACGACGATCCGGACACCGATGCCGTCATCATGATCGGCGAGATCGGCGGACCGGACGAGGCGGAAGCCGCCCGCTGGTGCAAGGCCAACATGAAGAAGCCGGTGGTCGGCTTCATCGCGGGTGTGACCGCGCCTCCCGGAAAGCGCATGGGCCACGCCGGCGCGCTGATCTCCGGCGGTGCCGACACGGCCGATGCCAAGCTCGCCATCATGGAAGAGTGCGGCTTCACCGTGACGCGCAACCCGTCCGAAATGGGCAAGCTGCTGAAAGGCCTGCTGTAAGTAGCAGGAAAAACCTGATGCAGGGGACCGTTGCTGCGTAATTTCACGCACTGCGGGTCCGGGGGGCGGGCGCGGACAATCCCACCGCATCCCCCGAACCAATGAAGGGGCCCGTCGGGCCCCTTCCTTCGTTTGCCCCTCCAACGCTTTAGACTGGGCCCTCGTTGTGCGAGGCCCGGCGCGGGTTCCCTCCATGGAAATGCTCACCAGCCCCGAGTTCTGGCTTGCCGTCGGCCAGATCATCCTGATCGACATCCTGCTGGGTGGCGACAATGCGGTCGTCATCGCGCTTGCCTGCCGCAAGCTGCCACCCAATCTGCGCACCAAGGGCATCCTTTGGGGCACGGCCGGTGCCATCGTGCTGCGCGTCGTGCTGATCTTCTTTGCGCTGACGCTCCTCAAGCTGCCGTTCCTGAAGCTCGTCGGCGGCGTGCTGCTGCTGTGGATCGGCATCAAGCTGCTGATCCCCGAGGCCGACGATGACCACGAAAAGCTCGAAGCGAGCGACAAGCTCTGGGGCGCGGTGAAGACCGTCATCATCGCGGACTTCGTGATGAGCCTGGACAACGTGATCGCGATCGCCGGCGCCGCCGAAGGCGCGGGCGGTCAACATCAGATGCCGCTGGTGATCTTCGGCCTGCTGGTGTCTATCCCCATCATCGTCTGGGGCAGCCAATTGGTCATCAAGCTGATGGACAAGTTCCCGATCGTGATCACGCTCGGTGCGATGCTGCTGGGATGGATTGCCGGCACGATGCTGGTGACCGATCCGGCGTTGAACAGCTGGGTGCCGATGCAGCCGGGCAGCAAGCCGGGTACGACGGAAGTGCTGCCGCAGGTGTATTACGCCCTCGGTGTCGGCGGCGCGCTGTTCGTCCTGCTCGTCGGCAAGCTGCTGGCCGCGCGTCGGCCGGCACAGGCCTGACGAAAGGCCTGCCATGTCATGAGCGCCTCCGGCTTCCTGAAGCGACTGCTGGGCCGAGGCGCGTCTGACGACGGGGGCCTGGGTGCGTCCGATACCCAGCCGACGACGCTGCCGATGCCGCGCGCGGCCGGTGTGGCGCTCGACGATTACGAGATCGGTGAAGAAGTCGGTCGCGGTGCGATGGCAGTGGTCCATCGCGCCGTGGACCGCCGCAGCGGTCGGATCGTCGCGATCAAACGTCTGGCCTTGCAGCGCGAGTTTGCGCCGGAGGACCTGGTCGACGTTCGCGACCGCTTCATGCGCGAGGCCAGTGCCGCCCGGCACCTGGATCATCCCGACATCCTGCGCGTGCTGGACGCTGGCGAATGCGCCGGTGAAACCTGGATCGCGATGGAATATGTCGTCGGACAGGACCTGAGCCACCATACGCGACCCGGCCAGCTGTTGCCCTTGCGCGAAGTGCTGCTGCTCGGCGCGCGCCTGGGGCGGGCTCTCCAGTACGCCCACGGACACGGCGTCGTCCATCGCGACATCAAGCCTGCCAACGTGATGCTGGAACGCGAATCCGGCAGCGTGAAGATCATGGATTTCGGCATTGCGCGGGTCGCGGATGGCAGTCGGACGCGAACAGGGTTGGTCCTGGGCACGCCGTCCTACATGTCGCCGGAGCAACTGGCCGGCCTGCAGGTGGATGGGCGCAGCGATCTCTACTCGCTGGGCGCCATGCTGTTCCAGCTCCTGACCGGGCATCTGCCGCATCAGACGGAATCGATGGCCACATTGATGCACCAGATCATGAACCAGCCGGCGCCGGACGTCCGGCGGCTCCGTCCCGACTTGCCGGAATCGCTGGCCATGGTCGTGGCGCTGTCGCTGGAGAAACGCCCGGAATTGCGCTATCAACGCGGCGACACGCTGGCGCAAGATCTGGAGTCAGTGCTGAGCCAGATTCCGGTGGCATTGGCCAATAGCACGGGCGCCACACCTCCCCCACCGGCGGGTCAGGCATTCGAGCAAACTTTGCGGCTACAGTCCCAAGGCGCAGTGCACAATCCCCTTCCCCCAGCCGATCCCGCCAGCAAGACATGACCCTGGAGTTCTTCAGCGCCACCGATACCGGTCGTGTGCGCGACAACAATGAAGACTCGGTCGCCCTGGAACCGGGCGTCGGGCTCGCGGTGCTCGCGGACGGCATGGGCGGGTACAACGCCGGTGAAGTAGCCAGCCAGATGCTGACGACCTTCATCAAGTCGGAGCTGGGGCGTTGGCTGGCCGAAGCCGGCCAGCACGCGACCGACATCGATGTGCGGCGAGCGATGGACATCTGCGTCGACAACGCCAATCGCGCGATCTTCAACGCCGCCAACACCAATCCGCGATACGCGGGCATGGGCACCACGCTGGTTCTGGCGGTTTTCCGGGAGCAGAGTCTGCTGCTTGGGCACGTGGGCGATTCACGAGCCTATCGTTTTCGCGAGGGGCAGCTCGTGCAACTGACGCGTGACCATTCGTTGCTGCAGGAACAGCTCGATGCAGGTCTACTGACGCCAGAAGAAGCCGTCTTCAGCAGCAACAAGAATCTGGTCACGCGGGCCGTCGGCGTCGAGGATACGGTGATGCTGGAGGTGCATCAGCATGAGCTGCTGCCGGGCGACCAGATCCTGTTGTGCAGCGATGGCCTCTCCGACATGGTCGATGACGTGAGCGTGGCACAGGTGCTTCAAAGCCACAGCGATCTGCCGGAAGCGGCGCAAGCGCTTGTGGACACGGCCAATGACATGGGCGGCAAGGATAATATTGCGATCGTTCTGGTTCGCGCCGAAAGTCGCACCAAGCCATGGGCGTGGTGGCCATTCAGTCGCAACAATGGGCGCCGTTGAGGCGGCCCTCTACAAATAAAGACAGGACTCGAGGTCAAGCATGGGCAAGCTGGTGGTGTCGCTCGACGGGGTGGTGATCAAGGAAGTTCAGATCACCAAGGACAAGACCACGCTCGGCCGGCGGCCGTACAACGACATCGTCATCGACAACCTGGCGGTCAGCGGTGAACACGCCGTGCTGCAGATGGTCGGTGCGGACGTCTTCATCGAGGACTTGAACTCGACCAACGGCACGTACATCAACGGCAAGGCGATCAAGAAGCAGTTGCTGTCGCACAGTGACGTGATCGAGGTCGGCAAGTACAAGATCAAGTTCCTGATCGAGGACAACGCCGATTACGAGAAGACCATGATCTTGCGGCCGGGGACCGCGCCCAGCAGCGGTTTCGGATTGCCGTCCTCATTTGGCGGCCTGGGTCCGGCGCCGGTGTCCACGGCGCCAGCCGCGATCAAGGTCCTGAATGGACCTGCCGCGGGCCGCGAGGTGTCACTGACGAAGGTCGTGACGACGGTGGGCAAGCCGGGTGTGCAGGTGGCGTCCATCACCAAGCGACCGAGCGGTTATGTCTTCGCGCACGTCGAGGGCGGTGCCCGGCCGGTGGTGAACGGCGCGCCGTTGACGGCCGAATCTGTGCCTCTGAAGAACGGCGACGTGATCGAACTGGCGGGCACGCAGATGCAGTTCGTGCAGGCGTGATCGACATTCCACGATGAGAAGGGGCCGGAAGGCCCCTTTTTGTTGCGCGGCCTGAAAGTCTGCGACCGTGGTTTTGACGCGCCATCGTGTATCGAGATGATTCGCCCTTGTCCGGCGATCACCTACACGCGTGCAGGTTTTCACGGCATCAGCGCAGGGTCTCGTAAGCGACCGCAATAAATCTTCGAATCGAGGATTCGGCGCTTAGCGCCGCGCGATGGTGCCTCTACAGTCTCCGGCATGAAGATTCGCGTGCTTGGTTGCGCCGGGGCCCTGGCGGCCGGCTACAGGACCACCTCCTTCCTGCTCGACGACGATGTGCTCATCGACGCCGGCAGCGGCGTCGCCGAGCTCACCGTCGATGCCATGGTGAAGGTCGATCACATCCTGGTCACGCATTCGCATCTCGACCATGTGTTGGCGATTGGCCTGCTGGCCGACACGGTGCAGCGCAGGCGCGCCCATGAGGGCCGCGCACCCGTCCAGGTCCATGCGCTGCCTGAGACGCTGCAGGCGCTGCGCACCCACGTTTTCAATGGCGTGATCTGGCCCGATTTCACCCGCCTGCCGTCGGCCGAACGGCCCGCGCTGACTTTCCATGAGTTCGCCGTCGGCGATCATCTCGAACTGGGTGTCGGTCGTCGCGTCGAAGTCATCAGCGCCGCCCATACGGTGCCGGCGGTGGGCTTTGCTGTCGATGGCGGCGGCAAGGGTCATTGGGTGTTCACCGGAGACACCGGCCCGAATCCCGCCCTCTGGCAGCGCCTGTCCGAAATCAAGGTGGCGCATCTGATCATCGAGTGCGCGTTCGGGGACGACGAATGCGGTCTGGCCGGTATCAGCAAACACCTGTGCCCAACCACGCTGCGGGAAGAGCTTGCCAAGCTGGGGGGCGCGATCGATGTGCACATCACCCACATCAAGCCCGGCGAACGTGCCGCAGTCATGGATGCGGTCATGGGACTGCGCACGGCACACCGGATCTCTGCCCTCGAGAACTTCCAGGAGTTCACGTTGACCTGAGGCGCAAGTGGTTCCTGATGCCCGCAGCCCGCGTTGGAGAAGATCCGCCGCGGGCTGTAGCACTTCCAGGGGGGACCGTTGGCGAGGTCTGACAAACCTTGTCAGGGACAGCGGAGGTGACAGATTGCGGCGGGCGTCGGCTGACAAAAAACGTCACTTGAAGTTGGCCAAAGCTCGGCAGGGTGTGAAGTGGTGCACGGATTGAAGAAGAAAAGGGGTTGGCACGGGCCCTGCGTACAACAGCTTCGTCTCTACCCCCACTTCCTCTCTGGAGTTTTTATGAAGCGCGTTCAACAAGGTTTCACCCTGATCGAACTGATGATCGTCGTGGCGATCATCGGTATCCTGGCTGCCGTGGCTCTGCCGGCTTACTCCGACTACATGAAGAAGTCGAAGATGAGCGAAGTCATGACCGCCCTGTCGTCGCCGAAGACGGCCATCCAAGAGTTCGTCACCACGACCGGCGCCTTCCCGTCGGCGACCCAGCTGGACCTGCCCCCGGTCAGCAGCAAGTACGTCAACCAACGTGCCTACACCCAGAACGGCAACACCGGCGGCACGATCACCGTGACGTCGCAGAACATCGGCACGGGCGCTGACGGCACCCTGACCCTGATCGGCGTGGTCACTCAAGCCAACATCAACCAAGGTGCTGAATCGATCCAGTGGACCTGCACCCCGGGCGCCGGCATCCAGAACAAGTACCTGACGGCTGCTTGCAAGACGACCTGATTGATCTGATCACGCGGCTCGCACGAGCCTGAGATCCAAAGAGGAGCCCTTCGGCTCCTCTTTTCGTTTTCCGGATCCGGTATCTTCACGGCAGCATCACTTCCCATGTCGACGGCCCCCAACTTCTCCTTCCGCGCGGTACCCATCGCCGCGATCACGGCCGGCGCGCTGTGGCTGATCCCGATCCTGCATGCGGTGTCGCCGGTCCCATGGACGGCTCACGACTTCACGCGCCTGGGTCAGTTGCTCGTGATCGCGCTGGCCGCGCTCACGTGGGCGCACGGGCCGACGCCGGCGCTGCCGCGCTCCGCTGTCGAACGCTTCGCCCTGCTGGCCTTCGCCCTTTGCGTGGCGGTCTCCAGCCTGTTGTCTGCCTCCCCGATGGCGGCGATCCGTGAGGTCCTGCTCTTCGCCGCGCTTCTGGTCGTCGCCGACGCGTCCGCGCGCAGCGTCTTCCGTCAGGGCAGCGACTGGACCTTGCGTGTCATCGCATTCGGCACGCTGGGTTATGGCGTCCTGGTGATCGCCATGGCGGTCGTGGTGCTGCTGAGCGGACAGACCATTGCCGGCTGGGAGCTGCTGACAGGGTTCGACAACCCACGGTTCCTCAATCACGCGCAGACCGTTGCCGTGCCATTGGCCGCTGCGGTGTCACTTCAACGCGGTGCTTCGCGCGGCATGCGCGCCGTCGGCGTGGCAGCGACATTGGCCAGTGGCGCGCTTCTCTACATCTGCGAGGGCCGAGCGACGGTGTTGGGGCTGCTTGTGGGCGTGGTCGCCGCCATGCTGCTGCTGCGCGGAGCGTCGGCACGCCGTTATGCAGTGGCGCTCATCGTGCCGCTGGTGCTTGGCGCCCTGGCCATGGGACTGCTGTGGCAGCTCGCGCCGCAGACGGTCGGCGGCGTCGGTGGCGACGGTTACGGCAAGCTCCATTCGCGCGACTACCTCCTGGGCATCGCGCTCCACATGACGCAGGGCGCCCCTTGGTTCGGCGTCGGTCCGATGCATTACGCGCATGTGATCAACACGAAGGCCGCTCACCCCCACAACGTCTACGCGCAGTGGTTCGCCGAGATCGGTATCCCTGCGACGCTGCTGGCCGCGTTCCTGTGCGTGCGTGTGATCGGGCGCTGGCTCCGGACGCTGCGCAGCTTGCCGGTCGAGCGGGCGCCACTTGCGGCCGCGCTGTGGACGGCATTGATCGCGATGCTGGTCGACGGCCTCTTTTCAGGCAACTTCGTCATGCCGGTGTCGCAGCTGTGGATTGCGCTGTTGATCGGCCTTCTGATGGCGGTCCACCGCCAGCACGACAGCCGTGCCGACGGTGCCCGGTCCGGTGCCGCAGCCCCGGAGGACGCTCCGTCCGTCACCGCAGGGCGCATCGGCCGCGCCGTCAATCTCGTCGTCGTCGCGGCGATCCTCGTTCTGGTGGCGGTGTCGTTCGATGAGGCGTTGCACAGCGTGTCCCCGCAACTGCCCGGCAGTCCGTCGACGGATGCAGGGAGAATGGCGCCTCGATATTGGTCCTACGGATGGTTCTGAACCGATGAACTGGTCGCTCCGCCTGCGCGCCGCGGGCATTCACCTCATGTCCAGCCTGATCGTCGCGGCCATCGCCGCTTCGGTCGTCTTCCTCGTCTGGTACCCCTGGCCTTATCGGATCATCTCCGGTGGCGAGGACCTGTTCCTGCTGCTGATCAGCGTCGACATCGTCATGGGTCCGTTGATCACGCTGGCGATCTTCAACATCAAGAAGCCGCGCAAGGAGCTCAAACGCGACTTGTCGATCATCGTGGTGCTTCAGCTGGCGGCGCTGGGCTTCGGCCTGCACACGGTCTACATGGCACGCCCGGTGGTGCTGGCGCTCGAGGTGGACCGTTTCCGCGTGACGACGGCAGTGGGGGTGGTGGAGGCCGAGCTGGCGAAGGCGCAGGAGGGCTTCCGCGAGTTGTCGCTGACCGGCCCGCGTCTGGTCAACACCGCCACGCCGACCGAGGAAGAGCGCTACGACGCGATCATGCTCGGCATGGCGGGTGCGGATCTCGGCACGCGTCCCACCTTCTGGCGGACCTGGGACGACAGCGCCCGGGCGCGCGTGCGCAAGGCGGGCAAGCCCGTGAGCCAGTGGCTGTCCGAGACCAAGGTGCCCGCGGCCACAAGGGCGGCGGTCGTCGATGCGGTAGCCAGAACCGGCAAGTCGGCCGAGCAGCTGCTCTACCTGCCGATGCTGGCGCGCCGCAACGACTGGTCAGTGTTGGCCGACAGCACCAGCGGCGACCCGGTCGGCTTCGCCCCCATCAACGCGAACTGACACCGGCCTGGGCCCGACGGGGGCGTTAGAGTTCCGCCCTGTCCCCACGACCGCCCGCACCTCCATGACGCTCGCTGCGACGGCCCGCGCCGCCGATCTCTCTTCGACTGAACCGGCCCCCCATCGCCAGGTCCTCGTCCTCCTGGGGCTGCTCGTCGGCGTCACGCTGGCACCGCTGATCGCCTACAACCAGACCCCGTCGGCCACGCTGTACAACCAGCTGGCGGCTTTCGCCGGCGTCGGATTGTTGGTGGCGGGTCTGGCGTGGGGTCGCTCGCTGACGGTTGGCTGGCGCTTCGACGGCGTGTCGCTGGCGTTGCTGTTGATGACGATGGTCGCCGCCGCCGCGCCGTTCACGCACGGGCTTCCCTGGTCGATGGCGCTGACGAGCATGGCGATGCTGCTGGGGGCTTGGGTAGCTGTCCAGGTCGGCCGCGCCGTGGCGAGCGAGTTGCGCGACGCGGTGTTGACGCTCTTCTGCATCGCACTCGTCGGCGCGGGCTTGCTGAGCGTGGTGGTCTGCATCGTGCAGATGTTTTTCCCGGAACTGGCCAACGGGGTCATCATTGCCCGATCCGGCGTCGTGGGAAGCGCCGTCGGGAACATGCGACAACCCAACCACCTCGCCAGCCTGCTGATGTGGGCTTGCGTTGCGGCCGTCTGGCTGGAGCAGTGCGGCTGGCTGGCCCGGCGACTCCGCAGCGCGCTGGCGGGTACGGCGGCGCTGTACGTGATGCTGTTCCTGTTCGTGTTCTGTGTGGTGCTCAGCGGCTCTCGGACCGGATGGATCGGTATTGCCCTGCTGGTGATCTGGGGCGCCGTTGATTGGCGGCTGTCGCCACGCGTCCGGGTCGCCTTGGGATCCACGGCGCTCATGTTCGGGATCTGCTGGGGCCTGATGGACCTGTACGCCGCAGGGGGACATCACGCCTTCCGTGCCCAGTCGCGGCTTTCCGACGAAGGGGCCGGCTCACCGTCGCGTCTCGCGATTCTGAAGAACGCCGTCGGTCTGCTCGCTCAATACCCGCTGACGGGCTCGGGGTGGGGAGATTTCAACCTCGCCTGGACGTTGACGCCTTTCCCGGATCGCCCGGTCGCGTTCTTCGACCACACGCACAACCTCGAGATGCAACTGCTCGTCGAGATGGGTCTGCCGTTGGGCCTGCTGACCTTGGCCCTGCTGGCCTGGGGCTTGGCCGCCGGACTCTGGCGCGCGATCAAGGGCGGTCCGGCGGGGCACTGTGCCGGCATGCTCGTGGCGATGATCGGCGTTCACAGTCAGGTCGAATATCCGCTCTGGTATGCCTACTTCCTGCTGCCCGCCGCCCTGGCGTTTGGGCTGTGCTGGGCGAGCCCGCGCGCGGCCGGTGTCTCGAAGCGTAGCGCGCCGACGCAATCCGAAACCGCATCGCCCCGCCGACGGCCGGCGCTCGCCGTGCTCGGATTGGCGATCACGGCGGCGGTGCCGCTGGTGGTCGTCGACTACCTGCGCATCGTCCACATCTATGCGCCGCCGGTGGGCGCGGCGTCGCTTGACGACCGGATCATGGCGGGACAACGCTCCCCGCTGTTCGCATTGCAGGCCGACTATGCGGAGGCAACCGTGCAACCTCCCGGCGCGGTGGCGCTCGAAGCGTCACGGCAGACCGGTCATCACTTGATCGACACGCGCTTGCTGATGGCGTGGGCAAAGTCGCTCGACGCGGTGGGAGAAACCGACAAGGCCCGGTATCTGGTGTCGCGCCTGCGCGAGTTCCGAAACCCTGCCAGCGAAGAATGGCTGGCTGAATGCGACGACGTGGCGGCGCTCGGTGCCGCGGCGAAGCCGTTCCAGTGCGAGCCGCCAGAGAGGGACTACAGCTTCCGCGAACTACGCTGATCGCCGCGAATCGTATCGACGAGAGGCGGCCGGTCGACGGCAGGACGCTGCACTCAGACCTCGGCGTGCCACTCGCCCGACTTGCCGCCCTGCTTTTCCAGCACGCGAATCTGCTCCATCACCATGCCGCGATCCGCCGCCTTGCACATGTCATAGACGGTGAGCAGGCCGACCTGCACGGCCGTCAGCGCTTCCATCTCGACGCCAGTTCGTCCCAACGTCTCCACCTGTGCGGTGCAGATCACCGCGCTGCCGGCTTCATCGAGTTCGAACTCGACGGCCACGCGGGTGATGGGAAGCGGGTGGCAGAGCGGGACCAGATCGGAAGTTCGCTTCGCGGCCTGAATGGCGGCGATGCGCGCCACGCCGATGACATCGCCCTTCCTGGCGTTCCCATCGCGGATCAGGATCAGGGTCTCGGGCTTCATCCGGATGCGGCCTGCGGCCCGAGCCACGCGGTGCGTGACATCCTTGCCGGACACGTCCACCATGTGGGCCTGTCCGTTGGCGTCAAAATGGGTCAGAGGCGAGCTCATGAGCGCGGCAACAATCGCGAAACTGAAGAGGCGTCATCATAGTTCCGGCCTTGGAGATCCCTTGAAGCGAACGACCCCCATTCCCTTCACCCGGCGCTGCCTGGCGGCGCTGCTCAGCGTTGCGTTGCTCGGCCAGGGCGCCGTCGCGCAGGTGAACCTGCCGGCCCTTGGCGATTCGGTGTCCGCCGACGTCAGCATCAGCGCCGAAAAGAAGCTCGGCGATCAGGTCATGCGGCAGATCCGGCCAGACCCGGACTATCTCGACGATCCGCTGCTGCTCGAGTATGCGCAGAACACCTGGCAGCCTCTGGTGGATGCAGCGCGTCGCCTCGGCAACATCAGCGATGACACCAGCGACCGCTTCGCCTGGGAACTTTTCCTGGTCCGCGACCGGTCAGTGAACGCCTTTGCGCTGCCTGGCGGCTATGTGGGCATCCATCTGGGCCTGATCGCGATGACCGGCGCGCGCGATGAGATGGCGTCGGTGATGGGCCATGAGCTGTCGCATGTCACGCAGCGCCACATCGCGCGCAGCATCGTCGGAGACGCCCGCACCAGCGCGCTCGCCACCGTCGGCTTGCTGCTGGGGATCCTTGCCGCGGCGAAGAGCCGCAGCATCGACGGCGCCCAGGCGGTGATCGTCGGCAGCCAGGCGGCTGCGGCACAGGCGCAATTGAACTTCTCGCGCGACATGGAACGCGAGGCCGATCGCGTCGGTTTCCAGGTCATGACGCAGGCTGGCTACCAGCCGGCGGGCATGGCCAGCATGTTCGAGCGCATGGAACAGGCTTATCACCTGATGGATTCCGGGCAGTACCCCTACCTGCGCAGCCACCCGCTGACCAGCGAACGCATCGGCGAAGCGAAGGCTCGACTGGGCACCAGCAGCCAGGCGAAGCTGGTCGGCACGCCGGAGCACGCCTTGATGGCCGCGCGGGCGAAGGTGCTGATGGATCAGAGAACCGATCCTTGGCGGGTGCTGCAGGGATTGGACGCCGGATCGCGCGCCGGGGAAAAGAACATCGACCAGTTGGCGGCCCGCTATACCAGTGCGCTGGCGTCGATCAAGCTGCGCGATTTCTCCCGCGCGGAGGCCACCTTGAAGACGGCCGATGCGCTGGCCGGGCTCCTGGGCGCCGACCCAGGCGCGAAGCGTTTGCTGGTCTACGCGCATGCCGAGCTGGAGGTCGCTCGCGGTCGACCCGAGGCCGGCTTCGCCGCCCTCGAGCCGCTGAAGAACGAACGCTCGCGTCCGATGCTCATGATCCGTGCCGATCTGGCGCAGGCGGACTCGCGGCCAGAAGTGAAGCGCGAAGCGGCAGAAGCCTTGCAGACGCATCTCGCCTTGCATGCACAGGACGCGCTCGCGTGGCAGGAAAGCGGCACCTTGTGGCAGCAGCTCGGTCAGCCGTTGCGTTCGCTGCGGGCTCAAGGCGAAACCCGAGCCGCGCTCGGCGACATCACCGGTGCGATCGACCGGCTCGCATCTGCGGAACGCCAGGGCCGGGCCAGATCGGCCGACCAGTTCGAGGCGTCGGTGATCGACTCGCGCCTGCGTGACCTGCGCTACGAACGTCGCCAGATGCTCATGGAGATGTACCCGCGCGGCGTGCCGCCCGGCGCGGAACCCTGACCACCCGGCTCGTCGCCTACTCGCTTTCCGGGAACAGGCGTTCGATCAGGACGTCGATCGCCATGCCGCACAGCGAGTAGATCAGCGACCCGATCAGGGCCGCGCCGAAGCCGGCGACGGTGAAGCCGTCCAGCACGCTGGCCGTCGCCCAGAACAGCAGCGCGTTGATGACGAAGAGGAACAGCCCCAGCGTCAGCAGCGTGACCGGCAGGGTGAGCAGCACCAGCACCGGCCGCAGGATGGTGTTGAACAGGCCCAGTACGAAGGCCGCGATCAGCGCGGTGACGAAGCCCTTCACCTGGACGCCGGGATAGAGATGCGCCACCAGCAACAGCGCGGCGGCCAGCAGCATCCAACGGGTCAACGTTTTCATGCGCTCAGCATACCGGCATCGATCATCAGGAAAATACGAACTTGAAATCTAGGACAACGCAGGATAATTAGAACCTTCCGAAGGGGGAGTAGCCGCGCGGCGCAGGCCGCGGCAGACGCCCGTCAAGACGTTGCCGTGAAGGCAGCCGGGCTCTGCACCTGATGCCGGACTCGCCAGGTCCTCCGACCGCGAGCCTGCATCAGCCTTGCAAGACCCTTCGATCGCAGCGCGCCGGCTTCAGGGCGGCGCATTGCCTTTGAAACCGGGATGGCGAATGCTCGCCCTCCCTTCTTGCAAGGAGCTCTCATGAGCACGATCGTTCCCATGTGGCTGTGGGTGGCATTCGTCGGCATCGTCGTGGTGTCGCTGATCCTGGACTTCGTCGTCCTGCGCAAGCAGGGCGCTCACGACGTGGGCGTGAAGGAGGCGATCAACTGGTCGCTGGTGTGGGTGGCGCTGAGCGTCGCCTTCATGGGCCTGCTCTGGTGGGCCGTGCGCGACGGCACCGGCAGCACTGAACTGGCCAACACCAAGGCGCTGGAGTTCATCACCGGCTATCTCATCGAGAAATCGCTGGCGGTCGACAACATCTTTGTCTTCCTGATGATCTTCACCTACTTCTCGGTGCCATCGGCCTACCAGAAGCGGGTGCTCATGATGGGCATCATCGGCGCCATCGTGCTGCGCACGGTGATGATCCTGGTGGGCGGCTGGCTGATCGCGCAGTTCCACTGGATCCTCTACCTGTTCGGCGCCTTCCTGCTGATCACCGGCATCAAGATGTGGTGGGCGGCCGGCAAGGAACCCGATCTCGAGGACAACCCTGCGCTGAAGCTGCTTCGACGCGTGCTGCCGGTCAGCAAGAACTTCGACGGCGAACGCTTCTTCACGCTGGAGAACGGCAAGCGCATCGCCACGCCGATGCTGCTGGTGATCGCACTGGTGGGCATGACCGACGTGATCTTCGCGGTGGACTCGATCCCGGCGATCTTCGCGATCACCAATGACCCGTTCATCGTGCTGAGCTCCAACATCTTTGCGATCCTGGGCCTGCGCGCGATGTACTTCCTGCTGGCCGCCATGGCGTCCAAGTTCCATCTGCTCAGCTACGGCCTGGCGGTGGTGCTGGTATTCATCGGCGCCAAGATGATGCTGATCGACGTGATCAAGATCCCGGTGCTGCTGTCGCTGGGCGTGGTGGTGGCGATCCTGGCCATCACGATGATCTGGAGCTTGCGCACCGCGCCCAAGCTGCCGGAGCATCATTCGGAAGCGCCTTCGAAGGCTGCCGACTGAACTCCGCCCGCACCGGATCCGGGCGAACTGCCCGGTCCGGTGTTCACAGATCCTTGAAACCCGCGCGACGCGCCTGCGTCCCGCGGGTTTTGTGCTTTACAGAACAGAAACAGGGACGTCGCGAGTTCGCCACGCGGAAAGCCTGCGGAACAGCAATTCTTTGACACACTCAAATGAGAATGCTTAGCATTTGCGGCCTTTGAGTCCTCGCCGGCCTCAATCACCCGCCACCGCCAGCCAGACGCGACAGGGAGGGGCCGCCACCGTACGCCGTGATGCGTCGGGACGACGCCGCCATCACGCGCAGCCAGCCGAGCCAGATTTCCTACAAGAACTTCCCCTCGGAGCTCGAATCCATGTCCCGTTACATCAAGAGCCGCAAACATGCGGTGGCCCCGCTGGCCGCACTGGCCGCCTCCCTGACCCTCCCGCTGGCTCACGCCGCCGAAGCGCCCGCCCCGGCCCCGGCCGATGCGGCGACCGCCTCCGCTGCCGCTTCGCCCTACCTGCCGCAGGTGAAGGTCGACGGCACTGCCCAGTCCGCCTACAAGTCCGACAAGAGCGCGTCCTCGAAGATCACCCAGCCGCTGCTGGAAACGCCCAAGACGATCTCGGTGATCAAGAAGGAAGTGCTGCGCGAACAGGGGGCCGTGTCGTTGATCGACGCGCTGCAGAACACCCCGGGCATCACGATGCAGCTGGGTGAGAACGGCAACACCTCCGCCGGCGACACCTTCCAGATGCGCGGCTTCTCGGCCAGCACCTCGACCTTCGTCGACGGCATCCGCGACCTGGGCGCGGTCACGCGAGACGTGTTCAACCTCGAGCAGATCGAAGTCGTGAAGGGCCCGTCGGGCGCCGACACCGGCCGTGGCGCGTCCGCCGGCTACATCAACCTGATCAGCAAGCTGCCCCAGATCGAGAACTCGATCGACGGCGTGATCACGATCGGCGACGCGAGCCGCAAGCGCGCCTCGATCGACGTCAACCAGAAGGTGATGGACAACACCGCCGTCCGTCTGAATGCCGTGTGGCAGGACAACGGTGTCCCGGGCCGCGACATCGTCGAGCGCAAGACGCACGCGATCGCGCCGGGGATCGCCTTCGGTCTGAACACGCCGACGCGCTTCTTCCTGTACTCGCAGCACGTGCGCCAGAACAACGTGCCGGACGGCGGCATTCCCGCGATCGGCTGGGAAGGCTTCACGGTGGCGAACCCCGCGGCCGGCGCGACGCCCGCCGCCATCGCGGGCCTGAACGCGCTGAAGACGGCCTCGAAGGTCGACACCGACAACTACTACGGCAGCCGCAACGACCGCGAGAAGGTCAAGGCCGACATGGTCACGGCCAAGCTGGAGATGGACATCGGCAACGGCCTGACGGTGCGCAACACCTCGCGCTACGGTCGCACCCACATGGACCGCGTGATCACCGGCATCATCGGCATCACGAACGTGCCGGGCACCGGCGCCGCCGCCACCGTGGTGACCGGCGATCCGTCGACCTGGCAGATCGCCCGATCGCGTCAGCGCGTGGACCAGACCAACGAGATCCTGGCCAACCAGACCAGCATCAACGCCGCGTTCGCGACCGGCGGCATCAAGCACGACCTGTCCACCGGCGTCGAGCTGATGTACGAAAGCCAGGACAGCCGCGGCTTCGGCACGACCGCGCAGACGATCAACGGCGTGAGCTATGCCGCTATCGCCAACCCGCCGGCCAACCTCTACAACCCGAACGCGAACGACGTGCTGGGCACGCCTTACGCCACCGGCGCCGACAGCGAAGGCAGCACGATCACGCAGGCGATCTACGCGCTGGACACGATCGCCGTGACCGACGCGCTCAAGCTCACCTTCGGCGTGCGCACCGAGCACTACAAGATCAAGACGACGACCGGCAGCGTCACCACCGGCACCGGCCCGCTGGGCAACACGATCACCACGACCAAGCTCGGGGCGGGCAAGTGGATCACGAGCTGGAACCTCGGCGCCGTGTACAAGCTGGCCGAGAACGGCACGGTCTACGCCGCCGCCGCCAACTCGCTGACGCCTCCCGGCAGCGCCAACTTCACGCTGAGCAGCTCCGGCCAGGCCGGCACGGCCGCCGACGCGCAGGAGACGACGAACTACGAGCTGGGCACCAAGTGGGACCTGCTCAACAAGCGCCTGAACCTGACCGCCGCGCTGTACCGCAGCGAGAACGACGGTCAGGTGAGCGTGGACGCGCTGACCAACGTCGCGACGCAAGGCGGCAAGACCCGCGTGCAGGGGATCGAGCTGGCCGCCGTCGGCCAGATCACCAACTTCTGGCAGATCACCGCCGGCGTCCAGACCATGGACACCAAGCAGATCAACCAGCGCAGCGCCTCCACCGCGACCAACCCGAACCAGACGGTGACGGACGGCGTGCGTTGGACGCCGAAGTGGTCCGCCACGCTGTGGACCTCGTACCAGTGGAACGACTGGACGGGCGCCGTCGGTGCGCGCCATGTGTCGGAGCAGAAGCGCGTGATCACCGTCGCCGCCGCCCCTTCGACCGGCCTGCCGGAACTGCCGGCCTACACCGTGATGGACCTGATGGGCGCCTACCGCGTCAACAAGAACGTCTCGCTGCAGCTGAACGTGACCAACGTGTTCGACAAGAAGTACATGAGCTCGTTGAACAACGGCGGCGGCCGGCTGGTGCTGGGCGCTCCGCGCGCGGCGACGCTGTCGGCCAACATCGGCTTCTGATCGACGCCTGAGCGTTTGAGGTAGCGTACGGCCGGCCCGTCCCTGTCCTCGCAGGGGCGGGCCGTCGTCCGTCCTCACCTCCTGAATTAATTCGATCCGGACATGCTTCTTCACATCCCCGAAGTGCTCAGCAAGCAGGACGTGCGCGAGATGCGCCAGCTCCTGGACGCCGCCGACTGGACCGACGGTCGCGCGACCGTGGGCGAGCAGGGCGCGAAGGTCAAGCAGAACCGGCAGCTGCCGGTCGAGCATCCTGCCGCGCGCGAGATCGGCGCGCACATCCGCGCGGTGTTGGCGCGGCATCCGCTGTTCATCTCCGCGGCGCTGCCGCTGCGAACGCTGGCGCCGCTGTTCAACCGCTACGAGGGCGGCGAGCATTACGGCTTCCACGTCGACGGCGCGATCATGCGCCAGCAGGGCAGCGACCAGCCGCTGCGCAGCGACGTGTCCTCCACGCTGTTCCTGAGCGAGCCCGACGAGTACGACGGCGGCGAGCTCGAGGTCGTCGACACCTACGGCACGCACGAGGTGAAGCTGCCGGCGGGCGACCTCATCGTCTATGCGAGCACCAGCCTGCATCGCGTGACCCCGGTGACGCGCGGCGCGCGGATCTGCTCGTTCTTCTGGACGCAGAGCCTGATCCGGCAGGACTGGCAGCGGGCGATGCTGTTCGAGCTCGACCAGACTATCCAGAAACTGCGTGGCCGACTCGGCGACGACGCCGAGACGACCGCGCTCACCGGCCACTATCACAACCTGCTGCGCCTCTGGGCCGAGACATGAGCGGACCCAAGAGCGCCAATCCAGCCGGCCGGGCCGGCAGCGCCGCGAAGCGTTCCGGCTGGCTGAAGCAGCTGCACCAGTGGCACTGGATCAGCTCGGCGATCTGCCTGATCGGCATGATCCTGTTCGCCGTCACCGGCATCACGCTGAACCACGCCGCCGACATCGAGTCCAAGCCGGCCATCGTCAGCAAGACCGCGCAACTGCCGGGCGAGCTGGCTGCGCCGCTGAAGCCGGCATCCGCCGACGAGGCCGACAGCAAGGCGCCAGTGCCCGCCCCGGTGCGCGCGTGGCTGACCAGGGAACTGGGCCGTGCGATCGACGGCCGCGAAGCCGAGTGGAACCGCGACGAGATCTACCTCGCGCTGCCACGCCCCGGCGGCGACGCCTGGATCCGCATCGCACGCGACAGCGGCGAGGTCGAGTTCGAGGACACCGACCGCGGCTGGATCTCCTACCTCAACGACCTGCACAAGGGTCGCTATGCCGGCGTGGCCTGGAGCTGGTTCATCGACATCTTCGCCGTCGCCTGCCTGCTGTTTTCCATCACGGGCCTGCTCATCCTCAAGTTCCATGCGGCCAGCCGTCCCAGCACCTGGCCGCTCGTCGGCCTGGGCCTGGTGATCCCGGCGCTGCTGGCGCTGCTGCTGATCCATTGATTTCCTTTCCGCTCCGAGCCGCCGCCAGGATCCTCCCGACCTTCAACCGAGACTCGACCATGAATCGCTCCGCAAGTCGTACCCTCCTCCAGCTCGGTGCCCTCGGCACGCTGGGCACCCTGGCCGTCGGCTCGTCCGCCTGGGCCGCCACCGTCCAGCTCAAGCTGGAAGTGCCGCGCCTGAACGTCGCCGAGTACCACCGTCCCTACATCGCCGTGTGGGTCGAGAAGGCCGGCGAGTCCGGCCCGGCCGTCGCGCAGCTGGCCGTCTGGTACGACACCAAGAAGCAGAACAACGCCGGCACCAAGTGGCTCAAGGACATGCGCCAGTGGTGGCGCCAGGGCGGCCGCAACCTGACGGTGCCCGCCGACGGCGTGACCGCCGCGACACGCGCCCCGGGCGAGCACGTGATTTCGCTGGACACCAGCGCCGCGCTGGCCGCGCTGCCTCCGGGCAAGTACGAGGTGGTCGTCGAGTCCAGCCGCGAGGCGGGCGGCCGCGAAGTGCAGCGCCTGCCGCTGACCTGGCCGGTGAAGGCCGCCGCGACGGCGAAGGCGCAAGGCGAGCACGAGCTCGGCGCGCTGGAACTGACGGTCAAGCCCTGATCGCGTCGCGACAGGCACCACGACAAGACACGGAGGAACTCACCATGACGAAGACTTCGATCATTTCCCGGATCGCTCCCGTCGCGCTGGCCATCGCCGCGCTGGTCCCGCTGACCGCGCACGCGCACATGACCTGGCTGCTGCCCAACAAGGCGGCCTTCGACGGCAAGGAGCCGGTGGCCTCGTTCGATGCGGCCGTCTCGGAAGACCTGTTCAACTTCGAGCGTGCGCTCAAGCTGGAGACGGTGCGCGTCACCGCGCCCGACGGCAAGACCGTCGAGGCCGAGAACCGCAGCGCCGCCCGCCACCGCGAGAGCTTCGACGTGAAGCTGACGCAGGACGGCACCTGGCGCGTCAGCAACGTCAGCCAGTCGATGATGGGCGCGTACAAGGTGGGCGGCGAAACCAAGCGCTTCCGCGGCACGCGCGAGAGCTTCGCCAAGGACGTGCCGGCCGATGCCGAGGTCACCGCGCTGACGGTGATGAGCAACCGCCAGCAGACCTTCGTCAGCAAGGAAGAGGCCGGCAAGGTCGACTTCAAGCCCGAGGGCGACGGCCTCGAATTGCTGCCGCTGGGTCCGGTCACCGACCTGAGCCACGGCGACAAGACGAAGTTCCGGCTGGTGCTGGACGGCAAGCCGGCCGCCGACGTGCAGCTCAAGCTGATCCGCGAGGGCAACCGCTATCGCTACAAGTTCGGCGAAGTCGAGCTGAAGACCGATGCGAAGGGCGAGTTCACGGTCGAATGGACGGAGGCGGGCCGCTACTTCATCGGCGCGAGCACCGGACCCGCGCGCGGCCCGAACGCGCCCACCGGCACGCGCGAAGCGCCGGTGCAGCGCGCCAGCGTGAGCGCCACCTTCGAGGTGCTGCCGAAGTGAGCGTGACGGGCGGAACGATGACGACGCGGGGCGCGGTCACCGCGCTCGAGCCGCGCGTCCTTGTTCCGCTGCGTATCGAGGGCGAGCCTCCGGCGCTCGGCCAGGCCGTGCATGCGCTCGCCGGCGAGACGATGGGGACGACCTGGTCCGTGCGTTTCATCGGTCCGGCGGGGCTGCGCCTCGCGGCGATCGAAGCCGCCGTCGGCCAGGCCTGCGACGACGTCATCGCACAGATGAGCAGCTGGGACGCGGGCTCGGACCTCAGCCGTTTCAATCGCGCGGCGGCGGGCACGGCATGTGCGCTGCCGGATGGTCTCGCCGTTGTCGTCGACGCGGCCCTGCGCATCGCCGCCGGCAGCGACGGCGCCTACGATCCGACGGCCGGCGCGCTCGTGGCGTTGTGGGGGTTCGGGCCGTCGGGCGAGACCGCCCTCGCGCCGCGCCACGACGCGCCAAGCTTCCGCGCGCCGTCGCCCGAGGACTGCGATCGCGTCCACTGCGGCTGGGAGTCGCTGCCATGGGATGGCGCGCGACGCGTGCTCACCCAACCCGGCGAGGCGACGTTGGATCTGTCAGCGATCGCCAAAGGCTTTGCGGTCGATCGCGTGTCCGCCGTGCTGACCTCGCTCGGTCTGCCGGACCACCTCGTCGAGATCGGTGGAGAGCTGCGCGGCGCCGGGCTCAAGCCGGAAGGTCAGCCCTGGTGGGTCGATCTGGAGCCGCCGTCCACCGACAGCGGCCTCGCGCCGGTGCGCATCGCCCTGCACGGTTTGTCCGTGGCGACGTCCGGCGACTACCGGAAGTTCTTCGACGAGGCTGACGGGTCGCGTCGTTCCCACACCATCGATCCGCGCAGTCGACGGCCGATCGAGCACGGGCTGGCATCGGTCACCGTCGTGCACGACAGCGCGATGTGGGCCGACGGCTGGTCGACGGCACTGATGGTGCTCGGACCGGAAGAAGGCCTCGCGCTGGCGGAGCGCCTCGGGTTGGCCGCGCTGCTGGTGCGGCGTCGTGCGCCGTCGGAAGGCGGTGGCTTCGAAGAGCGTTTCTCCTCGGCGATGCGTGCGCTGATGCTGTGATGTCCTGATGGCTGCGATCCTGTCCCGACCCGCGACGGCCTTGCTGCTGGTCGCGCTCTACCTGCTGATGTGCGCGGCGGTCTGGTGGCGGCATCGCCGCCGGCTGCGGCAGGCGGCCGATGCCGCCGCGGCGCTGTTGCCTGCCGCCGACGCCGGCCCCCCGGTGCTCGTCCTGCATGCGAGCCAGACCGGCCAGGCCGAGGAGATCGCCTGGCAGACCGCCAGAGCCCTGCACCTGGCGGGGATGCCGGTGCGCGTCGCCGCGCTCGGCGAGATCGATCGCGACGCGCTTCGCGGCGCGCGGCATGCGCTGTTCATCGCCAGCACCTACGGCGAAGGCGATGCGCCGGACAGCGCCGCGCCGTTCGCGCGTGACCTGATGTCGGCGGACGGGTCCGCGCTGGACCTGTCGTCGCTCGAAATCGGCGTGCTGGCGCTGGGCGATTCGACCTACACGCACTACTGCGGCTTCGGCCGCGCGCTCGATGCCTGGTTGCGCGAGCGCGGCGCCAGGCCGATGTTCGACCGCATCGAGTCCGATCGTGCCGACGAGCACGCGCTGGCGCAATGGCGCCAACGGCTCAGTCACTTCGCGGGCACCGCCGATCTGGCGGAATGGGAGACGCCGGTCTTCACGCCGTGGCGCCTGCGCGCGCGTCGGCATCTGAATCCGGGGAGCCAGGGCGGCCCGGTGTTCCATCTGGAACTGACACCGGCGGACGGTTCGCCGCTGCCGGCGTGGGAGGCGGGCGATCTCGTACAGGTGTGTGTCGAGGTCGATCGCGACGCCGGCGCCGACAACGATGCCCAACGACCGCGCGAATACACGATCGCCTCGCTGCCTTCCGACGGATGCGTCGAGCTGATGGTCCGCCGCACCACGCGCGAGGACGGCACGCCGGGGCTCTCGTCGGGCTGGCTGACCGGAGGACTGCCGCTCGACGGCACGGTCGCGATGCGTCTGCGCGCGCATGCGAGCTTCCGCATCGGCGCCAACGCCGATCGCAGGCTGATCCTCGTCGGCAATGGCACCGGCCTGGCGGGACTGCGCGCGCATCTGAAGGCACGCGCGGCGATCCGCATGGACACGATGGCCACGACGAACGCACCCGCGTGGCTGCTCTTCGGCGAACGCCAGTCGGCGCACGACGCGCACTACCGCGACGAGATCGACACCTGGCAGCGCGACGGCCTCATCGCTCACGCCGACTGGGCCTTCTCGCGCGACCGGGCCGGGCGTGTGCACGTGCAGCACCTGCTCGAGCGGCACGCGCAACGCCTGCGCGAATGGATCGCGGACGGCGCGGCGCTCTACGTCTGCGGCAGTCTGCAGGGCATGGCCGGCGCCGTGGACGCGGTGTTGCGCGAGACGCTCGGCGACGCCGATGTCGACGGCCTCATCCGCGATGGCCGCTACCGCCGCGACGTCTACTGAGCACGCCGTCGACGAGGCGCGCGCGATGCGATGACCACGGGGAACCCCGTAGGCGGAGACCTGCGGCACGCGTAGGACACGCGGAGATTGATGCGCGCCTGCGACAAACACGGGGCTCGACGTTGACTTCGGGGCCGTTTCCCCCCCGGTAAAGCCTTCTCAATGACAGAGGTGCGCAGTACCATTGCCCGCGCAGGGTGCCATCGAGTACCGAAGGCGTCAGACCTTCACCAGGGCCCGGCACATCAACAACCCTTGATGGAGAGAATCGACATGGCAACTGCGAAGAAGGCTGCGCCCGCCAAGAAGGCGGCACCGGCCAAGAAGGCGGCTCCGGCGGCGAAGAAGGCCGCCGCTCCCGCGAAGAAGGCGGCACCGGCGAAGAAGGCCGCGCCCGCGACGAAGGCGGCAGCTCCTGCGAAGAAGGCTGCCGCGCCCGCGAAGAAGCGCACCCCCAACGCCGCCTTCATGAAGGCCCTGACCCCCAGCGCCGCGCTGGCCGCGATCGTCGGCGACAAGCCGCTGCCGCGGACCGACGTGGTGAAGAAGGTCTGGGAATACATCAAGAAGCACAACCTGCAGGACCCGGCGCAGAAGCGCGTCATCAACGCCGACGCCAAGCTGAAGGAAATCTTCGGCAAGGCCAAGGCCGACATGTTCGAGATGACCCGCCTGATCAACAGCCACCTGAAGGATTGAGCGGCCAGGGCCGAAAGGCTCTTCCGCATTCCGGACAAGGCCCGCCTCGCGCGGGCTTTTTTGCGTCCGTGCCGGCCGTGTTCAGAGCCGCTCGAGCGCCGCGCGCAGTTGGCGCACGTCGATGGGCTTGAGCCAGTAATCCTGGAAGCCGGCGGCGCGTGCGCGCTGGCGCTGGTCGTCCATCACGTCGGCGGAGAGCGCGATGCAGCGCAGCGTCGCGAAGCGCGGCTCGGCGCGCACCAGCGCCATCAGCTGCAGCCCGTTCATGTCGGGCAGGTTCATGTCCATCAGCACCAGCGAGGGCGTGACGCGCGACAGCGCTTCCATCGCCTGCGCGCCGGTCTCGGCAATGTCCAGCGTCCAGCCGGGCATCAGGCGGAACACCTCCTCCATCAGCACGATGTTGATGCGATCGTCCTCGACGTAGAGGACGTGACGGGCGGCGGCGGTGGGGGACGACATGGCGATGGCGGGCAGGTGTGTTGAAACGATACCAGCGAATGCCAGGTGACGGCAGCGTTGTCCATGCGCGCGGCGCTTCTACCCCGGGTGTGCGAACTGCGAGATCGGTGTGACAAAAACCACGCCAGGACACACCCCCGGCTGAGGGGGACGGCCAGGAACCACGGGGCTTCGCTCCCTACACTGCCCCTCAAGACCTGTCACATCCGGTGATTCAAATCGACGGACGGATACAGGAAGACTGCCGGCAAGGCCCGACCCCGACGAGGTGTTCTCGCGGAGGCGGCCGCCGAATAAAGAGACTGGTCATGTCGTTGGTCGCCGCATTCGCGTTGGCCGCGTCCACAGCGACGCTGCCGAACTGCTCCTGGGATCGCCCCGGGGTCAATCCCTTCATGGGGGATCTGGTCGCTGCCGTGGACCGGTACAAGGACATCCCGGCGGCGACGCGTGCGAAGCTGAAGGCCCGCATGACGGCGCGTCAGTACGACGAGATCGTCGACATCCACCGCGACCGCATCGTCGGCCGCTACGACTACGGCAGCGAGATCCGCGACATGCACTTCGGCGCCGGCTCGATCTGCCAGACCGTCACGCGCGGGAAGTGGACCGACCAGACCCTGGAGCGCGGACTCGTGTATTGCGAGGACGGTCAGTGCATCCTGGTGCCGACGGTCTGCCGCAACGTGAGCCGGATCTCGCGCGGCAAGCTGAAGCCCGCGGCGGGCGGCGCCCAGACGGCGAAGAATGAAGAAGAACCGCTGATGTTCGAACCGCCGGCGGCCGGTGCGCCGGACGGCGGCGCCGGGGACCCGGGCAGCTTCGCGCGCACGGCCGCCTTGCCGCCGACGGCGACCTCCGACACCAGCCTGCTCGCGCCCACGCCGGGTGGCGGCAGCGGCGGCGCGGTGGGCGGCGGGGTCCCGTCGTCCGGCGGCGGTCCCGGCGTGATCACCTTGCCCCAGATTCCCCAGAACAGCGGCGGCAATGGCGGCACCCTGCCCGTCGTGCCCAGCGTTCCGGAACCGCAGACCTGGCTGCTGTTCGCGTTGGGAATGGGCGCCCTGGCGTTCGTCGCCAGGCGCCGGACGGCCTGAGTCGTCGCCCTCAGCCGCGCGCGAGCAGCGGCTTCAGATAACGGCCCGTGTGGCTCGCTTCGCAGGCGGCGACGTCTTCCGGCGTGCCGGCGACGAGCAGGCGTCCACCGCCGGAACCCCCCTCCGGTCCCATGTCGAGCAGCCAGTCCGCCGTCTTGATGACGTCCAGGTTGTGCTCGATGATGACGATGGTGTTGCCGGCGTCGCGCAGCTGATGCACGACCTTCAGCAGCAGCGCGATGTCCGCGAAATGAAGACCCGTCGTCGGCTCGTCCAGGATGTAGAGCGTGCGGCCGGTGTCGCGCTTGGACAGCTCCAGCGCCAGCTTCACCCGCTGCGCCTCGCCGCCCGAGAGCGTTGTCGCACTCTGCCCCAGCTTCACGTACCCCAGGCCGACGTCCATCAGCGTCTGCAGCTTGCGCGCCAGCGTCGGCACCGCGCTGAAGAAACTCAGCGCATCCTCCACCGTCAGGCCCAGCACCTCCGAGATGTTCTTGCCCTTGTAGAGGACTTCCAGCGTCTCGCGGTTGTAGCGCTTGCCGAAGCAGGTGTCGCAGGGCACGTAGACGTCGGGCAGGAAGTGCATCTCCACCTTCAGCACGCCGTCGCCCTGACAGGCCTCGCAGCGGCCGCCGGCGACGTTGAAGCTGAATCGTCCCGCGCCGTAGCCGCGCTCGCGTGCGGTGGGCATCTCGGCGAACAGTTCGCGGATCGGCGTGAACAGGCCGGTGTAGGTCGCCGGATTGGAGCGCGGCGTGCGGCCGATCGGCGACTGGTCGACGTTGATGACCTTGTCGAAGGCGTCCATGCCCTCGATCTCGTCGTACTCGGCCGGCTCGGCATGGCTCTGGTAGAGCTTGCGCGAGACAGCCGCATAGAGCGTGTCGTTGACCAGCGTGCTCTTGCCCGAACCGGACACGCCCGTCACGCAGGTCAGCAGCCCGACCGGGAACTCCGCGGTCACGCCCTTCAGGTTGTTGCCGCGCGCATTGACGATCTTCAGCGTGCGCGGATCGGGGCTGTCGGACAGCGTGTGGCGCTTCTTCGGCACCTCGATGCGTTCGACGCCGCTCAGATAACGGCCGGTCGACGATGCCAGATTCGCCGCCACTTCCTCGGGCGTGCCTTGCGCCATGATCCGGCCGCCGTGCACGCCCGCGCCGGGACCGAGGTCCAGCACGTGGTCCGCGGCGCGGATCGCATCCTCGTCGTGCTCGACGACGAGCACCGAGTTGCCCAGATCGCGCAGCCGTCGCAGTGTGGCGATCAGGCGGTCGTTGTCGCGCTGGTGCAGGCCGATGCTGGGCTCGTCCAGCACGTACATCACGCCGGTCAGGCCCGAGCCGATCTGCGACGCGAGCCGGATGCGCTGCGCCTCGCCGCCGGACAGCGTGTCGGCGCTGCGGTCCAGGCTCAGGTAGTTGAGACCGACATCGTTGAGGAAGTGCAGCCGCGAGGCGATCTCGCGGATCACCTTGTCGGCGATCTCCGCTTTCGCGCCCTTGAGCTTCAGGCCCTCGAAGTAATGCAGCGCCTCGCGCAGCGTCGCGTGCTCGACCTCGTAGATCGGCTTGCCGCGTTCGCCTTCGGCGGCCTCGGCCGGCTGCAGCAGCACATTGCGGGCCTCGCGACGCAGTCGTGAGCCCTCGCACTGGGGGCAGGGCTTGGCACTCTGGTAGCGCGCGAGTTCCTCGCGCACCGCGGCCGAGTCGGTCTCGCGATAACGACGCGTGAGGTTGGGCAGGATGCCCTCGAACGGGTGCGCGCGCTTGACGCTGCGCTTCTTCCCGTTCGCGCCTTCGGCCTCGTAGGTGAAGCTGATCTCGTCCTCGCCGGAGCCCTGCAGCAAGACCTGGCGCGCCTGCTCGGGCAGTTCCTCGAAGGGCAGCTCGATGTCGAAGCCGTAGTGCTTGGCGACCGTCTCCAGCATCGAGAAGGTGTAGGCGTTGCGCCGGTCCCAGCCCTTCACCGCGCCGCTGGCGAGGCTCAGCGTCGGGAACGCGACGACGCGCTCCGGATCGAAGACGGTGACCTGGCCCAGACCTTCGCAGGCGGGGCAGGCGCCGACCGGCGAGTTGAACGAGAACAGCCGCGGTTCGAGTTCGGGCAGCGAGTAGCTGCAGATCGGGCAGGCGAACTTGCTGGAGTAGATCGCCTCCGTGCTGGTGTCCATGTTCAGCACCAGCGCGCGGCCGTCGGCCAGGCGCAATGCCGCTTCGAAGCTTTCGGCCAGACGCTGGCGCAGGGTGTCGGCGCTGTCGTGGCGCAGCTTGATGCGGTCGACGACGACGTCGATGTCGTGCTTCTCGGCCTTCTTCAGCGCGGGCAGTTCGGTGACCTCGACGGTCTGGCCGTCGACGCGAAAGCGCACGTAGCCCTGTGCCTGCAGGTCCTGGAACAGTTCGACGAACTCACCCTTGCGATCGCGCACCACCGGGGCCAGCACCATCAGGCGCGACTCGTCCGGCATGGCGAGCACGGCGTCGACCATCTGGCCCACGCTGGACGCCTCCAGCGGCAGGTGGTGGTCGGGGCAGAAGGGCGTGCCGGCGCGCGCATACAGCAGGCGCAGGTAGTCGTGGATCTCGGTGACGGTGCCCACCGTCGAGCGGGGGTTGTGGCTGGTGGCCTTCTGCTCGATCGAGATCGCCGGCGACAGGCCCTCGATGACATCGACGTCGGGCTTGTCCATCAGCTGCAGGAACTGCCGCGCGTAGGCCGACAGACTCTCGACGTAGCGGCGCTGGCCTTCCGCATACAGCGTATCGAACGCCAGCGAGGACTTGCCCGATCCCGACAGGCCGGTGATGACGACCAGCTGGTTGCGCGGCAGGTCGACGTCGATGTTCTTGAGGTTGTGGGTGCGCGCGCCGCGCACGCGGATCATGGGGATCTCGCCGACCGGTCGCATCGCCTGCCCCAGGTAGCGGCCAGAGTCCGCCAGCCCGGCGCCGGGCTCGGACGGGGCTGGAGGAACGGGCGGGACGGGCGGGACTTTCGTGGACATGGGGGGCCGGACACAACTGGAGGCGAACTCGTGATGATAGGGCCAGGGGCGATCACGCGCCGACCCTTGCTGACACCGGCTGGCAGCGGGAAGATTGCCCGAAATCCGTCCTGCCGACCCCGTTGTTGCGGGGGATCGCCGATTTTCCGGACGTGCAGAATCGACCACCCCCTACAGCCCGTTTTTCTTGATGAAGCTCAAAGCGCCATCGCTGTCGCTGCGCAGTGTGATCCTGCTCGCGGTAGTGATCGGCATCGCCGTGCCGGCGCTGGCGCTGGTGGCGTTCAGCGACGCCTTCATCCGGCGCAGCCTGGAGCCGGTGCTGGAAGGCCAGCGCGCGGCCGTGCTGACGCTCGCCGCGAACGGCCTGGCCGAGCCGCTGTGGACGGTGGACAGCCCGGCGGTGCAGCGGGCGCTGGATCAGCTGCTGTCGGACGTGAACGTCTGCGCGGTGGAACTGAGCGAGGAACGCGCCGACACCCGCGACATCGTCCGCGCCAAGTGCAGCCCCGGCTGGCCCACGGTCACGCTGGCGGCGACCATCCAGCGCGACGGCCAGGTGCTGGGCAGCCTGCGGGTGCAGTTCGACGACGCGGCGCAGGAGCGCATGCTGGAAGAAGGCCGCCGCCAGACGGCGCTGATCGTGGCCTTCCAGGTCGCGGCGGGCGTGGTCATCGTGCTGCTGGTGTTCTATCTGCGCCTGGTGCGCCCGATCGACCGCCTGAAGCGGCTCGCGAGCGCGATCGCCGAACGCCAGCCTGTGCCCCGCCTGCGCTGGAACCGCAAGGATGAACTGGGCCAGCTGGGCGTGCACCTGGACCAGATGGGCCAGCAGATCGCGGGCCTGTTGGCGGACATGGAAAGCAAGAACGCGCAGCTGCATCAGCTGGCGATGTACGACCATCTGACCGGGCTGCCGAACCGGACGCTGTTCCGCGAGGTCTTCCTGCACGAGGCGGCGGTGGCGCGACGGGATCAGACGCACCTGGCGCTGCTGTTCGTCGACCTGGACCGCTTCAAGGCGATCAACGATTCGCTCGGCCATGCGGCCGGCGACCGCATGCTGCTGCAGGCCAGCGAACGGCTGCGCCAGGCGGTGCGGGAGTCGGACCTCGCCTGCCGCGTCAGCGGCGACGAATTCCTGCTGCTGATGCGCGATTCCAGTGAACACGTCGGGGTGGCCGCGCAACGCCTGATCGAGGCGCTGAACGCGCCGCTGCAGCTGGAAGGGGGCGTAGCGAGCGTGTCGGCCAGCGTGGGCATCGCGCTCTTCCCGCGCGACGGCGACGACTTCGACACGCTGGTCCGGCACGCCGACCTGGCGATGTACCGGGCCAAGCAGATGGGCCGGTCGCGCTACAGCTTCTTCCAGCAGGACATGGACGCGGCCGCGGTGGAGCGCATGGAGCTGGAGCGCGAACTCAAGCTGGCGCTGGAGCGCGACGAACTGCTGCTGCATTACCAGGCCGTCGTCGACGCCCGCACCGGGGAATGGTCGGGACTGGAGGCGCTGATGCGCTGGCAGCACCCGCAGCGCGGTCTGGTGATGCCGGGCCAGTTCATCGAGCTGGCGGAAGAGACGGGACAGATCCTGGCGCTCGGCTGGAGCACCATCGAGCAGGCCTGCGCGCAGCTGGCGCGCTGGAAGGCGGCGGGGCGGCATCCGGGACCGATCTCGATCAACCTGTCGGCCTTGCAGTTCCGCGAGCCGCGACTCGCCGAGCGGATCGCCGAATCGATGCGTCGCCATGCCGTGACCCCCGGCGAACTGGCGATCGAGCTCACCGAGAGTTCGCTGCTCACCGACACCGAGACCGTCCTGCAGACCTTGTCGCGCCTGACGGACCTCGGGCTCAGCCTGTCGGTGGACGATTTCGGGACGGGGTATTCCTCGCTCGCCTATCTGAAGCTGCTGCGGCCGGCGCGTCTGAAGATCGACCGGGCCTTCGTCCGGGACCTGCCCACCAGCGCCGACGACCGCGCGCTGGTGCGCGCCATGATGGGCATGGCCGAGGCGCTGGGCATCGACGTCGTGGCGGAAGGCGTCGAGACCGAGGCGCAGCGCGACGCGCTGCTGGCGCTGGGCTGCTGGCAGCAGCAGGGCTACTTCTATTGCCGGCCGCAAGCCGCCTCGGCGCTTGAAGCGCGGCTGGCCGCCTGGCCGCCCCAGGCTGGGGCGTCGCGCGTCGCGCAGGTCTGAGACCGCCCCCCTGACTTCCGTTCAGCGGGCTGATCCGCATTTCGACGCGCGATTGCGGCAATTCGTCGCGTCCGGATGGTCTTGTCATTTCCGGCGGCGCACAGTCCATCCTCGTCGACCTTCCAGGACAGGAAAGACGCCGCAGGGGACCACCATGACCGACACCGCAAAGACCTTCCTCACCGCCCTGGCCGCCGTGGCCAGCGCCGCCGTCATCGCCCTGTGGCTGGCGGACGTGAACGAGGCTGCGCGTCCGTCCGACACCCTGCCCCTGCACTGGGCCGAGCAGACCATGCCGGGACGACCTCAGGCTGATCACGCCGATCAGGCCAGCAAGCCGCGCGGATGACCGCGTTGCCTGCGCTCCGATAGACGCCACGCTTCCCCCCGGCATTTCGAAGCCCGCCTGACCAGCGGGCTTCTTTTTTTGTCTGCTCAGCAGGCTCGCGTTTTATGACCGTTTGGTGTGTCCGCGGTGTCCGACGTGTCCGCGGACACGGACTGCACGATCGCCCAGAACATCGATGGCATGGGGCCTGCGGGCGATCGGGACTTGCGGTTCATCCATTCGTCGCGACTCTGCGCAGTTCACGCCGCCGCCGCGCGCATTCGTCGCTTGTGCCTCGCGGAGCGGGGCCGCAATGACGACACTGACTTCACTGACACACGCAACCCCTTCCAGGAGATCGCCATGAGCACCACCACTTCCAAGACCCGTTCCACCCGCCGCCCGCGCATCGGCATGACCGGCGGCGCGAGCTTCAAGGCGTTCGCCTTCGGCATCGGCGCCACGCTGGCGATCGCGTTCAGCCTGCTGCACGTGCAGGAACAGCGCGAGCAACGCGCCGCCGTCATCACGCTGGATCCGGTCGTCATCACCGCCAAGCGCACCCAGCTGCCGACCGTCTACATCACCGGCCGGCGCGACACCTCGGCCGACGGCCAGCGCCTGGCGTCGGCCGCGCAGGTCGGCTGCACGACCCAGCTCTGCTGAACTCCTGCGGTTGCGCTGTCACGGCGGCGACCGCGGCTGATCAGCTGTAGCGTCCGCCAACGACAACGCCCGGCAATTGCCGGGCGTTGTCCTTTTTGTGGGTCAGTCCTCGCTCAACACGCGCAGCAGCGCGTCGCCGTAGGCTTCGAGCTTCTTCGCGCCGATGCCGCTGATGCCGGACATCTCCTCCAGGGACCGCGGCTGCGCCCGCGCCAGTTCCGCGAGCGTGACGTTCTGGAAGATCACATAGGCGGGCAGCCCGTGCTCGCGCGCCACGTCGGCGCGCCAGGCCTTGAGCGCGTCGAAGCGCACCTGCGCCGCCGCGTCCAGGTCGGTCTCCGCTTCCGAGCGCCTGGCCATCGCGGCGCCGGTGCGACCGGGCTTGCTGCGTTTCGCCGGCTTGGCGGGCTGGCGCAGCAGCATCTGCACTTCGCCGCGCAGCACCGCCTTCGCGCCACCGCCCAGGGAGAGGGTGTTGTACTCGCCTTCCGTCACCGCGTAGCCGAGCGCGATCAGCTGGCGGATCACCGCCCGCCACTGCTGCTCGCTGAGCGAAGCGCCGACGGCCCAGGTGCTCAGCTCGTCGTGGCGGTACTGCTTGACCTTGTCGGTCTCCTTGCCGCGCAGCACGTCGATCAGGTGGCCGGAACCGAAGCTGAAACCCGTCACCTGATGGAAACGGTAGATGCACGACAGCGCCATCCGTGCCGCCTCGGTCGCGTCCCAGGTCGCCGGCGGTTGCAGGCAGTTGTCGCAGTTGCCGCAGGGCCGGCTCTCCTCACCGAAGTAGGTGAGCAGCCGCACGCGGCGGCAGTCGATGGCCTCGGCCAGCGTGAGCAGCGCGTCGAGCTTGCCGCGCTGCACCTGCTTGAATTCTTCGGTGGACGGGCTCTCGTCGATCATGCGGCGCTGCTGGACGACGTCGGCCAGCCCGTAGGCCATCCAGGCCTGGGCCGGCGCGCCGTCGCGGCCGGCACGGCCGGTCTCCTGGTAGTAGCCTTCGATGTTCTTGGGCAGGTCCAGGTGGGCGACGAAACGCACGTCGGGCTTGTCGATGCCCATGCCGAAGGCGATGGTCGCGACCATCACGATGCCGTCCTCGCGCAGGAAGCGGTCCTGGTGGCGGCGGCGCTGGTCCTGCTCCATGCCGGCGTGGTACGGCAGCGCGTTGATGCCCTTGGACTTCAGCCAGTCGGCGGTCTCGTCGACCTTCTTGCGGCTCTGGCAGTAGACGACGCCGGCGGCGTCCTCGTGCTCGTCCTGGATGAAGCGCAGCAGCTGTTCGCGCGGGCTGTCCTTCTCGACGATCAGGTAGCGGATGTTGGGACGGTCGAACGAGGCGACGAAGACCCGCGCTTCTTCCAGCTGCAGCCGCTCGATGATGTCGGCGCGGGTGATGTCGTCGGCGGTGGCCGTCAGCGCGATGCGCGGGATGTCGGGGAAGCGCTCGTGGAGCAGGCTGAGCGACAGGTACTCGCTGCGGAAGTCGTGGCCCCACTGGCTGACGCAATGGGCCTCGTCGATCGCGAAGAGGCTGAGCTTGCCCCGCTCGTTCAGCGACTGCATCTGCGCGATGAAGCGGGCGGTGTTGACGCGTTCCGGCGCCGCGTACAGCAGCGTGATGCGGCCGGCGAGCATCTCGCGCTCGATGCGCTGCGTCTCCTCCAGGGTCTGCGTGGAGTTGAGGAAGGCGGCGCTGACGCCGGCCTCCTCGAGGGCGCCGACCTGGTCGTGCATCAGGGCGATCAACGGACTGACGACCACGGTGACGCCATGGCCGGCGCGCTGGCGCGCGATCGCGGGGATCTGGTAGCAGAGCGACTTGCCGCCGCCGGTGGGCATGAGGACCAGCGCATCGCCGCCAGCGGTCACGTGGTCGACGATCGAGGCCTGCTGGCCGCGAAAGGCGCTGTAACCGAACACCTCTTGCAGGATGGCTAGCGGGACGGGATGATGGTTGGACGAACTCATGGAGCTCTCGATTGTCCTGTACATCGGCGGGTCCGCAGTCGACCCGGTCTTGCGCCGGTCCTGATCGGGCCGGGATACGGCGCCGGGAAGGTGCAGAGCGATACCGAACTTTCACAGCACAGGCAGACACGTCGACATGATTGCTGCGCCGTTGCCCGAAGACGAGAACGCCCGCCTGTCCACACTGCGCGTGTTGCAGGTGCTGGACACGGCGCCCGAAGAGCGTTTCGACCGCCTGACGCGGATGGCCAGACGGCTGTTCCAGGTGCCGATCGCGCTGGTGAGCCTGGTGGACGCGGACCGGCAGTGGTTCAAGTCGGCGCAGGGCCTGGACGAGCCGGAGACGCCGCGCGACGTCAGCTTCTGCGGTCACGCGATCCTGTCGGACGACATCCTGCTGATCCCCGACACGCATGCGGATCCGAGGTTCGCGGACAACCCGCTGGTGACCGGCGGTCCGATGATCCGTTTCTACGCGGGCTGTCCGGTGCGCGCGCCGAGCGGACACCGGCTTGGCACCTTGTGCCTGATCGACCGCGCGCCGCGCGGTTTCGACCTCGACGACCAGGCGACGCTGCGCGACCTGGCCTACATGGTCGAACAGCAGTTCGCTGCGATGTACATGGCGATGGTCGACGAGCTGACGGGACTGGCGAACCGGCGTGGCTTCGAGTCGCAGGCTGGGCATGTCCTGGCACTGTGCCGGCGCCATCAGTGGCCGGCGACGATGCTGTATTTCGATCTGGACCGTTTCAAGCACGTGAACGATCGCTACGGCCACGCGGAGGGCGACTGGGCGCTGAAGTCCTTCGCGGACATCCTGCGTTTCTGCCTGCGGGCGTCGGACGTGGTGGCGCGCACCGGCGGGGACGAATTCGTGGCGCTGCTGAGCGGCACGGCGACCGAGCAGATGGCGCCGGCGCTGGCGCGGATCCGGACGCAGGTCGGCGCGCTCAACCTCCGGGCACAACGGGGCTATGCGCTGGCGTTCAGCGTGGGCGACGCGGCGATGTCGGGAGAGGAGCCACTGGCGCTCGAAGAGCTGATGCAGCAGGCCGATGCGGCGATGTACGCGCACAAGCAGTCCGGACGGCGGATGAACGGCGCCGGGGCCTCCTGATTCAGGTTGTTCGCTGACTGGGGCGAGGCATCAAATCTGCGTTTTCGAGCAATCGCTGCGGGTTGGGGTGGGCGGCATAATCCGCTCCCTGCACACCGTTTTCAGCCCGTTGATTGGCACGATCTGGGCGATTGGTGGCGCGAGATTTCCTGTTTCGAACAATCCAACCATACGCAAGCGAAGGCAACCATCATGGCCTCGGTCAACAAAGTCATCATCCTCGGCAACCTGGGCCGTGATCCGGAACTGCGCTACACGCCGAGCGGCAGCGCGGTGTGCAACGTGAGCATCGCGACGACGCGCAACTGGAAGAGCCGTGAAGGCGGCGAGCGCCAGGAGGAGACCGAGTGGCACCGCGTGGTGTTCTACGACCGTCTGGCCGAGATCGCCGGCGAGTACCTGAAGAAGGGCCGCCCGGTCTACGTGGAAGGCCGTCTGAAGACCCGCAAGTGGCAGGACAAGGAAGGCAAGGACACGTACACCACGGAAATCATCGCCGAGCAGATGCAACTGCTGGGTGGCCGTGACGGCGGCGATGAGATGGGGGGTGGCGGCGGTGGCGGCTACAGCCGCGAGCGCTCGTCCGAGCGCAGCGGCGGTGGTGGCCAGGGCGGCGGCAGCGGTCGCGACAGCGGCGACTTTGACGCCCCGCGCGCGCCGGCGCCTCGCGCCGCAGCCCCCCGCGCCCCGGCTCCCGCGCCCAAGGCCGCGACGGGCTTCGATGACATGGATGACGATATTCCGTTCTAAACGCAATCGAGCGCAGGTTTGATTGGCATCCGGCCCGCCGCTCAACGCTGCGGGCCATTTTTCTGCCTTGGTGTCTTGCATCCATCCGTCTCGATGACGCTGTTCGTGAGGGCTTATGAAGAAGGAACTGATTCCACAAATTGCATAAGAGCTTCGAGGACAGCGCTCGACAGAACGAAGGCGTGGAGTTCTGGCTGGCTCGGGAACTGCAAGATCTGCTGGGCTATGCGCAGTGGCGCAACTTCGCAAAATGGTCGAAATCGGCTCGCAGGCCGAGAGGCCCGTCGAAGACATTGCCTTGACCCGCTACGCCTGCTATCTGATCGCCCAGAACGGCGACCCTCGAAAGGACTCGATCGCATTTGCGATGACCTACTTCGCGGTGCACACACGCAAGCAGGAGCCGATCGAGACCCGTATTGCCGAATGGGAGCGTCTGCAGGCCCGCGAAAAGCTCACGTGGTCACACCCCCCGTTTCAACATGGACCAGCGCTTCTCCCCCACCTTGAAATCCCTGCAGGACCATTGGCGCCCCCAACGGCACTTGCGTCTGGCACCTGGCCTGCTGGCGGAGGAGATCAACGACTTCGAACGTCGCCATGCCATCCGCCTTCCGGAAGATTTCGCGGCTTACCTGCGCCTCGCGAACGGTTTCAAGGCGGCAGGCACCTGGGATGATTGCGACGACCAGGCGTTCCAGTTCTATCCACTGCAAGACGAATACCTCGTGCAGTCCGGATATCTCAAGTTTCGCGAGGAGGTCGTCCGCATGGACGACTACGGCATCTGCGTCGATCCCGACGGAGCCTTGGGATCGGTCGTGGCCCTCTATGGCGAGGGCCGGATCCGGCCGATCGCGCCAAGCTTCTCCGCCTTCATCGCGCTGTACATCGCGGATGACGGCGTGCTTTACGGCGGCGGCGCCTCGTGAAGTTGGAACCCCCGCTCGCCCGAACGCGACTGACCGACGCTTCCTGCCCGTCGCCAACGAAGATGACGGATGTCAGGTCGTCGAGGCGGCTGTAACGGGCGTGCACTTTCCATCCGTTCGTGCACGGGACCAACCTACGTCGGCGCGGCGTCTCCGCAAATGCCGATCAGCAACACGACGATGCGACGGGCAGGAGGCACCCTCGGCGCCTCCGATGGTCAGGACTGGACGGCGACCGTCAGGTCCAGCTCCACGCTCGCGCCCTTCGGTAGCGCATACACCCCGACCGAGGTCCGCGCATGCGTTCCCGCGGGACCGAGGATCTGCACCAGCAGTTCCGACGCGCCGTCGGCCACCTCGCTGAGCTGGGTGAAGTGCTCCGCACACTGCGTGAACACGTTCAGGCGCAGGATCTGCTGCACCGCGTCCAGCGATCCGAGCGAACGCTGCAGCAGCACCAGCGCGCGCATCACGCAGATCTTCGCGGCCAGTTGCGCGCGGGCCAGGTCCACCTCGGTGCCGACGCGGCCCGTGACCACGACCGTGCTGCCCACGCGCGGCACCTGGCCGCTCAGGTGGATCGTGTGGCCGTCCCGGGTCAGCGGCTGGTAGTTGCCGCCGGCCTTGATCTCGCCGTCGAAGTCGTAGCCCAGCTGCTGGGCGGCCTGGGTGAGGGCCTGGTCTCTGCTCATGGTGTGCTCGTGGAAGGGGAGTCGCCCCATTCTCACGCGATCACCCCTTGCGATCCGTCCTCACATCCATCACGACCAGACCGGCAAGCATCACCAGCGGTAATAGCAGCGACCAGAATTTCCACCCCGCATACGCGAACGCCCCCGACAGCGCGCCGACCGCAAACGCCAGCACCGGCCAGATGAAGCGCTTCAGCCGGTCACGCACCTCCGGGCCGGCGGCGCCGCGCAGCAGGTCGACGCCGTCGATCACCACCTGCGTGACGTTGCCGGTCATCACCGTCGTCGGCGTCAACGCCGGCCAGGCCAGGCGACCCGCCGCGTTCTGCACGGCCATCGCGGCCGTCATGAACAGGCCCGTCGCCATCGCCCACGGCGCCTCCGGCGCGAGCACCGCGCCCGCCGGCACGCTGCAGGCCAGCGCGACCGCCAGGAAGAGCGTCTGCATCACCAGCAGCGGTCGGCTCGCCACCGTCTTCGTCCGCTCACAACGCAAGGCCACCAGACGCGCGAGCGCCACCGCCAGGATGAAGGTCGGGAACACCAGCAACTTGAGCAGCACGCTGTTGGCGCTCGCGCGGCTCAGCTCCGCGCCGATCAGCACGAAGTTGCCCGTCACGTGCGCCGTGAACAGCCCGAACAGCGCGACGAAGCCCACCGTGTCCACATAACCGCCGATGAAACCCAGCGCGAGGCTCGCCAGCAGCAGCTTCTTCGCGCCGGTCATGCCGCCCCCTTGCGCTCAAGCACCGCGATCCGCGCCGCCATCGCCAGCCCGCAGATCAGCCCGAGGTGTTCGAAGAACGCGTTCTTCGCCATGAATCGCGCCTGCCCGCTCAGGTCCCAGAAGTTGTTGGCCACCCCCATCGCCACCAGCGTCAGCACGCCCAGCGCGCCGGCCGCCAGCCACACCTGGCGGTTGACGATCAGCAGCACCGAGCCGATCAGCTCGACCGCGATCGCCAGCACCGCCCACAGCGTCGCCGGCTGCAGGCCGAAGTGCGCCTGCTCCGCCACCGCGCCGGGGAAGTCCATCGCCTTGTCGACCCCGCCGATGAGGTAGGCCGAGGCCAACCCCACCCGAAGCAGGCACCCGAAGGTGGGCCAGTGCAGGATCGCCTTCACCCATCGCGGGGCGGCGGAGGAAGACGTCTTCATCGCTCGGAACTCGCTCATCACATCTCGCTCATTGCATGTCGACCCTCACAGTCGACCGTCTCTTGACGACCGTCACACCGCTCGTCACACCGCCCAGCAGGCGCATCCCAACGCGCCCCAGAACCCGCGCAGATCCGACGCCGGAATCTCCGACGCCCATGCGTTCGCGTGCGCATGACCGTGGACGCCGCAGGCGGTGTCGCAGCACGCGACGCGTTGCATCGCCGCCTGCAGCGGCCTGCCTTCGCTGCCGGACACCCCCCAGGCGCCGTAGCCGCCGAAGCGCCGCACCGGCGACCAGTCCGGCATCGCCGGCGGCGGCGCGGAGTCGTCGAGTTCGGCGAACTCGCCCGCGCCCCACACGACCTTGCCGCCGACCATCGTCAGCAGCGCGCTGGTGTCGGCGATCTCCGACTCCGGGCAGCCGAAGAAGTCGCGGTCCGGCACGACCAGATCGGCGAGCTGGCCTGCGGCGATCTGGCCCTTGTTGCCCTGCTCGTTCGAGAACCAGGTGACGTTCTCCGTCCACATCCGCAGCGCCGCCTCGCGGTCCAGGCAGTTGCGTTGCGGCGTGATCTGCAGCCCGCCGACGGTGCGCCCGGTCACCATCCACGACAGCGACACCCACGGGTTGTACGAGGCCACCCGCGTCGCGTCCGTGCCCGCCGAGACCTTCATGCCCCGGCGCAGCATCTCGGCCACCGGCGGCGTCGCCTCGGCGGCGCGCGCGCCGTAGCGTTCGACGAAGTACTCGCCCTGGTAGGCCATGCGGTGCTGCACGGCGACGCCGCCGCCGAGCGCAGCGATCCGGTCCATCGAGCGCGTCGAGATCGTCTCCGCATGGTCGAAGAACCAGTTCAACCCGTCGATCGGCGTGTCGCGATGGACCTTCTCGAAGACATCGAGCGAGCGCGAGATCGTCTCGTCGTAGGTCGCATGCATGCGCCACGGCCAGCGGTTCTGGACCAGGATGCGCACGACCTCCTCCAACTCGCCTTCCATCTGGCCGGGCAGGTCCGGCCGAGGCTGGCGGAAGTCCTCGAAGTCGGCGGCGGAGAACACCAGCATCTCGCCCGCGCCGTTGTGCCGGAAGTAGTCGTCCCCCTGCTTGTAGGTGACCGACTGCGCCCAATGGAGGAAGTCCTCCTTCTCCTGACCCGCCTTCTGGGTAAACAGGTTGTAGGCCAGTCGGATCGTCAGCTGTCCGGCCTCGGACAGCTTCTGGATGATCTGGTAATCCTCGGGATAGTTCTGGAAGCCGCCGCCGGCGTCGATCGCGCCGGTGACGCCGAGCCGGTTGAGCTCGCGCATGAAGTGCCGCGTGCTGTTGAGCTGGTACTCGGGCGGCAGCTTCGGGCCCTTGGCCAGCGTCGCGTAGAGGATGGACGCGTTCGGCTTGGCCAGCAGCAGGCCTGTCGGATTGCCGGCCGCGTCACGCAGGATCTGGCCGCCCGGTGGTTCGGGTGTCTCGCGCGTGTAGCCGACGGCCCGCAGCGCGGCACCGTTCAGCAGCGCGCGGTCGTAGAGGTGAAGCAGGAACACCGGTGTGTCCGGCGCGATGGCGTTGAGCTCATCGATCGTCGGCAGCCGCTTCTCGGCGAACTGGTGCTCGGTGAAGCCACCCACCACGCGCACCCACTGCGGCGCGGGCGTGACGTCGACCTGCGCCTTCAGCATGGCCATCGCGTCGGCCAGGCTGCGCACCCCGTCCCAGCGCAGCTCCATGTTGAAGTTGAGCCCGCCGCGGATGATGTGCAGGTGGTTGTCGATCAGGCCCGGCAGCACGCCGCGGCCCTTCAGGTCGATGCGGCGCGTCGAATCGCCGGCCAGCGCCAGGATCTCCTGGTTCGCGCCGACGCTCAGGAAGCGGCCGTCCTGGATGGCCACGGCCGATGCGGTCGGCCGCGTGCGGTCCAGCGTCGTGAAGCGGCCGTTGAACAGCACGAGATCGGGGGTGGTCGTCTCAGACATCGTGGGTCTCCGCCTTGGCCGGTGTTGCGGCCTTTGCCTGCGCCTGGTCGCATCCGGGCATCTGCCCGAACATGTGCGGCCGCACCTTCTGTTCGATCCAGCTGGCCTGGTGCGTGTCGCGCTGCAGCCATTGGCGCACGAGCGGCGGGATCTGCTCGCCGGCGAGGATGCCGAGCAGGCCCACCAGCGCGATCACCGGCGGCGCCGGCGATCGCACGTTGAGCACGCCGTAGATCACCCCGACCAGCAACCCGACGGCGGCGGACAAGACATATGCATTCAAGGGAACCGCCTTTCTGCGGGGGTGCCGATCCGGGGCCAGGCGTCGGAAGAGACGCCTGAGGAGGGCGATCAGCCCTCGTGGGCGTTGAACATCGACTTGGCGTAGTTGATGCCGATGCCGTACGAGCCGCCGACCTTCTTCGCGATGCCGGTGGTGAGGTCGTAGGTCTCGCCGCGCGCCCAGTCGCGCTGCAGTTCCAGCAGGTACTGCAGCGAGGTCATCGGCTGCGCGCCGGCCTGCACCATGCGCTCGACCGCACGCTCATGCGCCTCGGCCGAGACGTCGCCGCAGGCGTCGGTGATCACGTAGACCTCGAAGCCCTGGTCGATCGCCGACAGCGCGGGACCGACGATGCACACGCTGGTCCACAGGCCGGCCAGCACGATGCGCGGCTTGCCGATGCGGTTGATCTCCTCGATCACCGCGGCGTCCTCCCAGGTGTTCATCGACGTGCGATCCAGCAGCTTCTGGCCGGGGAAGGGCGCGGTGATCTCCTCGAACATCGGGCCGGAGAAGCTCTTCTCCGCCACCGTGGTCAGGATGGTCGACACGCCGAAACCGGCGGCAGCCTGGGCCACCAGCGACGCGTGGGTGCGCAGCTCGTTGGCGGAGATCGAGTGCGTCGCGAAGGCCATCTGCGACTGGAAGTCGATCAGGACCAGCGTGTGGTCCTTGGGGTTCAGCAGCTTGGCGCCGGGGGCGGCCTTGGCGGTCGGGGTCATGGGACTCTCCTTCGGGGAATGAGGCAAGGATCAGGACTTGGCGAAGGCCAGCAGGTCGGCGTTGAGCTGGTCCTTGGCGGTGGCGGCCAGGCCGTGGCTGCCGCCCTTGTAGACCTTGAGCGTGGCCTTGGGCGCCAGCTTCACCGAGAGCTCGGCGGAGTTGCCGATGGGCACGATCTGGTCGTCGTCGCCATGGATGATCAGCGTGGGCACGGTGATTTTCTTGAGGTCGTCGGTGAAATCGGTCTCGGAGAACTGCTTGATGCAGTCGAACTGCGCCTTCAGCGAGCCCTGCATGCCCTGCAGCCAGAAGCTGTCGCGCATGCCTTGCGAGACCTGCGCGCCGGGACGGTTGGCGCCGAAGAACGGCGTGGTCAGGTCCTTGTAGAACTGCGAGCGGTCCTTCTGGACGCCGGCGCGGATGCCGTCGAACACGTCCTTGGGCAGGCCGTTCGGGTACGCGGCGGACTTCATCATCGTCGGCGGCACGGCGCCCACCAGCACGACCTTGGCCACGCGCTTGGTGCCGTGACGGCCCACGTAGCGGGTGACTTCGCCGCCGCCGGTCGAGTGGCCGACCAGCATGGCGTTCTTGACGTCCAGCTTGTCGAGCACCGCGGCCAGGTCGTCGGCGTAGGTGTCCATGTCGTTGCCGTTCCAGCTCTGGCTGGAGCGGCCATGGCCGCGGCGGTCATGCGCGATCACGCGGAAGCCGTTCTGGCCCAGGAACAGCATCTGGTCTTCCCAGGCGTCGCTGCTCAGCGGCCAGCCGTGCGAGAAGACGACCGGTTGGCCGCTGCCCCAGTCCTTGTAGAAGATCTGGGTACCGTCTTTGGTGGTGACATAGCTCATGGGGGCTCCTGGCAGGGTGTGGTTGGAAGCAGTGGAAGCGGCCGCGCGTGTCGCGGCGTCGGCGCCGTCGGCCAGCGCGAGCGGCAGCGCCGCGGCGAGCGCGAGCTGACCGCCCATCGCGAGCACGTCGCGGCGGCTGAGGTCCGTGGGGATCGAAGGGATCGTCATCGAGGGTCTCCGGGGGATCTCCTCATCGTAGGAATCGCCTCCCTTCGGAACCAGCCGCCGATGGTGCATCTGAGGCTCTCCCGTCGGAGGCAGACGCGCGTGACGCGGCCGTTACAGCCGGGACCGGACGGACTAGAGGCGCGTTACTGGCGCATTCAGGCGCACTACAGGCGCAGAAGGCCGCGCTTGAGCGCGAGCACGACGGCATGCGTGCGGTCGCGCGCGTCGAGCTTGGACAGGATCATCTTGACCCGTGCCTTGATGGTGTCCTCGGACAAGGAGAGCAGGCCGCCGATCTCGCGGTTGCTGCGGCCCTGCGCGATATGCTCCAGCACGTCGATCTCGCGACCCGACAGCTGTTCCTGGCCGGCGTGGGCGGCGATCTCCTGCGCGACCTCGTTGGGGATCCAGCGGTTGCCGCGATGCACGGCGCGTATCGCGTCCAGCAGCTCGGTGCGCAACTGCGTCTTCAGCAGGTAACCGCTGGCCCCCAGCTTCAGCGCCTGCCAGGCCTGGCCGTCGGACTTGAAGGTCGTCAGCACGATCACCCGCGCCGCGGGGCTCAGCGCGCGCAGTCGCGACAGCGCCTCCAGCCCGTCCATGCCCGGCATCTGGATGTCCATCAGCGTCACGTCGGGGCGCAGGCGCTCGAAGGCCTGCAGACCGTGCCAGCCGTTGTCGGCCTCGCCGACCGGCGTCATGTCCGGCTGCTCGCCCAGCACCGCCGCGATGCCCTCCCGCATCAGCGGGTGGTCGTCGACCGTCAGGACGCGGATGGGTTCGGACGCGGGCACCATGGCGGCGATCATAGGCGCGACCCCCTCCCGTCGTCCCTCTTCCAGGGGGGCCATACCCTTTCGGGTAAATGTTGTCGACTCGACCGGGGCTATCGCAGTGCAGCATCGCTTCCGATGATCGGGCGTCTCTCCGGGAAGCGCTTTCAAAGCCTCCCCCGGCGTTCCTGTCCTCAACGGTCCGCTGCTTCCCTTCACCCCCTTCACCCCCTTCACCGCCGGGAGCCGTCCATGTCCCTGTTCGAGCGCCTCCATGCCGTTCCGGACGCCGTCCTCGACGCGATCGTCCTCCACCGCAACCCGCTGCTGCGCGCTGGCATCGCCGCCGCGCTGTCACCGTTCTTCCGCTCCCACGACGCCGGGGACGACGCCGGCCTGATCGCCGAGTCCGGCGTGCTGCCGACGCTCGCCGCGGGACCGTCCGGCCGTGCCGAGCCGATCCGGCTCGTCGTCGCCGACCATGACGGCGCGCTGCAGGCGCTGGCGGGGGCGCCCCGACGGACCGTCGGCCGGGTCGGCGGGCTCGCCGGCATGGGTGGCATCGGCGGCGGCGTGCCTGGGCCGCACTGGCTGGTCGTCAGTCCCGTCGTGCATGGCGGCCGGGTCCGGCAGGCCATGGCCGCGGGCGCGCTGGGCTACGTCCATGCCGCCTGCGCCCTGGAGGAACTGCGCGACGCCGCGCGCGCCGTCGCCGCGGGTCGGCGCTACCTGTGCCGCACGGCGGCCGGCGCGGTCGCGGAGGGCTGGCTCGGCGACGACCTCACGCCGCGCGAGCGCGACGTGCTGCGCATGCTGTGCCTCGGGCTGGACAACAAGTCCATCGGCCTGCGGCTGGGTGTCGCGGCGGGCACGGTCAAGACGCATGTGAAGACGCTGCTGCAGAAGCTGGGTGCACGCAGCCGTACGCAGGCGGCCACCGAGGCGCTGCGCCGCGGGCTGCTCGACGATGAGCCGCTGATCGACGACCCCTTCCCGCAGGCGGCGCGGCCCGCCGTACCGGCTCCGGCGCAGGGGCCCGGGTCTGGGCGCTACGTCCTCCGCACGCTGCCCGTCGCGTGAGCCGGCGGTGACCAGGTTCTGGACGGGTCTCGTCCTCGCGGCGGCCTGCCTTCTTGGCGCCGGCGGCGCGCCGGCGCACGCGGTCGGGGACGGCTTGTCGGACTTCTCCCATCGCTCGTGGACCGTGCGCGACGGGGCGCCGCCGGATGTGTGGACGCTGGGCGGCGGACGCGAAGGCGTGCTCTGGCTCGGGACGGGCATGGGGCTCTACCGCTTCGACGGCCTGCGCTTCGAGCGCTACCGGCCCGGGGATCCGTCCCTGCCGGCGCTCAACATCAACGCGCTGCTGGTCGACGACGACCGTTCGCTGTGGCTCGGGCTGTTCGACGGCGGCATCGTGCAGTTGCGCGAGGGGCGGGTCGTGCGCTACGGCGCCGACCGGGGCCTGCCGGGCGGTCGCGTGCTGAGACTGGTGCGTGCTTCTGGTGCGTTGTGGGCGGCGGCGGGCAAGGGCCTGGCGCGTTTCGACGGGCGCCGCTGGTCCCGCGTCGGCGAGGCGCAGGGGTATCCGGAGCCCGGGGCCGAATACCTGTTCCGCGACCGGCAGGGCACGCTCTGGGTCAGTTCCGGCGAGCGGCTCTACCGGTTGGCCGCCGGCGCGGAGCGTTTCGAGTACACCGGCGTGTCGACGGGCCGCGCCGCGGTGATGACGCAGGACGGGCAGGACCGGCTCTGGCTGGCGGACGGACGCGGCGGCGTGCGGCCGTTGGGGCTGCCGGGATCCTGGCGCGCCTGGGCGTCGCTGCCGGAGACGGCCCCGGCGCCCGGACCGGTGCGGGCCGACGATCTCGCCGCCGCGCCGTTCTCTCCCAGCGTGGTGTCCTCCCGGGACGGGTCGCCGGTCTCCCTGGTCAAGCAGATGCTGTTCGCCAGCGACGGCGGCCTGTGGGTCACGGTGAACGGCCGCGGCGTGTTCCGCACCGACGCCGCGGACACGGCCCGGCTGCCGGCGGGCGAGCAGCTCGACTGGACGCGCGGGCGGTGGTTCACCGTCGCGGACGGGCTGGGCTCGTCGATCACCGTGCCGCTGGTGGAAAGCGACGACGGCGAGATCTGGGTCGGCACCAACGTCGGCGTGAGCAGTCTGCGCCAGCACCGCATCCAGCGCGTGACGCGGCTCGAGGACGCGGCCTCCACCGGCTTCAGCGTGCAGCCGGACGGCAGCGGCGTGCTGCTGTCGAGCTCTTCCGCCAGCTGGCGCGTCGATCCGCCCGGCGGCGCGGTGCGCGAGAACGGCGTCGATCCGCGGCCCCTGTCGCGCCGGCCGGCCACGCAGGCGGTGCGCGCGACCGACGGATCGCTCTGGCTGTGGGACAACGAGGCGCTCTGGCGTTCGCCGCCGGGCGGTCGCTGGGAACGCTGGACTCTGCCCCTGCCCGCCAGCCTGCGGGTCGCCGCGGAGAGCATGGCCGCGGATCCGACCGGCGGGCTGTGGCTGTCGCTGCACGACGTCGGCGTGTTCCACGCGACGCGGGCGGGCGTGGAGCGCGTCAAGGAGGCGGAACTGGACGGCGTGCCGCCGGGCGCGCTGGCGGTCGACGCGGATGGCGCGGTCTGGTTCGGGCACGACGGCGTGCTCGCGGGCATCGACGACCGCGGCCGGCGCCAGCGCTTCGGCCCGGAGCAAGGCCTGCAGGCCGGCCGCATCCTGACGGTGACCAACACCCGGCACGGACTCATCGTCGCCGGCGAGAACGGCGTGGCGCTGGGCCGCGACGGCCGTTTCTCGACGATCACGCTCGATCGTGATCCGGCCTTCGGGCGGGTGTCCGGCGTCGTCGAGTCCTTCGACGGGGATCTCTGGCTCAACGGCGCGCGCGGCCTGGTGCGTCTGGCCGCGGCGGAGGTGCCGTCGCTGTTCGTCGAAACGGCCCGGCCGCTGAGCTACCAGCTGCTCGACGCCGCCGACGGGCTGCCGGGCATCGCGCGGCAGGCCTCGGCGACGCCCACCGCCGTGCGGGATGCCCGCGGCCGGCTGTGGTTCGTGACCAACCTGGGCGTGGTCTGGCTGGATCCGGCGCGCACGCCCCGCAACTCGCGCGAGGTGGGCGTCGACGTGCAGGCCTTGATGGCCGGCGGACAGAGTTACCCGGCGGCGCAGGGTCAGGAGTTGCCGAAGGGCACGAACGCGCTGACGCTGCGTTACGCGGCGCGCGTGCTGAGCCGGGCGGACCAGGTCCGCTACCGGTTCCGGCTCACCGGCGTCGATGCCGACTGGCGCGACGCCGGCACGCAGCGGGAGGCGACCTATGCCAACCTCGGTCCCGGCGCCTACCGTTTCGAAGTGCTCGCGTCGAATCCGGACGGGCTCTGGAGCCGTCAGCCCACGGTGCTGTCGTTCCGGATCGCGCCCATGCTCCACCAGCATCCCGCATTCCGCTGGGCCGTGGCGCTGGCGTTGATCGTGGCCGTCTGGGGCGGCTACCGGCTGCGGGTGAGGTCGTTGCAGGCCCGGCTGCGTCAACGTCTGGCCGACCGCCACCGCGAGCGGGAACGCATCGCCCGCGACCTGCACGACACCCTGCTGCAGGGCTTCCAGGGCTTGCTGCTGGGCCTGGACGCCAGCGTCCGGCGCGTCGCCGACGCGGCGCTGCGGCACAAGATGGAACGCGACCTGACGCGCGCCGAGTCGCTGCTGGCCGAAGGGCGTGACCGCGTCGGGCAACTGCGGCAGCGTATCGATGATGAGGATGCGGCGGACCGCGATGACGACCGCGATGACGACCGCGATGACGACCGCGATGGCAGCGGCGATGACAGTGGCGTTGACGGCCTGGTCGATCGCCTGAGGCGCGCCGGGCAGGACCTCATCCGTGCGCCGGGCCAGTTCCGGATGTCGGTGAGCGGTGCGCCGCGCACACTGCCGGCGTCGGTGGAGGACGAGCTGATGCTCATCGCGCGCGAAGGGCTGGTCAATGCCGACCGCCATGCGCGGGCGACCGAGGTGACGCTGGCCCTGGACTATCGCGCCGACGCGGTGGTCCTGAGCGTGCGGGACAACGGCATCGGGCTGCCGCCGGACTGGGAATCGCGGCAGGCACGCGGGCTGCGCTACGGCATGTGCGGGATGCGGGAACGGGCTCGGCTGATGAACGCGGACTTCTCGATGCACAGCGTGCCGGGCGCCGGGACCGAGCTGGTGCTGCATGTGGCCGATCCGCGGCACGCAGGCTGGCGAGGACGCTGGCGGCAGGCGCGCACGCCGGTCTCTCCCTGAATTCCGCGACGCTCGGCCTCTCGACTCCCTCTCCCGCAGTGCGGGAGAGGGGCTTGAGTGGCTGGCCCTGAGGGGAGTAAGAGGAAGCGAGGCGGATCTCAGATCCAGCCGAGGTCGATGGCGCGAAGGACCGCCTGCGTGCGGTCCCGGACGCCCATCTTCGCGAACACCGCGGAGCAGTGGTTCTTGATCACCCCTTCGCTGTTGCCCAGCAGCGCGGCGATCTCGGTATTGCTGCGGCCGCTGGCCACCAGGCGCAGCACCTGGAGTTCCTTCGGACTGAGCGACTCGGGCTCCGGGGTCGCCGCGAAGGCGCGCTCCACCGGCGCGCGTTCCATGCGCTCGGTCAGCAGCGGCCGCAGCGCGGTCGATCCGCCGACCACGTCGCGCAGCGCCTGCACCAGCGTGTCCGGGCTGATCGCCTTCAGCAGGAACCCCCGCGCGCCGGCCCGCACCGCCTCGTCGAAGGCGGCCGTGTCGTCGAAGGTCGTCAGCAGCACCACCGGGATCTTCAGCGCCCGGGCCGCCAGCGCCCGGATCAGCCCGATCCCGTCCAGCCGCGGCATGCGCATGTCCGACAGGATCACGTCCGGCTGTTCGCGCGCCAGCAGCTCCAGCGCCTCCGCCCCGTCCGACGCCTCGCCGATCAGGCGGATGTCGTCGTGCAGCGCCAGCAGGCCCTTCAGCCCCTCGCGCACGAGCTGCTGGTCTTCCACCAGCAGCAGCTTGATCGTGTTCTCGCTCATGTCGTCTCCTTCCCTGGATGCGCCGGCCCGCTTCAGGCGCGCCGCGGGCAGTTCAATTCGATCAGGAATCCGGGGTGATGCCGCAGCACCTGCATCGTCCCGCCCAGTTCGGCCATGCGCTCCTGCATGCCCTTCAGGCCGTTGCCCTCGCGCAGCTTGCGCGTGCCCCGGCCATTGTCGTCAACCCGCACGCGCACCTGCGATCCGGTGGCCTCCACGGCCTCCAGGGTCACCCGCACGTGCGTCGCGCCGGCATGGCGCACCGCGTTGGTCACCGCCTCCTGCACGCAGCGCAGCAGCGCGTGCGCGCATCGCGGCGTCAGGTCTTGCGCGACCGGGTCCAGCGCCAGCTCGATCTGCGTGCTGGCGATGCCGTCCGCCAGCGTGCGCAGCGCCGCCTCAAGGTTGATGCGCTGGCTTTCACGCTCGCGCGACACGGCGGCGCGGACTTCGGCCAGCAGCCCCGCCGCGCCCATCTTGGCCTTCTCCACCGCCTGCGCCGCGCCCGGCTCGTCATGTCGCTTGAGCAGCGCCTCGCTGAGCTGCAGGTGGAGGTTGAGCGCGGTCAGATGGTGGCCCATCACGTCGTGCAGCTCGCGCGCCATGTGCAGGCGCTCGGCGTAGCGCAACTGCTCGATCTGCAGGCGCTCGCCGGATTGCTTCTCGGCCAGCATCGCCTGGAACCAGCGCCGGCGTTCGCCTTCGGCCGCGGCCAGCCGCCCCAGCCCGAAGGCCATGCCGTGCAGCGCCACCATGGACATCGACAGCCCCACGCTGTTGAGCCACCAGGGCATGTCGGGCTGGAGCTGCTCCAGCCGTTGCGCCTCGCTGGGCAGCAGCCAGTACAGGGCCACGTTGATCACCACCTGCGCCAGCGCGAAGTTGAAGGCGCGTCGCACGTTGAGCAGCAGCGCCGCCAGCACGGTGACCAGGAAGGGCAGGCCCGGCGTCACCAGCAGCGCCAGCAGGTTGAGCAGCACCACCCGGGACAGGGCGTTGCGCGGCGGCAGGTCCAGATGCTGCTGACGGGCCAGCCGCCAGAAATGCCAGGCGAACACCATCACCAGCCCGAGGCAGGTGAGCACGAACGGCGCGTCGTGCGTGGTGCCGCCGGTGCGGCGGTAGAGGCTGGCGAGGACCCCGTCGTAGGGCTCCGTCTGGTTGCCCATCAGGCCCCAGATGGCCGAACCCAGCTCCAGCAGGCAGATCGCGAGGGCGGCGATGCGCAGCACGAAGGCCGGCTGGGCGATGCGGGCGAGCAGACGATCGAGGGGGCGATCCAAGGGAACGATCCAGACAAGGCGGCGACAAGCTGCCAGCGTGCCACAGGTGACGACCGGCAGGGAAGCTGCGCATTGTCAGGGGACCGCCGCGGCGCGGTGCCGCCCTTGCGACGAGCGCCCCGAATCGCTGGATGAATTGCGTGCGGCCGAATCGGGCGGGCGCCCGTTACGCGATGGCCTCGGCGATCACGCCGCCGCCCAAGCAGACGTCGCCGTCGTAGAGCACGGCGCTCTGGCCCGGCGTCACGGCCCATTGCGCCTGCGGGAAATCCAGCCGGATGCTGCCTTCACCGGGCGTCAGCGCACAGGCGGCATCGGCCTGCCGGTAGCGGGTCTTGGCGCCGAAGCCGCCGAAGGCCGGTGCCGCGTCGGTCCAGCTCAGGTCCTGCGCGACCAGCCCGCGGCTCTGCAGCAGCGGGTGGTCGTGGCCCTGGACGACGACCAGCGTGTTGCTGTCCAGGTCCTTGCGGGCGACGAACCACGGCGCGTGCTCGCCGCCGCCCCGCGGCGCGCCCTTTTCCTTGACGCCGCCGATGCCCAGTCCCTGGCGCTGGCCCAGCGTGTAGAACGACAGGCCGACGTGCTCGCCCACCTTGCGGCCGCGGTCGTCCTTGATCGGACCGGGCTTCTGGGAGAGATAGCGGTTGAGGAACTCGCGGAACGGGCGTTCGCCGATGAAGCAGATGCCGGTCGAGTCCTTCTTCTTCGCGTTGGGCAGGCCGATCTCCTCGGCGATGCGGCGCACCTCGGTCTTGGGCAGGTCGCCGACCGGGAACATCGTCTTCTGCAACTGCGCCTGGTTGAGCCGGTGCAGGAAGTAGCTCTGGTCCTTCAGCGGATCCAGCCCCTTGAGCAGCTGCACGCGACCGTCGACCTCGCGCACCCGGGCGTAATGGCCGGTGGCGATCTTCTCGGCGCCCAGGCGCATCGCGTGGTCGAGGAAAGCCTTGAACTTGATCTCGGCGTTGCACAGCACGTCCGGGTTCGGCGTGCGGCCGGCCTGGTACTCGCGCAGGAACTCGGCGAAGACGCGGTCCTTGTATTCGGCGGCGAAGTTGACGTGCTCGATCTCGATGCCGATGACGTCCGCCACCGCCGCCGCGTCGACGAAGTCGATGTTGGAGGAGCAGTACTCGCTGTCGTCGTCGTCTTCCCAGTTCTTCATGAAGATGCCGACGACCTCGTGGCCCGCCTGCTTCAGCAGCCAGGCGGTCACGGCGGAATCAACGCCGCCGGACAGGCCGACGACGACGCGTTGCTTCTTGGGAGTCATGGGGCGGCATTGTCCCAAAGGTCGCAAAACCCCGTCCCTCACCCCCCATCCGGGTGTCAGGGATGGCTGACAAGGGTTTGCGCCGACGCCGACATGCGCGACCGCCATTGCCGACTCCTCCGCGTCCCGGCGCGGGCAGAAACTGGATGCAACAGGGAGCAGGAGGACAAGACCATGAACATCGTCATCGTCGACGGATCCATCACCGCACGGGCGCAATGGCAGGCGCTGCTGGCGCGGGAGCCGCAGATCCACGTGGTGGGGGAGGCCGGCTGCGAGGAGACCGCCCTCCAGGTCATCACGCGGACGCAGCCGGACGTGGTCCTGATGGACCTGGCGTTGCAGCCCGGCAGCGGCCTGCGGGTGCTGCGGGCAATCCGGCAACTGGGCGTCGGCGCCCGGGTGATCGTGCAGACCCTCAGCTATTACGAAGACATGCGGCGCGCCTGCGCGGAGCACCGCATCTCGGGCTTCTTCGAGAAGGGCAGCCAGACCGACGAGGTGCTGGCCATGCTGCGAGGCTGGCGCGCGCCGCTGCACGCGGACGAGCACGAGCGCCAGGCCGCGGTGGATGGGCTGGATGTGCCGTCGCGTGCCCACCTCGCCTTCGATGAACTGGCCGACCTGGCCTGCGATATCAGCGGCGGCGCCATGGCGGCGGTGGGCCTGGTCGACGGCGAGGCGTTGCGGCTGATCGGCACTTCCGGCCTGCACCTGCGGCAGATGCCGCGGGCGCGCGGCCTGTGCACGCACGTGATGCACCACGGCCCCCTGCAGGAGGTGCCCGACACCTGGCACGACGAGCGCTTCGTGGACCATCCGCTGGTCCAGGGCGCGCCCTACGTGCGCTTCTACGCGTCGGTGCCGCTGTCGCTGTCGACCGGCGAGGTCGTCGGCAGCCTGTGCGTGATGGACCGGCTGCCGCGCCGTCTGCGCGAACGGCAGCGCGAGTCGCTGATGACGCTGGCGCGCTGCGCGGTCAACGAGCTGGAAGCCTGCCGGCGCGAGCCGCGCCACACCAGGCAGACGACCAGCGCCGCGATGACCCTCTGAGCGCGGTGGCGCTCAAGGGGCGCTCAACGGTCACTCAAGGGGCGTTCAATGCGGCCAGGCCCGGGGCGCGTACAGCGACGGATGGCCGCTCACCGCCTCGATCGGCAGGCGCCGGCCAGCGGCGTGGTCCTCGATGCACTGCAGGATCAGCGGGCTGCGATGGCGATCCTGGCTGGCGCGGATCTCGTCCAGCGTCAGCCACAGCGTGCGCTGGATGGGGTCGTCGAACGGGCGACCCGGGATCTGCTCGCCGACCCGGCCGGTGAACGCCAGGCGCACGTAGGTGACGTCGTCGTTGCGGTCGGGACGCAGGAATCGCGACATGTAGACGCCGAGGAAGGCGTCCGGCGTGAACGGCCGGGCGGTTTCCTCGAGGACTTCGCGGACGACGGCGTCGATCGCGGACTCCGCCTGCTCCAGGTGGCCGGCGGGGTTGTTGAGCAGCAAACCGTCGCGGGTGAGCTCTTCGACCAGCAGGTAGCGGCCGTCCTGTTCGATCACGGCGGCGACGGTGACGCTGGGCTTGAATCGTTCGGTCATTGGTCCTTCCTGAAAGGGCGGCGCGAGCCGCGGCGCCAATGCCGGGTGCGGCCACCGCTTGGGGTGCGGGCCGCATTGTGAACGCCGAAAATGAAAATCCCCGGCGTGCCGGGGATTTGTCATCAGGACAGGGGGTCAGCGACGACCGCGGTCATGGTCGTCCCGGTCGCGATCGGGACCGCGTCCATGGTCGTGGTCCGGGCCTCGGCCATGGTCCCGGTCCGGGCCACGGTCGGGACCGCGGCCGTGACCGTGACCGTGATCGTGGTCGTCGCGCCAGTCGCGGCGGCCGTCCGGACGCCAGCGGTACTCGGTGTGCTCGCGGCGGTACTGCGGCGCGTAGACGTCGCGGTACCAGGTCTCCTTGACGAAGTACACCGGGCGGCCGCACGCGTTGTAGCGTCCGCAGTAACGCGACCAGTTCTTCTGGTGGCCAGGGGGCACCATCAGATACACCGCGGGTTGCGGCGCGGGGACGCGCTGCACCAGCACCGGGCGTTCGTACACGACCTGCGGCCGGACGTTGCCGATGTCGATCTGGCCGTAGAAGCCCGGCTCACCGATGCTCACCGACACGCCGACGTCCGCCGCCTGGGACGCCATCGGCGCCAGGGCCGCGATTGCCAACGCACTGCTGAAAACCATCTTCTTGATCATGGGGTGACTCCTTTCGGGGGTCATTGGACGCCTCTATTTAACGTCGCTTTCACCCCTTCGGACGACTGCTGTTCACCACTCGAAACAGCATTGCGGGGACATTGCCGACCCGTTGCCTCCGGGTTGCGAACGCGCCCCATCCTGGTGAAAACCCCTGTCGCGGGCGAGCTTCGCCCAGGGCGGTCACCCGGTTAAGCTCGCCCGGACCCTGAATCGGACGGAGGACCTCCAGATGCTGATCGGTGTGCCGCAGGAAAGCGCGGCGGGAGAGACGCGCGTCGCCGCGACGCCGGAAACCGTCAAGAAGCTCGTCGCGCAGGGCCATGCGCTGCGGGTGGAGCGCGGCGCGGGGCTGAACGCCAGCGCCACCGACGAGGCGTTCGCCGCCGCCGGCGCGGAGATCGTCGACCGGGCCGCCGCCTTCGGCGCCGACCTGGTGCTCAAGGTGCGGTCGCCCGATCCAGGGGAACTCCCGCTGTTCAAGGCCGGCGCGGTGCTCGTCGGCATGCTGAATCCGTTCGACCGCGATGGCCTGGAGCGTCTGGCCGCCGCACGCCTGACCGCCTTCGCGCTGGAGGCCGCGCCGCGGACCTCGCGCGCGCAGAGCATGGACGTGCTGTCCAGCCAGGCCAACATCGCCGGCTACAAGGCGGTGATGCTGGGCGCCTTCCATTACCAGCGCCTGTTCCCGATGCTGATGACCGCCGCCGGCACGATCAAGGCGGCGCGGGTGGTCGTGCTCGGCGTCGGCGTCGCCGGCCTGCAGGCGATCGCGACGGCCAAGCGGCTGGGCGCGGTGATCGAAGCCTCGGACGTGCGGCCCGCCGTCAAGGAGCAGGTCGAGTCGCTCGGCGCCAAGTTCATCGACGTGCCCTACGAGACCGACGAGGAACGCGAAGCCGCGGTCGGCGTCGGCGGTTATGCCCGTCCGATGCCGCCGGGCTGGCTGCAGCGTCAGCAGGTCGAGGTCGCCAAGCGCGTCGCGCAGGCCGATGTCGTCATCACCACCGCGCTGATCCCCGGCCGGCCGGCGCCGGTGCTGGTCACCGAGGACATGGTCCGCGCGATGAAGCCCGGCTCGGTGATCGTCGACATCGCCGCGCCCGCCGGCGGCAACTGCCCGCTGACCGAGCCCGGCCAGACCGTGCGCAAGCACGGCGTCACGCTGGTCGGCGAGACCAACCTGCCCGCGCTGGTCGCGGCGGATTCGTCCTCGCTCTACGCGCGCAACCTGCTGGACTTCCTCAAGCTGGTGCTGACGAAGGAAGGCGGCTTCGCGCTGCCGGCCGACGACGACATCGTCACCGCCTGCCTCGTCGCGCACGAGGGCCAGGTGTTGCGCAAGGCCTGACCCCTCTCGATCCCTGTTTTCCTGGAAGGAGCTCTCCGCATGGACGCCGTCTCCCCCACCCTGATCAACCTGACGATCTTCGTGCTGGCCATCTACGTCGGCTACCACGTCGTCTGGACCGTCACGCCCGCGCTGCACACGCCGCTGATGGCCGTGACCAACGCGATTTCCGCCATCGTCATCGTTGGCGCGATGCTCGCCGCCGCGCTCACGGAGACCACGCTCGGCAAGGGACTGGGGACCTTCGCCGTCGCGCTGGCGGCGGTGAACGTCTTCGGCGGCTTCCTCGTCACGCGGCGGATGCTGGAGATGTTCAAGAAGAAGGAACGGAAGTCGCCCGCCGGAAGCAAGGGCGACGAGGTCGGCCAACCCGCGAAGAAAGGCTGACCGATGTCAATGAATCTCGTCACCCTGCTGTACCTGATCGCCAGTGTCTGCTTCATCCAGGCGTTGAAAGGCCTGTCGCATCCGACGACGTCGATCCGAGGCAACGTCTTCGGCATGGTCGGCATGACCATCGCCGTGCTGACGACCGGCGCGCTGATCCTCAAGCTCGCCGGCGGACAGACGCTCGGCCTGGGCTACGTGCTCGGCGGCCTCGTCATCGGCGGCGGCATCGGCACGATCATGGCGCAGCGCGTCGAGATGACCAAGATGCCGGAGCTGGTCGCCTTCATGCACAGCATGATCGGCCTGGCCGCCGTGTGCATCGCCGGTGCCGCCGTCGTGGAGCCGCATGCCTTCGCCATCGCGCCGCGCGGCGAGCCCATCCCCGGCGGCAACCGCATCGAGCTCGCGCTCGGCTGCTTCATCGGCGCGGTGACCTTCTCGGGCTCGGTGATCGCCTTCGGCAAGCTCAGCGGCAAGTACAGGTTCCGGCTGTTCCAGGGCGCGCCCGTCACATTCCCCGGCCAGCACTGGCTGAACGCGATCCTCGGCCTGGCCGCGGCCTTCTTCCTCTTCGGCTTCTGGCATTCGCAGAGCACGATGGACTTCGTCCTCGTCGCGCTGCTGGGCTTCGCGCTGGGCGTGCTGCTGATCATCCCCATCGGCGGCGCCGACATGCCGGTGGTCGTGTCCATGCTCAACAGCTACTCCGGCTGGGCGGCGGCGGGCATCGGCTTCTCGCTCAACAACAGCATGCTGATCATCGCCGGCTCGCTGGTGGGCAGCTCCGGGGCGATCCTGAGCTACATCATGTGCAAGGCGATGAACCGCTCGTTCTTCAACGTGATCCTGGGCGGCTTCGGCGCGGAGGCCGGCGGGGCCGCCGCCACTGCGCAGCAGCGCAACGTGAAGAGCGGCAGCGCCGACGACGCCGCCTTCATCCTCGGCAACGCCGAGAGCGTGATCATCGTCCCCGGCTACGGCCTGGCGGTGGCGCGCGCGCAGCATGCGGTCAAGGAGCTCGCGCAGAAGCTGATCGACAAGGGCGTGACGGTCCGCTACGCGATCCATCCGGTCGCCGGCCGCATGCCCGGCCACATGAACGTGCTGCTCGCGGAGGCGGAGGTGCCCTACGACCAGGTGCACGAGATGGAGGACATCAACGCCGAGTTCGGCCAGACCGACGTGGCGATCATCCTCGGCGCCAACGACGTGGTGAACCCCGCCGCGCTGCAGAAGGGCAGTCCGATCTTCGGTATGCCCATCCTCGAGGCGTACAAGGCGCGAACCATCATCGTCAACAAGCGGTCGATGGCGGCGGGTTATGCGGGTCTGGACAACGAGCTCTTCTACATGGACAAGACCATGATGGTCTTCGGTGACGCGAAGAAGGTGGTCGAGGACATGCTCAAGGCGGTCGAGTAGGGCATCGACGGGGCGGTCCTCGCGCGACTGCCGTCACCTTCCAGCAATATCGGTAGGTGGCCTACCGCCTTGGGTGGGAGATTCATATCCAGCGCGCAAGTCGAGGTCGATGCGGCCGGCGACTGCCATGGACAGACTGTGGGACCCTGATTTCCCACCGTCCATGATGTCCGATTCCCAGAAATTGTTGCCTGGCGTTCGCGCGCCGCAAGCGTCGACAGACTCCCCCGCGCCCCGTCCCCAAGGGCGCCGCGTTCCTCCCGACAAAAACGAGCGCATCGACGAGCCGGTAGCGGTTCCCGCTGACGCCCCGCCGCAGCCCGCCGACCTTGGGAATTCCCCGGCTGGGGGCGACGCCGTTGCGACCACAGTTGCCGACGCCGGAGTGGTTGACGCCGCAGTGGTTGACGCCGCAGTCGCTGACGCCGACACGGCCAAGACCTCGCAGGAGGCGCACCCGACGCGCGACGACCGCTCCGCCGCGCTGCTGGCGGCGGGGCTCGGTCTGCTGGGCATCGGCGGTGCGGCGAGTCTCGCGGGATCGTCGTCCGCGAGCAGCCCGCCGCCGTCCGTCGTCATCGATCCGCCGACGCCCGATCATCCGAAGTCGGACCCCTCCCTGCCGGACCATCCGAATCCCGATCATCCGAACCCCGATCATCCCAACCCCGACCAGTCCAAGCCTGATCAACCGCAACAGCCCGACCCCGGCAAATCCGACCCCCAGCCACACACGGATCCGGATCCGACGCCTTCGGCACATGTGCCGGCCGCGCCCACGTTGTCGCTGGCCTCCGACACCGGGCGCAGCGATCACGACGCCGTCACCGCGTCCGGCGCGGTGAACGTCGCGGGCCTGGAAGCGGGCGCCACGCTCGCCATCAGCCTCGACGGGGGCAAGACCTGGACGTCGCGCGGCGGCGACGCGGTCCTGCCGGATTCGCTGTTCGGGGCCGACGGTGCCAAGCATCTCGCGGTCAAGCAGATCGACGCGGCCGGCAACGAGGGCGCGGTCGCGGACCTGTCCTTCGTGCTGGACCGGACGGCGCCCGACGCGCCGCGCTGGACGATGCCGGTCGACAAGCCGGCGCTGGGCGCTGCCGACGTCATCACGCTCCAGGGCGTCGAAGCGGACGCACTTGTCGAATATCGGACGGATGCAGCGGCGCCGTGGCTCATCGCGGCAGACGGACAGATTCCGACCGCGGGGTTCCAACACGAGGGCCCCACGCGCATCGAGGTGCGCCAGACCGATGTGGCCGGCAACGTGAGTCCGGAGACGGTGCTGTCGGCCAGGCTGGACCTCACGCCGCCCGTGGCGCCCACGCTCGTGTTGCTCAACGACACGGGCGCCAGCAGCACCGACGGCATCACCTCGTCGGGCGATGTCCGTGTGGGCCAGCTCGAGCCCGGCGCCACGCTGCTGGTGAGCACGAATGGCGGCGACTGGAACGAGTGGGCGGCCGGCACGACCGTGGTGAACGTCGCTTCGCTGCTGCCGGGTCTGGCGACCGTGCAAGTCAAGCAGGTCGATGCCGCCGGCAACGCCGGCGAGGCGTCGACGCTGACGTTCACGCTGGACCAGGAGGCGCTGATCCCCAACTGGACTTCCTCCAGCAGGCAGCGGCAGCCAGGAGGGGCCGGACCGGACCAGGTGAGCCTCAATGCGCTGGATGACTTCACGATCAGTCTCCACAGCGTTGGCGCCCGTCATCAGGACAGCCTGTCCTACCGCGTCGATGGCGGGGCATGGCGGGAGCCGCCCGTCGACGGCCGTCTCCCCTTGAGCACGTTCGGGGCCGACGGCAAGCATCTGCTGGAATTGCGCGAGACCGATCTGGCCGGCAACGAGGGCCTGAGGAAGGTCGAGGTGACCCTCGACGCGACACCGCCGGTGGCGCCGACGCTCGCGCTTTTCCACGATGACGGCCCGAGCGCGACGGACCACGTGACCACCGACGGCCGGGTGGTGATCTCCGGCCCGGATCTGCTGGGCCTGGACTTCCAGTCCCGTCTCAACGGAGGGGGCTGGGTGGACGAGCGGCTGGGGGACAACTCCCCCCGCATCTACAGCAACGGCCCAGGCGTGATCGACTTGGAAGTGCGATTCATCGACGCCGCGGGCAATGTCGGTCCGTCCAGCGCTCTCCACTACAAGGTCGTTCACCCCGGCGACGATATCCCCCCGCCTGCGGTGCCCGCGCTCACGTTCGTCGGCCCCACCGTCGTGAATCAGGACGGCCTGCGCGTCTCAGCGGCACCTGATCTCAAGGTGACCGGCTTGGAGAGTGGCAATGCGACGTTCTACAGCCTGGATCAAGGGCGCTCCTGGACAGCGTTCAGCGGCGATACCCTGCCGGCCACGATTTTCGGCGTCTCCTCCAACGGGCATGAGGACCAGAACGTGCAGGTCAAGCAGGTGGACCGCGCCGGGAATGAGGCCGTCAGCGCTCCGCTGCATTTCATCTTCGACAACTTCACGCCGGTCCTCTCCTGGCAACCGCCCTCCCAGATTGGCCCGGACGGAGCATCGGCGGTCTACGGCCCCGACGGGGTTCCGCTGAAGAAGCCCGTGCTTGGTCGGGAGGACACATTGACCCTCTTTGGCATTGAGCCTGAAGCTCGACCGGAATTCAGTTTGGACAATGGAGCCCACTGGTCGGCCGTTTCTGGAACGGCCTTCGGTGGATCGGCCAACATGTGGTCTGTGGCGATCAAGGCGCTGTTCGATGGTCAAGCCGATGGCAACTACGCCTTGTCGCTGCGGCAGATCGATCTCGTCGGCAACGTGAGCGCCGTGTCGAGCGGTCCAATTTCCGTGGACGTCCATGCGCCAGCCCAGCCGACACTTGCGCTCAGGCACGATGACGGATCCAGTGCCACGGATCGCGTGACGTCCGATGGCACGTTCGTGATCACGGCACAGGAGCCTGGCTCGAAAGTCCAGTACAGCTTCCGGGGTGAGTCCATGTGGCATGACGCAGGGACCATGACGGGACAGCAGTTCGTCCTCCAGGACTACAACCCGAACGGCTTGTACGGTCCCATGACCATGGCGGTGCGCTTGCTCGACGCCGTGGGCAACGTCAGCACGTCGACGTCCCTGAGCTTCACGATGGTTCATCCGCCCCTCTGAGGCGCGGCTGTTCGCCCCCTAGGTCCGAGGTGTCGCCGACACCCGCGATGACCTAGCATCTGCCGCGGCCGGCCTCTTGCGGGGTCGGCCGTTCCCTTTCCTGTGCGGCGTTGGGGGCGACTTGGCGGTATTCACCCGATCGATGGAGGGCCGTCCAGCAACGGCGACGGTGTCGATCCGGCGGCTCGTGCTGCTGGTGGCACTGCCGTTGCTGGTGCTCTGGGCCGTCCATCTGTTCTCGCAGCACTACGGCACCGCGATGCCGGCGCAGGTGCTGCGTCTGACCGAGGCCCGCCTGCTCCCGGGGGATGCGCGCGATCCCGCGCAGGTCCCGGGCGCGTTGCCCGACGCGCCGGGACACATGGTGGCGCTGCCGGTGCAGATCCACGAGACCGACGCGCCCGGCCCGCTCCGGTTCGCGCTCGACTTCCGGCTGGACCGGGCCGCCGAAGCGCCGTACTGGCTCGTGATCCAGCATCGTCCCGCCGCGACGGTCTATCTGGACGGCCAGTTGATCGCGACCTCCAGCCCGGGCGGCGGCGATGCGGCCGAGGACGAGGACGACCTCGCGCAACGCGGCCTGCTGCTCGCCGGACGCCGCCTGCAGGTCAGCATTCCGCCCGCGATGCTGCCCGCCGGCGAGCATCGGCTCACGCTGCGCCTGTCACGTCCGGGCTTCGAGGGCGCCGGGCTGTCCGCGCCGCTGCTGGGGCCGTCGGTGCAGATCCGCGCGCTGCAGGAAGGTCGTCGCTTCTGGCAGGTCGTCCGCGTGACGACGGCGCTCGCCGGCATCGTGATCGGCGCGTTCATGCTGATGGTCTGGCTCGCCTTGCGCCAGGAGTGGCTGTACGGCGTCACCGGCCTGTTCTGCCTGTGCACGGCGCTGCTGCTGTCACCCTATCTGCTCAACGGTGCGCTCTTCCCGGCGCCCTGGTGGCGCGTGGCGCTCGATCTGGCCGACGTGCTCTCGAAGGCGGGACTGCTGTTCCTCGTCGCGCGGCTGTCGGGCATCGCGGCGCGCTGGCCGGAGAAGATGGCCGTCGCCTACCTGGTGCTCGGCACCGGGATCGACGGCGCCGCCGCCTTCCTGGGCTGGAGCTGGACCGACTTCCATCACCCCTGGCCCTGGTGGGCGCTCGGCAGCCGCACCGTGGTGCTGGGCGCCGCCGCGCTGCTCGCGGCCCGCGCCGCGCTGGCGACGCCCCGGCGCGCCCATCTGGTCGGCGCCTGCGCGGTGGCGTTGTCGGCCTGGGTCTGGCTCTATGTGAGCTGGTTCGCGCTCGTGCTGTCCCGGCAGATGAGTGTGGTCGACATCAACGTCGTCGGCCATGCGGCGTTGATCGCGATCGCGGGCGTGGCGCTGCAGCGGCGTTTCGTCGGCTCGCTGCGCGACGAGGCGATGGCGCGCATCCGGCTCGAGCAGGCGCTCGACGCCCGGACCCGCGAGCTGCAGGACCGGTGGGAGGACCTGCAGGACAGCGAACGTCAGCGCACCGCCGCCCAGGAGCGCGAGCGCCTGCTGCAGGAGATGCACGACGGCCTGGGCTCGCAGCTGGTGACCGCGCGGCTGTGCGCTGAACGCGGCGTGTCGCCGCAATCGCTGGTCGAACAGCTCGACGAGTGCATCCGCGAGATGCGGCTGACCGTCGACGCGCTCGCCGTCACCGACGGCGATCTCACGCTGCTGCTCGCCAACCTGCGGCACCGGATGGCGCCGCGGCTGCAGGACGCGGGGCTCGAACTCGACTGGCAACTGACCGACGTGCCGCTGCTGCCGACGCTGCGCGGCACCGGCGGCCGCGAGCTGATCCGCATCGTGCAGGAGGCGCTCAGCAACGTCATCCACCACGCCGGCGCGACGCGGGTCCGTTTTTCGACGCGCGTCGACGAGGCACGGGGACAGGTCTTGCTGTCCATCGTCGACAACGGCTGCGGGATGGCGGCCGACCTGCGCCAGGGCAACGGCCTGCGCGGCATGCGCCGCCGCGCGGAGCGCATCGCCGCCGACATCGACTGGCGTGCGCCGGAGGAAGCGCCGGTCGAGGGCGGCACCGAACTGTTGCTGCGTCTGCCCCTGCGCGTCGGCAATTGAGTCGCTCCCGACACGTTCTGGAGTCATCTCTCCACTTTGTGCGCTCTATCGAATCCCCTGATGGGGCGCGGATGGCGATCGGCGAGAATCCGCGCCGTACCTTGGAGACAGAACAATGGAGAAGAACTGGCTGAAGCACTATCCGGCGGGAGTGCCTGCCGAGATCGATGCGGACCTCTATCCCTCGCTCGTCGAGCTGATGGAAGCGGCGTTCAAGCAGTTCCCGGAACGCCCGGCGTACAAGATGCTGGGCAAGTCGATCAGCTTCGCGCAGATCGACGAAGCCTCGCGCGCGCTGGCCGCCTACCTGCAGGGGCTGGGCCTGGAAAAGGGCGATCGCGTCGCGATCATGATGCCCAACATGCCGCAGTACCCGGTCGCCGTCGCGGCCGTGCTGCGCGCGGGCTACGTCGTGGTCAACGTCAATCCGCTGTACACGCCGCGCGAGCTGGAGCACCAGCTCAAGGACGCCGGCGCGAAGGCGATCGTCATCGTCGAGAACTTCGCCGCCACGCTGCAGCAGGTGCTCGCGAACGTGCCGACCAAGCACATCGTGCTCGCCGCGATGGGCGACATGCTGGGCTTCGCCAAGGGCATGGTCGTCAACTACGTCGTGCGCAAGATCAAGAAGCTGGTGCCGGCCTTCGAGCTGCCGTCGGCGGTGCGCTTCAACGACGCCGTCTCCAAGGGCCGCGGCCAGACCTACAAGCGTCCGACCGTCGGCCCCAACGACATCGCGGTGCTGCAGTACACCGGCGGCACGACGGGCGTTTCCAAGGGCGCGGTGCTGCTGCATCGCAACCTGGTGGCCAACACGCTGCAGTGCGAGGCCTGGTACCAGCCCGCCCTGAAGAAGAAGCCCGCCGATGAGCAGCTGGTGAGCGTCTGCGCGCTGCCGCTGTATCACATCTTCGGTTTCACCACGAATCTGATGCTGTCGATGCGCGTCGGCGGCTGCAACGTGCTGATCCCCAACCCGCGCGACCTGCCGGCGGTGTTCAAGGAACTGAGCCACCACAAGATCCACAGCCTGCCGGCGGTCAACACGCTGTTCATGGCGATGGCCAACCATCCGCAGTTCAACACGGTGGACTGGAGCGGGCTGGTGATCTCGGTCGGCGGCGGCATGGCCGTGCAGCAGGCGACGGCCAAGCTGTGGCTGGAGAAGACCGGCTGCCCGATCGTCGAAGGCTACGGCCTGTCGGAGACCTCGCCGGTCGCGTGCTGCAACCCGACGGACAGCACGGCCTACACCGGTTCGATCGGTCTGCCGCTGTCCGGCACCGAGGTGACGCTGCTCGACGACGACGGCAACGAAGTCCCGGCCGGTACGAGTGGTGAGATCGCGATCCGCGGCCCGCAGGTGATGGCGGGCTACTGGCAGCGGCCCGACGAGACGGCCAAGGTCATGACGTCCGACGGCTACTTCCGCACCGGCGACATCGGCACGGTGGACGAGCGCGGCTTCTTCCGCATCGTCGACCGCAAGAAGGACATGATCCTGGTCAGCGGCTTCAACGTCTATCCGAACGAGATCGAGGACGTGCTGACCCAGATGCCGGGCGTGGCCGAGTGCGCCGCGGTCGGCGTGCCCGACGAGAAGGCCGGCGAGGCGGTGAAGGTCGTGATCGTGCGCCGCAACCCGGCGGTGACCGAAGCCGACGTGAAGGCCTTCTGCGAAGCCAACCTCACCGGCTACAAGCGCCCGCGGATCATCGAGTTCCGGACGGAACTGCCAAAGACGCCGGTTGGCAAGGTGCTGCGTCGTGAATTGCGCGACAAGAAGTAGCAGTCGGTAGCAGTTTTAGGGATTGCACTTGGGCGAAACCCGCCCTTGACGGCCTAAAGTTCGCCCTCCTGAGGAGGAGGCTAGGCCGTGCTCGAAGAACGCTACGAAAAGACAGAGGCCGGGAGGGCGGAGATCAAGACACGCGCGCTGGTGCAGGCCCGCGTGGCGCGCAACCTGTTGCTGGTGATCGACGCCAGCAAGTCCGGTGGCGACTGGGTAGGGGTGGTGCAAGGCGCCGCGCCTGCGGATCTCGAGCTGCTGGTGCAGCATCAACTCGTGAAGGTGACGGCCGGCGCGCCGTTGTCGCGGCCCATGGGCCCGGCGTCGATCGCGACGCCGATGGGCTCGGGCGCGCCGTCGTCGCGGATGAGCGGCGCTTCGGCGTCGCGGCCCGCACCGTCGCGGCTGGCCGGCGCACCGACCTCGTCGCTGCCGTTCCAGGAGCTCTACACCGCGCTGAGCACCTTCGCCAAGCAGCAGGGACTGCTGAAGGGTTACAAGATCGCGCTGGAGGTCGAGCAGTGCGCCGACATGAACCAGCTGCAGACGCTGGCGCTGGACATCATCGACCGTGTGCGTGCCGCCAAGGGCGACGCCGCAGCGCACGAGCTGCGTGCGACACTGGGGTTCAACTGAACCGGACCGCCTGACCTTCCTGGAGGCGGTCCTTCCATTGTTGGGAGCCCCTCCATGTCCACGTCCTACCGCGTCGCGGTGCTGGTCGGCAGCCTGCGCAAGGCGTCGTTCAACCGCAAGCTGGCCCTCGCGCTGGCCCATATCGCCCCCGCTGAACTGAAGCTCGAGATCGTCGAGATCGGCGCGCTGCCCTTCTACAACGAAGACGACGCGGCCACGCCGCCGGCGCCGTGGGTGGAATTCCGCAACGCGGTGAAGTCCGCGGACGCGGTGCTGTTCGTGAGCCCCGAATACAACCGCTCGATCCCCGGCGTGCTGAAGAACGCGCTGGACGTGGGATCGCGGCCTTACGGTCAGAGCGCCTTCGACGGCAAGCCTGCGGCGGTGATCACGCTCTCGCCGGGCGCGTTGGGCGGCTTCGGCGCCAACCATCACCTGCGCCAGGTGCTGGCCTGCCTGAACACGCCGCTGCTGCCGTCGCCGGAGGTCTACCTCGGCGGCGCGGCCGACATGTTCAAGGACGACGGCAGCTTCGCGAAGCCGGAGACGGAAGCCTTCCTGCGCAAGGTGCTGACGACTTTCGCCGCCTGGGTGGGCAAGCACAAGGGGTGAACGTTGGCGGCGAGGTTGTTTGTCGAGCAGCCGCTGGGTGCGGCGGGGCTCGAAGCTGAATTGGCGCTGCCCGCCGGGGCGGCGCGCCATGTCCAGGTCTTGCGCCTGCAGCCGGGGGACGAGGTCACGCTGTTCGATGGCAGCGGGGACGAGTGGACCGCGGCGGTCACGGCGATGGGACGCAGCGAGGTCCGCGTCGCGCTGAAGTCGCGTCAGGCGGTGGATCGCGAGCTCAAGCGCGCGGTGACACTGGCTGTCGTGATGCCGGCCAACGACCGGATGGACGGCATCGTCGAGAAGGCCTGCGAGCTCGGCGCGGTGGCGATCCAGCCGCTGATGAGCGAACGGTCGGTGCTGCGCCTCAACGGTGAGCGCGCGGACAAGAAGCGCGCGCACTGGCAAGGCGTCGCGATCGCGGCGGCCGAGCAGTGTGGTCGTTCGAAGCCTCTGCAGGTCGCGCCGGTGAAGACACTGGCGGCCTGGCTCGCCGAGCTTCCCGGCGATGCCGACGAGCAGCGATGGCTTCTGAGCCCGGTGGCCGCGCGACCGCTGTCGGCACTGACGTCGTCATCGACCGATGCGCAGCGCATCACGGTCCTCAGCGGCCCCGAAGGCGGACTCAGCGAGGCTGAAGAGCAGTCCGCCCGCTCACGCGGATTCAGCGCTGCGAAGCTCGGTCCCAGGATCCTGCGGGCCGACACTGCGCCGCTCGCAGTGCTCGGCTGGCTTGCGCTCAGCGAAGCCTAAAAGCAGGGCGACGCTCGATTCCGAGTTCGCAGTAGAGGCGCTCAAACGCCTCTTCCATTGGAATGTATTGGTCGCGCGGCGTTGCCAATCGGCGTTCGAGAAGCTCACAAAGCGCAGCTTGCTGCGCTTCGACCTTCGCGCGTATCTCTTGTCGATTTGAGTGGGTCATAGAAGTTCCAACAAGTCGATGTCCCGAGCGGAATGGAGAACACGGTGGACCGTCACGCGGTCCCTACGGATATCGAGCCGAAACAGGATCAGATAACGGCCATGTAGCCGCCGACGGACGTCTCCATGACCGATGAGTGGATGCGCATCTGGACTGTGAGATAGCGAGGCGATCTTGCGGCGCAATTCGAGAACGAAGGCATCGGCCCGTCGCTCGTCGTCCCTGGCGATGTACTCGTGAATATCGAGCAGATCCCTTTCAGCCTCCGCGAGGAGGTGAACGTGCATCAGGATCCTTCGGGACGCCTGCGAGTCTTTGCCAGCAGTTCGTCGAAGAACTCGTCGGCAGGGCGACCGAGGCCGTTCTCCGAGTCCTCGATGCCTTTGTCGAGCAAGGCCTTGAAGGCCTTCAAATGCTCCTGCTGCTGGAGGAGAAGGACGCCTTCCTTCAACACTTCCTGCCGGGATGAATACCGACCGCTGTCGATCAACTGCTGCACGTAGGCCTCCAATTCAGGTCCAAGTTCAGCTTGAATCATCTCGGTCATTCCCTCGAAAAGAAATCGCATCGACGGGGGAGGCGTTTCCCCACCAAGGGGGCCTACCTTAGTCGGAGTTATTCGTCGGAGTCAGTGTTCCCTGCGTTCTGCTTGCGGGCCGAGCCGGCGACGAGGTCGAACTTGAAGAGCCGGCATTCGATCGGGCCGTTCCACATGGGAATGCGGCGCGATTCCTTGAGTCGCATCTTGCTGGGCAGCTTCATTTCCGGGCAGAGCAGCCACGCGGTCCATCCCGCCGGATGCTGCGTGTACGCGCGCTTCCAATGCGCGGAGAGACGCGGGAAGAAGTCGTCGCCCGCATCGCGCTCTTCGGACAGCGCACCGCCGTCCATGCGCTGCGTGCCGGCCTTGCCGCGGACCTCGATCCGCTCGCCGTAGGGCGGGTTCAGCATCAGCGTGCCGGCCATGTCGTCCGGCAGCGCAGGGGCCGGGCGCTCCAGCGCGTCACCGCCGTTGAACTGGATGTACTGCGCCACGCCGGCACGCTCCGCATTGCGTCGCGCGAAGTCGACCATCCGGAACGACACGTCGCTGGCGAAGATCGGCACGGCCGACGGACGCTCCGCTGCGCGTGCCTCTTCCTTGATCGCGCGCCAGGCCGGCAGCAGCGATTGGAACGGCTTGAGCTTCTCGAAAGCGAAACGGCGCTGGATGCCCGGCGCGATGTTGCAGGCGATGGTGGCCGCTTCGACCGGGATCGTGCCCGAGCCGCAGCACGGATCGTGCAGCGCGCCGCCGGCCTCGGGCGTACCCTTCCAGCCCGCCGCGGCCAGCATCGCCGCCGCGAGTGTTTCCTTCAGCGGCGCATCGCCCTTGTCCTCGCGCCAGCCGCGCTTGAACAACGATTCGCCCGAGCTGTCGACGTAGACCGTCGCCAGGTCTTCGGTCAGGTGCAGCTGCAGCGGCAGATCCGGCCAGCGCGTGTCGACGCTGGGCCGCTCGCCGTGCGCGTCGCGCAGGATGTCGCAGACGGCGTCCTTCACCCGCAGCGTGGCGAAGTTCAGGCTGTGCAGCGGCGAACGCTGCGCCGTCGTATCGACGCGAAGCGTCTGCTGCGGCGTGATCCAGCGCGTCCAGTCGACGGTGCGCGCGATCGCGTAGATGTCGTCCTCGTGGCGGTACTCCTCGCGGGCGACCTCGATCAGCACGCGCTGCGTGAGCCGGCTGTGCAGGTTCAGGCGCATCACCGCCGCGAGCGTGCCGTACAGGCCGACGCCGCCGCGGAAGGCCTTCGGACCCTGCAGGCAATCCTCCGGGCCGAGGATGTCGCGCACCTCGGCCTCCAGCCAGTCTTCGACGCCGGCGGCGCAGGGCAGGAACAGGTGATAGGCGGAATCGGACATCGTGGGTGCGGCGTGAGTCGGGCGCCGCGGCGCCCGGGAGGATCAAGCTGCGGATTGTCCCACCGACGATCCCTACCGCGACTTGCGCAGATTCGCCGGCGCGAGCTTGAGCGCCTCGCGGTACTTTGCGACGGTGCGTCGCGCCACGGTGATGCCCTGCTCGCCGAGCATGGTCGACAACTGGCTGTCGGACAGGGGGCTCGTGGTGTCCTCCGCGGCGATGAACTGCTTGATCAACGCGCGCACCGCGGTGCTGGACGCGTTGCCGCCGGCCTCCGTCGACAAGCTGGACCCGAAGAAGTACTTCAGCTCGAAGGTCCCCCACGGCGTGGCCATGTACTTGGCGGTCGTGACGCGCGAGATCGTCGATTCATGCAGCCCCAGCTCGTCGGCGATCTCGCGCAGCACGAGCGGCTTCATCGCCAGCTCGCCGTGCGTGAAGAAACCGCGCTGGCGCTCCACGATCGCCTCGCTCACGCGCTGGATGGTGTCGAAGCGCTGCTGGATGTTCTTGATGAACCAGCGCGCCTCCTGCAACTGCCCGCCCAGCGGGGAGTTGCTGACGCCGCCGCGCGTCGCGCGCAGCGCCTGCGCATAGAGATCGTTGATCCGCAACTTCGGCAGCACATCCGGATTGATGGAGACGCGGAAGTTGCGTCCCGCCTTCTGCACGATCACGTCGGGGATGACGGGCCGGTTCTCGCTGCGCGCGTAGCGTCGTCCCGGCTTGGGCTCCAGCCCGGCGATCAGCGACTGCGCGTCGCGCAGCAGCTCCTCATCCGCGCCGGTCAGCGACATCAGCCGCCTCCAGTCGCGCTTGGCGAGCAGATCCAGATGCCGACGGCAGACGACCACCGCCAACGCCTGTTCTGGCGAGCGCGACAACAGCCGCAGCTGCAACTCCAGGCATTCACCCAGGTCGCGTGCGCCGACGCCCGCAGGCTCCATCGACTGCAGCCACTTGAGCGCGACCTTGAAGCGGTCGAGCAGTTCCTCGCGCTGTTCCAGATCGGCTTCTTCGCCGAGGATCGCGGCGACGATGTCCTCGAGCGGATCCTCGAGATACCCGTCCTCGTTGAGCGACTCGATCAGCGCGAGCAGCGCCGCACGATCGACCGCGCTCAGGTTCATGCCGGGGATCTGTCCGCGCAGCACATGCTGCAGGGACTCATCGGGCGCTTCGGTCTCGGGGCGCTCGTCGTCGTCCCCCGAGGACGACGACGCGCTGCCGGGCGTCTCACGGATGCCGTCGAAGTCGTCGCGCTCGGTGCCGTTCTCCCAGTCGTCGCGCTCGGTGGTGCCGAACTCCTCGGCGCGCATCTCGTCACCGGCCGGCGCGTCTCCCGCGGGCGCCTCCGACTCGGACTGCGCGACGCGCTCCTCGCGTTCCTCACGCTCGGTCATGCGCTCCTGCGTCGACGTGGGCACCGGCGCGTCGAATTCCTCGTCGGTCTCCAGCAGCGGGTTGCTCGCGAGCATCTGCTCCACTTCCTGGTGGAGCTCCAGCGTCGACAACTGCAGCAGACGGATGGACTGCTGCAGCTGAGGCGTCAGCGCAAGATGCTGGGACAGGCGTACCTGTAGCGTCGGCCTCATGTCGACTCCCGGCCCTTACATCTTGAAGTGTTCGCCGAGGTAGACCCTGCGCACGTCCTGATGCTCGACGATGTGCTGGGGCGTGCCTTCGGCGAGCACCGCCCCTTCGCTGATGATGTAGGCGCGGTCGCAGATGCCCAGCGTTTCGCGCACATTGTGGTCGGTGATGAGCACGCCGATGCCGCGCTGCTTCAGGAAGCGGATGATCCGCTGGATCTCCAGCACGGCGATCGGGTCGACGCCGGCGAAAGGCTCGTCCAGCAGGATGAAGCGCGGCTGCGTGGCCAGCGCGCGGGCGATCTCGACGCGGCGGCGCTCGCCGCCGGACAGCGCCGGGGCGGGCGTGTCGCGCAGCTTCTCGATCGACAATTCGTTGAGCAGCTTGTCCAGCTCCGCGTCGATGCGCGACGAGGGCCAGGACTTGCCCTTCTCGTCGAGCTGCAGCTCCAGCACGGCGCGGATGTTCTCCTCGACGTTGAGCTTGCGGAAGATGGACGCTTCCTGCGGCAGATAGCTCAGCCCCATGCGCGCACGCTGGTGGATGGGCAGGGTCTGCACGGGCTGGCCGTCGATCTGGATCTCGCCGGCATCGGCGCGCACCAGACCCACGATCATGTAGAAACTGGTCGTCTTGCCGGCGCCGTTCGGACCGAGCAGGCCGATCACCTCGCCGCTGTGCAGGTCGAGGTGGACGTCCTTGACCACCTTCCTGACGCCGTAAGACTTCTGCAGCCCCCAGGCCTGGAGGCGGCTCCGGGAGGGATTCGTGCGGGCTTCCGTCATTGCTGGGTGGACTGGCGAGGCGTCAGGTTGATGCTGGGGCGCAAGGGCAGCGGGGCGCTGCTGGCCGGCGGCGGTTCGTTCGCGGCGTTGCGCGGCATCAGGACGACACGGCCGCGGCCGCTGGGATGCGGAGAGCCGGCGCCGGTCTCGACGACCAGGCGCTCGGTGCGGTTGTCGTAGTTGAGCGTGGCGCCGGACAACGCCTGCTTCAACTGGTCACCCTGCATCACCCGCGCTTCGGCATTGCCGACCAGGCGGATGGTCTCGGTGCGGGTGTCATATTCGATCTGGTCGGCCCGACCCTCGATGCGCTCGCCCGGATTGTCACGGTCCTGGCGGAAGTGGACCTGCTTGGCCGACGTACCGTTGGCGTACGCCTGGTAGTAGCCGTCGCTGGTCTCCTGCACATCCATCCGATCAGCCCGCAGCTCCATCGAGCCCTTGGTCATGATGACGTTGCCGTTGAACTCGGAACGCTGCTTGACCTTGTCGATCGCACCTTCCCGGTCGAAGACCAGGTTCAAGGGCTTCGCATGGTCATCCTTGGCGGCCTGCGCCCATGGCGCGGCCAGGGCCAGCGCGAGGGCGGTCGACAACAGCAAAGGGCGGCGAAGCGACATGGGAGATCCTGACGGCACAAAACTTGCTGGCCATTCTAGCCATCGCTTGGGGCAGGAGCAGGACCTCGTCCCGCGTGAGCGAGGGGCCTAGTCTTCGCGCTTGTGGAAAGTTCGGTTTTGGTGCACCGGAAAGGGCCCCCAGTCGGGCGGCTCAGGCCACGCTCGCTGCGGACTCCTGTCCTTGGTATCCGCGCGGCACGGCCCCCAGCAGACGCTTCGTGTACTCCTGCTTCGGTGCCGCGAGCAGTGCGCGCGCATCCGCCTGCTCGACGACATCACCGTGCTGCATGACCAGCACCTCGTCGGAGATGAACTTCACCACCGCCAGATCATGGCTGATGAAGATGTAGCTCAGCCCGAATTCGTCCTGCAGGTCCTTCAACAGGTTGAGCACCTGGGCCTGGACGGAAACGTCCAGCGCCGAAACAGCCTCGTCCAGCACCAGCACCTCCGGCTGCAAGGTCAGGCAACGCGCGATCGCGATGCGCTGACGCTGACCGCCGGAAAACTCGTGCGGATACTTGTGCAACGCCGATTCGTCCAGACCGACCTTCTTCAGCAACGCACTGGCCGTGGCGAGACGCTCGTCATGGTTCTTGCCGATGCCGTGGATCTCCATCGGCTCCAGCAGGGTCTGCGCGATCGTGAAGCGCGGGTTCAGCGAGGCATACGGGTTCTGGAAGACGACCTGGATGCGGCGACGCATCTTCTGCCAGTCGGGGCCGTTCATCTTCAGCAGGTCCTGGCCCTCGAAGAGCACCTCGCCGCCGGTGGGTTCATGCAGACGCAGCAGCGTGAGGCCCATCGTCGTCTTGCCGGAACCGGATTCGCCCACCACGCCGAGCGTGTGGCCCTTGCGCAGCTGGAAGTCGACGCCCTTGACGGCCTTGAACTCGGTCTTGCTGAAGAGGCCCGACTTGAAGAAGAAGCTCTTCTTCAGGCCCTTGACCTCAAGGATCACCGGTGCGGCCGGGTCCTTGGCCTTGCCGGTGCGGTCGGAGACCAAGCGGCCGGCGATGTGGTCGTCGATGACCATCAGGCGTGCCGGGTTCTCGGTCAGCGAGGGCCGGCAGGCCAGCAGCGCCTTGGTGTAGGCGTCCTGCGGGTGGTGGAAGATGTCGGCCACCGGCGCCTTCTCGCGGATCTCGCCGTGGCGCATGACGACGACCTGGTCGGCGATCTCGCCCACCACGCCGAGGTCGTGCGAGATGAACAGCATGCTCATCTTGTGCGACTCCTTGAGGCGTGCGAGCAGTTCCATCACCTGGCGCTGGATGGTGACGTCGAGCGCGGTGGTGGGCTCGTCGGCGATCAGCAGCTTGGGGCTGCAGGCCAGCGCGACCGCGATCATCACGCGCTGCTGCTGGCCGCCGGACATCTCGTGCGGATAGCTCTTCAGGCGGCGCTTGGGATCGGGGATGCCGACCTCGTTGAGCAGTTCCTCGGCGCGGACCAGCGCCTGGCGCTTGCTCATGCCCAGGTGCTTGATCAGCGGCTCCATGATCTGGTCCGCGACCGGGAAGACCGGGTTCAGCGAACTCATCGGATCCTGGAACACGCAGGCGATCTCGCGCCCGCGCACGGACTGCAGTTCGCGCAGCGAGGTCTTCAGCAGGTCGCGGCCCTGGAACAGGATCGCGCCGGTGCGCTCGGCGTTGTCGGGCAGCAGGTTGAGGATGGACATGGCCGTCACGCTCTTGCCCGAGCCGGACTCGCCCACGAGGGCGACGGTGCCGTTCTCCGGGATGTCGAAGCTGACGCCCTTGACGGCCAGCTGGCGTTGCATGACGCCGTCGACCTTGCCCATGCGGAAGGCGACCTTCAGGTCTTGAATGCTCAACAGCATGGCGTTACTCCAGACCGCGCAGTTTGGGATCGAGCGCGTCGCGCAGCGCATCCGTGAAGAGGGCGAAGGCCGTGACGAACACCGCCATGAAACCGGTCACCGCGGCCAGCTGCCACCAGTAGCCGAGGATGAGCTCGCTCTGCGCCTCGGCCAGCATCGTGCCCCAGGAGACCTGGTCCACGCTGACGCCCAGACCCAGGTAGGACAGGATGACCTCGCTCTTGATGAAGCCGACGACGTGCAGCGAGAGCTGCACGAGGGCCACGTGCGAGACGTTGGGCAGGATGTGCTTGAACATGCGCGAGCTCTTGCTCGCGCCGATGGCCTCTGCGCTGCGGACGTATTCGCGCACGGAGTGCTTCATGAATTCGGCGCGCACCAGGCGGTAGATGCCGGTCCAGCCCGCCAGGCCCAGGATCATCACGACCGGCAGCACGCCGCGTCCGAAGACCACCGCGAAGGCGAAGATCAGCAGGATGTTGGGCATCGCCGTGAAGACGTTGTAGACCCACTCCAGGAAGTCGCCGACCTTGCCGCCGTAGAAGCCCGACAGCGCACCCAGCACGGTGCCGATGAGCGTGGCCACGAGCGCGGCCAGCACGCCGACCATGATGGAGATCTCAGCGCCCTTGATGGCCTTGGCGAGCACGTCGCGGCCCAGGCGGTCGCCGCCGAAGGGCAGCGTCTCGGCGCGCGGCGCCTCGTCGGTCTTGTACTGCTTGGCCTTCTCGGTCCACTCGGCGTACCTGGGCGCGAGCGGATCGATGTCGCTCAGGTCGACGTTCGGTCCCTTGGGCTGCACGATGGCGCCGGCGCTTTCCGCGGCCGCGGGGCCCACGAAGTTCGGCGGCGCGTTCGGCACGCCGGTTTCCTTCTGCCAGTCGCCGGCCACCAGGCCCAGGCCGGCCGCCACGACCAGCAGCAGCGACAAGGCGACGACGACCATCGCGAACATGCCGAGCTTGTCGGCCTTCAGACGACGCCAGGAGGCGTACCAGACGCCGCGCGAGCGTTGCGGCGTCACGGCCGCGGGTTGGTTGGACAGCACTGCGCTCATTTGAGGACCACCCGGGGGTCAACCAGCTTGTAGAGGAGGTCGGTGATCAGGTTGACCACCATGGTCAGGGCCGCGATGTAGATCGCGAAGGCCTGGATGACCGGATAGTCGTTGCGGTTGACCGCGAGCAGGATCTCGCGGCCCAGACCCGGGATGGAGAAGAAGACCTCCAGCAGGAAGGAGCCGACGAAAACGCCGGGCAGGGCCACGGAGATGTTGGTCATGATCGGGATCATCGCGTTGCGCAGCACGTGCTTGAGCAGGATGACCTTCTCGGTCAGGCCCTTGGCGCGCGCGGTGCGGACGTACTCATGGCCGATCTCGTCGAGGAAGAAGGTGCGGTACAGCCGCGTGTAGGGCGACAGCGCGACGGCCACCGCGACCAGCACCGGCAGCGGCGCGTAGGTCGTGAGGTTGGTCCACAGCGAGTCGCTCCAGCCCTGCACCGGGAACCAGCCCAGCCGGAACGCGAAGAAGTACTGCGCCACGATCACGTAGACCAGCAGCGAGATCGACACCGCGACCGTGGTGAGGATCATGACCGCGCGGTCGGTGAGGCTGCCGCGCATGTAGGCCACGGCCAGCGCGAACGGGATCGCAAGGATGACCTCGAGCACCAGGATGGGCAGCATCACGGTCAGCGTGGCCGGCATGCGCGTGGCGAAGAGGTTGGCCACGGACTCGTTGGTGGCCCAGCTCTTGCCCCAGTCGAAGGTGACGATCTGCTGCAGGAAGATCAGCAGCTGTTCCCACACCGGCTTGTTCAGCCCGAGCTGCTCGCGGATGGCCTCGATCTGGTCCTGGCTGGCGTTCAGGCCGCCCAGCACTTCGGCGGGATCGCCGCCGAACCATTTGAAGAGGAAGAACACCAGCAGCACGACGCCCAGCAGGGTGGGGATCATTTGCCACAGGCGCCTGATGAGATAGGCCGCCATACGCGCGGAACTCCAAGCAAGCGCCGCCGAGCCCGTCTTCGAACCCGGCGACCGATAAAGACAAACCCCGGACGCTTGTGACGGCCGGGGCCTGAGGGTCGAAAACCACGCGCGAGTCTACGTGAGCGCCTGCAGGCCCCGCACCGGCATTTGCCCTGAATCCATCGAAGAAAACTGATGATGGACCCTCGTCGAAGCAGGTGTGTTCATCCGCAATGCGCCCCTGCTCGCCCTCGCGTGGAAGCTCTCGGGGTTGTTGGCATGGCGGGCGCGGACATCGCCCACTAGACTGGCGCGCTTTCGAATTCAAGGACGGCATCCAGATGCGACGCGGCACGGCCGGGACACAATCCCAGGCGCTCTTACTTTCGGCATCCCTCGCGTCATCCCTGGCGATCCTGGCGGCCCTGACGGCGATCCCGTCGAGCGCGCAGGCCGCCGGCGATGCGCCCGTGAACACGGCCGCGACGGCCCCCGCCCCCAAGGTGCTGCGCTACGCGATCCGGGTCGCGGAGACCGGCTTCGATCCGGTGCAGGTCACGGACCTGTACTCGCGCAACATCACCGCGGCGATCTTCGACGCGCCGCTGCGCTATAGCTACCTGGGCCGTCCGTATCGCCTCGAGCCCAACATCACCGACGGCATGCCCGAGGTCTCCGACGACTTCAAGCGCTTCGTCTTCAAGATCAAGCCCGGCATCTACTTCAACGACGATCCGGCGTTCAAGGGCCGCAAGCGCGAGCTCGTCGCCGACGACCTTGTGTACACGGTCAAGCGCCATTACGACCCGCGCAACAAGAGCGGTCACCTGTATCGCCTCGAAGGCGCGAAGATCCTCGGCCTGTCCGAGGTGCGCGCCGAGGCGCTGAAGAACAAGACGCCGTTCGACTACGCGCGGCCGGTCGACGGCGTGCGCGCGCTGGATCGCTACACGGTCGAGATCCGCGTGGCCAACAGCGATCCGCGCTTCCTCATGCACTTCGCGGATCCGATGGTGGGCCTGATGGCGCGCGAGGTCGTCGAGTTCTACGGCGACCGCATCATGGAACACCCCGTTGGCACCGGCGCGTGGCGCCTGGCCGAATGGCGCCGCTCGTCGCGCATGGTGCTGGAGAAGAATCCCAACTTCCGCGACGTGCGTTATCACGAGGAAGTCGGCGCGGACCGTCCGCCCGCGCTGGTCGAGGCGGTCAAGCGCCTGCAGGGCCGCAAGCTGCCGATGGTCGACCGCGTCGAGATCTCGGTGATCGAGGAAAGCCAGCCGCGCTGGCTCGCGTTCCTGCGCAAGGAATTCGACTTCATGGACGAGCTGCCGGAAGACTTCGCGCCGGTGGCGATTCCGCAGAACAAGCTCGCGCCCAACCTGGCCAAGGACGGCATGCGGGCGGTCCGCTACGAGCGCGCCGACATCTCGGCCTCCTACTTCAACATGGAGGATCCGGTCGTCGGCGGCTACACGCCGGAGAAGATCGCGCTGCGTCGCGCGATTGCGCTGGGCGTCGACGTCGAACGCCAGGTGCGCCTGCCCCGCAAGGGCCAGGCGATCCCCGCGCAGGGGATCATCTCGCCGGGCGTCACCGGCTACGACAAGTCCTTCAAGACCGAGATGAGCCAGTACGACCCGGCGCGCGCGAAGGCGCTGCTGGACCTGTACGGCTATGTCGACAAGGACGGCGACGGCTGGCGCGACCTGCCCGACGGCAGCCCGCTGGTGCTCGAGTACGCGACGCAGCCCGACGGCCGCAACCGGCAGCTGGTCGAGCTCTGGCAGAAGGACATGGACGCGCTGAAGGTCCGCATCAAGTTCAAGATCGCCAAGTGGCCGGAGAACCTGAAGGCCGCCAACGCCGGCAAGCTCCAGATGTGGGGCATGGGCTGGAGCGCCGACAGTCCCGACGGCGAGAACTTCCTCGGCCTGGCCTACGGCGGCAGCAAGGGCCAGTCGAACAAGGCCCGCTTCGACCTGCCCGAATTCAACGCGCTGTTCCGCAAGCAGCACTCGATGGCCGACGGCCCCGAACGCGTCGCGGTCATGCAGGACGCGCAGCGGCTGCTGACGGCCTACATGCCCTACAAGGTCGAGGTGCATCGCATCTACACCGACATCACCCAGCCCTGGGTGATCGGCTACGACAAGAACCTCTACCAGCGCGACTTCTATACGTTCGTCGACATCGACCCGGATGCGTTGGCCAAGGCTCACGCGAAGAAGCACTGACGCCACGCCGCCGCCCATGACGATGCTCCGCGCCCGACGCTTTCCTTCGATCCTGCGCGGGGCCCTCCTCGCGTCCGCGCTGGCGCTCGCCGGCCTGAATGCCGGACACGCGGCGGACGGCGCGAGCGCGAGCGCACCCGCCGCGTCGTCCGCTTCGACGCCCAAGGTCCTGCGCTACGCCTTCCGCGTCGCGGAGACGGGCTTCGATCCCGCGAAGATCACCGACATCTACTCGCGGTCGATCACGCCCCACGTGTTCGAAGGGCTCTACACCTACGACCAGCTGGCGCGTCCCGCGCGCATGAAGCCGCTGACCGCGGCGGCGATGCCGGAGACCTCCGACGACTTCAAGGTCTGGACGGTGAAGCTGCGTCCGGGCATCCGCTTCGCCGACGATCCCGCGTTCAAGGGCAAGCCGCGCGAGCTGAGCGCCGAGGACTACGTCTACGCGATCAAGCGCTTCGCCGATCCGGCCATCGCGTCGCCGGCCTGGAGCGAGGTCGAGGAACTCGAGCTGGTCGGCCTGAACGAGTATCACCAGCAGGTCCGCAAGTCCGGCAAGCCCTTCGACTACGACAAGCCCATCGAGGGCCTGCGCGCGCTGGACCGCTACACGCTGCAGTTCAAGTCGAAGGAGACGCGGCCGCGCCTGATGGAGGTCTTCGCGCAGGGCGACCTGTACGGCGCCGTCGCGCGCGAGGTGATCGAGGCCTATCCGGGCGATTCCATGGCGCATCCGGTGGGCACGGGGCCGTTCGTGCTCAAGCAGTGGCGTCGCAGCTCGCTGATCGTGCTGGAACGCAACCCGCTCTACCGCGAGCGCTTCTACGACCAGGAAGTGGATCCCGCGCCCGACGACGCCGAAGGCCAGGCGCTCAAGGCGCGCTTCAAGGGCCGGCGGCTGCCGATGGTGGACCGCATCGAGGTGAGCATCATCCAGGAGAACCAGCCCCGCTGGCTGTCCTTCCTGAACGGCGAGTACGACTTCATCGAGCGCACGCCCGAGGACTTCATCAACCAGGCGATGCCCAACGGCAAGATCGCGCCCAACCTGGAGAAGCAGGGCAAGCACGCGTACCGGACCGTGGCGTCGGACGTGCTGTTCACCGTGTTCAACATGGAGGATCCCGTCGTCGGCGGCTACACACCGGAGAAGATCGCGCTGCGGCGCGCGATCGCGCTGGCCATCGACACGCAGCGCGAGCTGACGCTGGTGCGCCGCGGTCAGGCGATGCTGGCGCAGTCGCTGTACATGCCGGGCACGACCGGCTACGACCCGGCCTTCAAGAGCGACATGAGCACCTTCGATCCGGCGCGCGCGAAGGCGCTGCTGGACCTCTACGGCTACGTCGACAAGGACGGCGACGGCTGGCGCGACAAGCCCGACGGCAGCCCGCTGCTGCTGGAGAGCCTGACCACGCCCGACCAGTTCCAGCGCCAGATCGACGAGATCGTCCAGAAGAACCTGAACGCGATCGGCCTGCGCATCGCCTTCAAGACGGCGCAATGGCCGGAGAACCTCAAGTCGCTGCGCGCCGGCAAGTACCAGATCTGGTCGCTGGGGACGTCGGCGTCCAAGCCCGATGGGCAGGACTCGCTGGCGCGCATGTACAGCGGCCAGATCGGTGCGCAGAACTACGCGCGATTCCGGCTGCCGGCCGTCGACAAGCTCTACGACGAAGCCTCGCACCTGCCCGACGGGCCGGAGCGCATGAAGGTCTTCGACGAGACCAAGCGCTACGCGACGGCCTACATGCCCTACAAGTACCGCGGCCACCGCTTCATCACCGACATCGCCCAGCCGCAGCTGATCGGCTACCGTCGTCCTCAGTTCTGGCTGAACTGGTGGGAGTACGTGGACATCGATCCCGACGCCGCCGCGAAGTTCAAGCACTAGGTCCCACACCGATGCGCGCACGCTTCCTCGCTTCCCTTGCTGCGCTGGTCTTCGGCGCGACCACCGTCGCGGCGGTCGCCGCACCGCCGCCGCAGCCGCAGCCCGCGAAGGTGACGGAGCCTGCCGCGGCGCAGCCGGAGAAGGTGCTGCGCTACGCCTTCCTCGTCGCCGAGACGGGCTTCGATCCGGCGCAGCTGAGCGACCTGTACTCGCGCATCGTCACGGCCCACATCTTCGAGTCGCTCTACAACTACGACTACCTCGCGCGGCCGTTCAAGCTCAAGCCGAACACGGCGGCCGAGATGCCGCAGGTGTCCGAGGACTTCCGCACCTGGACCATCAAGATCCGTCCGGGCATCTACTTCGCCGACGACCCGGCGTTCAAGGGCAGGCGACGCGAGCTGACGGCGGAGGACTATGTCTACAGCCTCAAGCGCTTCTACGACCCGGCGACCAAGGGACCGCTGTATTCGAGCTTCAAGCAGGAGGGCATCCTCGGCCTGGAGGAACTGCGCGTCGCGTCGCTGGAGACGAAGAAGCCCTTCGACTACGACAAACCGGTCGAGGGCGTGCGCGCGCTGGACCGCTATACGCTGCAGTTCAAGCTGGCGGGGCCGCGGCCGCGCTTCATCTACAACCTGGCCGGCGGCGACACCTACGGCGCGGTGGCGCGCGAAGTCATCGAGGCCTACGCCGGCAAGACGATGGAGCATCCGGTCGGCACGGGGCCGTTCATGCTGGAGCGCTGGCGGCGCGGGTCGCTGATCCGGCTGGTGAAGAACCCCGGCTTCCGCGAGGTCTTCTACGACGCGCAGCCGGCGCCGGGCGACACCGAAGGCGAGGCGCTGGCGGCCCGCTTCAAGGGCCGCAAGCTGCCAATGGTGGACGCGGTGGAGATCAGCATCATCGAAGCCGGACAGCCGCGCTGGCTGTCGTATCTGAACCGCGAGTTCGACCTGCTGTATCAGCTGCCGGAGGAGTACGCGGACGTCGCGATCCCGCACGGCAAGCTGGCGCCCAACCTCGACAAGCAGGGGATGAAGCTGTACCGCGTGCTGGCGAGCGACCGCACGATGTACTACTTCAACATGGAGGACCCGACGGTCGGCGGCTACACGGCGGACAAGGTCGCGCTGCGCCGCGCGATCGGGCTGGCCACGGACGTGCCGACGGAGATCATCACCACGCGGCACTACCAGGCCGTGCCGGCGCAGTCCGTCATCGCGCCGGGGACCTGGGGGTACGAGGACGACTACAAGAGCGAGAACAGCGATTACGACCTGGCTCGCGCCAAGGCGCTGCTCGACACCTACGGCTATGTCGACAAGGACGGCGACGGCTGGCGCGACAAGCCCGACGGCAGCCCGCTGGTACTGGAGGTGGCGTCGACGCCGGATTCGCGTTCCAAGCCCTATGACGAGCTGTGGCAGCGCGACATGAACAAGCTGGGCATCCGGATGCGCATCCGCATGGCGCAGTGGCCGGAGAACCTGAAGTCGGCGCGCGCGGGGCAGTTGATGATCTGGCAGCTGGGCTTCAACAACTCGACGCCGGACGCGCAGCTGGGGCTGGAGCTGCTGTACGGGCCGGCGGCCGGCGGGCAGAACCTGGGACGTTTCAAGCTGGAGAGCTACGACGACCTCTACCGCCGCATGATGGTGTTGCCCGACGGCCCCGAGCGCGCGGCCTTGCTGCGCGAAGCGCAGAAGGTGCTCACCGCCTACATGCCGCAGAAGTTCCGCGTGCACCGCATCGTCACCGACATCGCGCAGCCGTGGCTGGCGGGATACCGGCGACCTCTCTTCAACCAGATCTTCTGGCCCTACGTCGACATCGAGACGGAGAAGCTGCCGAAGCGCTGAGACCTCCTTGCTCCCTCTCCCGCACCGCGGGAGTGGGCGGGGGGAGGGCCAGCGGCCGCCGCAGTACGGTGCTCCGAGCCCTCTCGATCGGGCCGGTCACACGCGTGACGGCGAGCCCGAGGGAACTCGGCTACCGTCAGGACTCGACAAGGAGTCCCGCATGCCCCCGACGCCGCAGATCGATCACTACCGCCGTTTCCTGCACGAGCAGCGAGGCCTGGTCTTCGACGACTACGCGTCGCTGTGGGGTTGGTCGGTGACGGAGCTGGACGCGTTCTGGCGCAGCATCTGGGATCACTTCGACCTGCGCTCGGAGACGCCCTTCGACGCGGCGCTCTGCGAGGAACGCATGCCCGGCGCGGTGTGGTTCCGCGGCGCGACCTTGAACATCGCGGCGCAGGCCCTGCGTCATGTCGACGCGGCCGAAGCCGCCGGCCATCCCGCAATCGTCCACGCGAACGAGGCGATGCTCGCGCGCGGCGAACTCGGCGAGATGCGCTGGCCCGAGCTGCGGCGGCAGGTCGGCGCGCTCGCGGCCTCGATGCACGATCTCGGCGTTCGACGCGGCGATCGCGTCGCCGCCTACCTGCCCAACGTGCCGGCGACGTCCGTGGCCTTCCTCGCGGTCGCGAGCCTGGGCGCGGTGTGGTCGGTGTGCTCGCCGGACATGGGGCCGGTGGCGGTGCTGGACCGCTTCCGCCAGATCGAACCGAAGTTGCTGATCGCCGCCGACGGCGTGCGTTATGCAGGGCAGGACATCGACCGCATGGCGATGCTCGGGCAATTGCTCGACGAACTCCCGACCGTGACCGACGTGGTGCTGCTCGGCAACCTCGATCCCCGGGCCGACCCTTCGCCGCTGGCCCGACCGACCGCTGCCGCGGCGGGTGCCGAGCCTGCAGAGCGCGCGGCGACGACGAATCGCGGCGCCCATCGCTGGGACACGCTGATTGCCAACACGCGGCCCCACGCGCCGGAAGCGGTGCCCTTCGACCATCCGCTATGGATCGTCTATTCCAGCGGCACCACGGGTCTGCCCAAACCCATCGTGCACGGGCATGGCGGCGTGCTGCTGGAGATGCTGAAGGGATCCATCCACAACAACGTCGGCGCGACGGCGGAGACGGGCGACCGCTTCCACTGGTACAGCTCGACGGGCTGGATCATGTGGAACTGCCAGGTCGGCGCGCTCATGGGCGGCACGACGATCTGCCTGTTCGACGGGAGCCCGGCCGGGCCGAAGGACGCGCCGGACTGGAGCACCTTGTGGCGCTTCGTCGCGCTGTCGGGCGCGACCTTCTTCGGCGCGGGCGCCGCGTTCTACGCGAGCTGCCTGAAGGCCGGCGTCGAGCCGCTGAAGCACGGCGACCTCAGCCGTCTGCGCGCGATCGGCAGCACGGGCAGTCCGCTGGCGGACGAGAGCTATGACTGGATCTGGGCGAACTGCCCGAAGCCCGACGGCCGTCCGATCTGGATCTGCATCATCAGCGGCGGCACGGACTTCGCCGGGGCCTTCCTCACGGGCTTGATCACTGAGCCGCTGGTGCGCGGCCAGATGCAGGTGCGCAGCCTGGGCGCGGCGGTGCACGCGTTCTCGGAGTTGGAGGCGGACGGCCAGGGGCGGGCGCTGATCGACGAAGTGGGCGAGCTCGTCTGCACGCGACCGATGCCGTCGATGCCGCTGTACTTCTGGGGCGACCGGGACCACGAGCGCTACCTGTCGAGCTACTTCGACATGTACCGCGGCCCCAACGGCGAAGGCATCTGGCGCCACGGCGACTGGCTGCGCATCACGCCGTCGGGCGGCGGGATCATCTACGGGCGCTCGGACGCGACGATCAACCGCCATGGAATCCGGATGGGCACGTCGGAGCTGTACCGCGCGGTGGAGACGCATCCCGAGGTGCTGGACAGCCTGGTCGTTGACCTGGAGTACCTCGGCCGACCGAGTTGTCTGCTGCTGTTCGTGCAGCTCCGGGACCGCCTGTCGTTGGACGAGGCGCTGCAGCTTCGCTTGAAGACCTCGATCAAGAAGGCGCTGTCGGCGCGGCATGTGCCGGACGAGATCCACCAGGTCGAGGCGATCCCGCGCACGCTGTCGGGCAAGAAGATGGAGCTGCCGATCAAGAAGCTGCTGCTCGGCGCCGCGGCGGAGCAGGTGATGAAGCGCGACGCGATGGCGAATGCGGATGCGGTGGCGTGGTATCAGCGGTTTGCGGACAGCCGGGAATGATCTCCGGTCCGCGGCAACTGGCCTTCCCGATCGATACATCGGTGGTACGAAGCGTAGTAAGCGCGGCTGATGGCTGAGCGACGTTTGACTTCTATCGGGCTGGAATCGTGAAGACCTGGATCCGACCTGCCGATAAGCGCCGCTACAGTCGATCTCCTCCCACCTCGACGTAGACCACCCGTGACCCTGAAACGCACCTTGATCGTCCTGGCCATGCTGTCGCTGCTCAGCGGCTGCGTGTCGGGCTACAGCGGGCTCCACCACAAGCGACTGGGCATGATCGAGATCCCGTTGACCTTCGCGTTCATGGCGGTGGTCTACGCCTGGTATCGGCGCGACTCCATCCAGCGCCGCTTCTTCGGCGGCACGATGATGGGCGGTGGGGTGCTGGCCGCCATGCTGCTGGTGATGCCGATCTACCTGTACTGCAGCCGGCCGGAAGGCGAACGCGTGCGGCCGATCATGACCTTCCTGGGTCTGATGCTGCTGTCCATGGTGCTCTCAACGATCGGTGCGCTCCCTTTCATGCAATGACGCCCGGGGGGTGATCCTGGGACGTGTCGAAACGGGCGGGCTTCGATCGTCGTGAGGGAGGAGGGACGTTTGCCCTTCGCCTTCCACATTCCACCGGGAGAAATGCATGACGACACGAGCGAATGACACGGCCGTCGGCCAGCTGGTGCTGGCGATGCTGGGTGCGTACCAGGCCGCCGCCGCGGCCAAGGATGTGGACGCACTGCTGGCGCTGTACGCGCCGGACGCGCAGATCTATGACTGCTGGGACCAATGGTCCTATGACGGCGAGGCGCAATGGCGCGGCGCGGTTGAGCGATGGTTCAAGATGGCAGGCGAGGGCGCGAACCGCGTAGTGTTCGACGATCCCCACGTGCACGCCAGCGGCGACATGGCCGCCCTGCACGCCTTCGTTCGTTATGAACTCGTGGTCCATGGCGAAACGAAGTTCACGATGGACAACCGCATCAGCTGGACGTTGCTGCGCCGAGACGGCGTCTGGAAGATCGTCCATGAGCACACGTCGACGCCGTTGGCCGGTGAGGACATGAAGGGGGTGATCAACCGGTCCGCGTAGGTTTCTCCCGCGTCTGAACGCTGCGCTTCAGCGTTACATGACGCCTTCGCGACGCTCCCGCGACGCGCCCCCGCTTCCAGGGACGAAGGCCCCGAGGGCAAGTTCCAGGCCCGTCGATGACACCGACCGTTCACCGGTCTGTCACCCCGGCCTCTGAACATCCGCCGCGTCCTCCCGCAACCGCGCACTCAAGACCTGACCCTCCGTCGGATCGACTCGCGGCTGCGGCGCTTCCCGTCCGCCCGACCTCCCTGGAGTCCTCATGCGCAAGCCCTTCGCCCGCTCACTGTCCGCCGTCCTCTCCCGCGGTATCCCCCGCGTCGGCCTGCCGCTGGTGCTGGCCATCGCCGCGCCGTTCGCGTCCGCCACCGTCGTCACCTTCGACGACCTGACCGACGACGGCCTCGTGCCCGCCAACTACGCCGGCCTCGACTGGTCCGCCAGCGCCTGGTTCCAGTACGCCGGCGAGCAGGCCCCGTACACGCCGCATTCCGGCGACCGCCGCGCCACGCTCGGCTTCGACGGCGGCAGCTCGACCAGCGCCATCGGTTTCCTCACGCCCAGCACCTTCCAGGGCGCGTGGTTCTCCGGCTTCGACGGCGTCAACGTCGCCGTCGACCTGTACTTCGGCGGCGCGCTCGTCGCGTCGGCCTCCCTGCTCAACCTCAGCGACAGCCCCGCGTTCCTGGGCAGCGGCTACGCCGGCCTCGTCGACCGCCTCGTGTTCCGCAGCAACGATCCGGCCTTCTTCGTCATGGACGACCTGACCTTCGCCGCCGCCGTGCCGGAACCCGCCTCGGGCGCGCTCGCCCTCGGCGGCCTGGCCGTCGCCGCGCTGGTGTTCCGCCGCCGCAAGTCCTCGCAGCACGCGCGCGCCGCCGTCAACGCCACCGCCACCGCCTGAGGAGCCCGACATGACGCAGCAGCAACCGCCCCGCCGCCAGTTCCTCCGCGCCGTCGCCGGCGCCGCCGGCGCCACCGCCGCGATGACCAGCTTCCCGCCGGCCATCGCCCGCGCGCTGTCCATCAAGGCGGCCGTGCGCACCGGCACGATCCAGGATGTCGAGCACATCGTCGTCCTGACGCAGGAGAACCGTTCCTTCGATCACTACTTCGGCACGATGAACGGCGTGCGCGGCTTCGGCGATCCGTTCCCGGCGCCGGTGGCGGACTCCGCCAACGTGAAGGGCCGCTCGGTCTGGGTCCAGCCCACCGTCAACAATGCCGCGCCCGGCGCGATCGCGCCCTTCCACCTGAACACCGCGCAGAACTTCGCCTTCATGCGCGTCAGCGGCACGCCGCATTCGTGGACCGACGCGCAGGCCGCCTGGGACCACGGCCGGATGAACAACTGGCCCAAGGCCAAGCAGAACCACTCGATGGGGCACTTCAAGGAGCAGGAGCTGCCCTTCCAGTTCGCCCTGGCCAACGCGTTCACGCTGTGCGACGCGTACCACTGCGCGACGCAGACGGGCACCAACACCAACCGCCTGTTCATCTGGACCGGCACCAACGATCCGCTGCGTCTGGGCAACGGACCGTCCACGGACAACAGCCACGACTGGTTCAACCCGAACCCGCTCGACGACTACACCTGGACCACCTATCCGGAACGCCTGCAGTCGGCCGGCATCAGCTGGCAGGTCTACCAGAACATGGACGACAACTTCACCGACAACTCGCTGGCCGGGTTCAAGGTGTTCCGCGACGGTTGGTACAACCGCCCCGGCTTCTCGCAGGTGCTGAAAGATCGCGGCATCTCGACGCGCGACCTGGACCTGCTGCGCGAGGACGTGCTCAACAACCGGCTGCCGCAGGTGTCGTGGATCGTCGCGACGGCGGAAGGCTCCGAGCATCCGGGACCGTCCAGCCCCGCGCAAGGCGCCGACTACACCGCCAAGGTGCTGGACGCGCTGACCGCCAACCCCGATGTCTGGGCCAAGACCGTGCTGTTCATCAACTTCGACGAGAACGACGGCTTCTTCGACCACGTGCCCCCGCCGGCCGCGCCCTCGTACGTGACCTGGAACGCGAACCCGGCGCAGGCGGTCCTCGCCGGCGCGTCGACCGTCGACACGACGGGCGAGTACTGCGAAATCCTCAACGGCGCGTCGGCCACCTACCTGCACCGTCCCTACGGCATGGGTCCGCGCGTGCCGCTGTACATCGTGTCGCCCTGGAGCAAGGGCGGCTGGGTGAACTCGCAGACCTCGGACCACACGTCGGTGCTGCGATTCATCGAAGCGCGCTTCGGCGTGAAGGAGACCAACATCGGCGCCTGGCGTCGCGCGGTGGCAGGCGACCTGACCTCGTGCTTCAACTTCGCCGATCCGGAAGACAGCGAGTTCTTCTCGAAGCTGCCCGACACCGTCGCGCTGGCCAACCGGGCGCGTGCACTGCCGAGCACGACGACGCCGCCCATCCCCGGCGCGTTGCAGTTGCCGTCGCAGGCTGCCGGCGTCCGTCCCGCCCGCGCGCTGCCCTATGACTTGCAGGTCACCTGCGCGGTCACTCCTGGCGCAGGCCCGAACGCGACGGCGATCGCCGTCACCTTCCAGAACGTTGGGAGCGCCGCGGCGGTGTTCCACGTCTACGACCGCACGCGCCTGGGTGAGATCCCACGCCGCTACACGGTCGAAGCCGGCAAGCAGCTCACCGGCAGCTTCATGCCCCAGAGCGCGGGCGCGTATGACCTCTGGGTGCTCGGTCCCAACGGTTTCCATCGTCACCTCGCCGGCAATGCGCGGCGCGCTGCGGCCGCGGGTCAGCCCAACCCGGACGTCATCGCCAAGTCCGCGCCGGTCACCGGCGAGCTGGTGCTGACGCTGGTCAACACCGGGCCGGTCGCGGCGGCCTTCAGCATCGCGCACAACCGCTACCAGGGCACCACGCCGCGCACGGTGAACGTGCCGGCGCGCAGCCGCAGCGAAGTGCGCATCGGTGTCGCCGTCGCGGCGCATTGGTACGACGTGTCGGTGCGCGTGAGCGGCCAGACCGACTTCCTGCGTCGCTTCGCCGGACACATCGAGACCGGCGCGCCGTCGGTCAGCGATCCGGCGATGGAAGGGGTGGCGAAGGCGGATCAGTACCGCGTGGCGGGCGCGTGAAGGCACGCTGAGCTGGGCGCACGCTTGGGCCGTCTCCCGCTTGCGGGAGACGGCGGGGTGAGGGCCAGCAGCCGTCGCGGGACGTCTGGCGGGCGCGATGCTTGCCCAAGCCGGGCCTCCCCATGACATCACGGAGGTCCTCATGTCCGTCATGCGTCATCGTCCACAACGACAAACGCGTTCCGTTTTCCGATCCACCGTGGCCGCTCTTGCGGCCGCTGCCGCCTTCTGCGGTGCAGCTGGCGGCGCGTTCGCGCAGACCGGCGGCGTCCCGCAGGATGCCGCCGGCTTCTCCGAGTACGTCGCCGCGCAGCTGCGTCAGCAACTGGGCGAAGCCACCGTGGTCGTCCGCGAGCCGCTCACGCTCGGCGTGGCGGACCAGCGCACGCGGATCGACAAGCTCTATGCAGGCTGCCAGACCAACCGCGGCAACTGCGCGGACGACGTGAACGCCTTCGTGAAGACGACGGCGCAGCAGTTCCGCGCCGCCACGATCCCTGCCACGCGCGAGTCGCTGCGACTCGCGGTGCGCACCGCCGCTTCCGTGCAGCAGGCGCAGCGGGACGTCGGCGGCGACGCGAACACCTTCCGTCCGCGGCCCTTCATCGGCCCGCTGGTGACGGTGCCGGTCTTCGACACGATGCGCGCGTCGCGGCTGATCAGCGAGAAGGACTACAAGACGCTGAACCTGTCGGTCGACCAGGTGCGCGAGACCGCGCGCAAGAACACCTACGACGCGATGCCGCAGGTGCTGCAGCATGCGAAGCCGGTCGCGGCGGGCGAAGTGGGCAAGCTCGACGGCGCCGTGCCGCAACCGAGCCGGTTGATCTTCATCGACGACTGGAAGCCGCTCGCCGACGCCCAGAAGGGCAAGCTGATCGTCGCCGCGCCGGCCAACGACACGGTGCTCTACGTCAGCGACGACGACGCGACCACGCTCGACGCGCTGCGCGCGCAGGTACGCGATCTCATGGGCAAGACCGCCAATCCGTTGACGGACGTGCTGCTGCGCTGGTCGCCGTCGGGCTGGGTGCCGGTGCAGTGACCTCGCGTCAGTGAACGAGGCTCAGCGTCCGCCGTTCATGGCGGACGCTGCCGGCGTGCCGCGGAACAGCCGCCGCGCCAGATGCCAGCCCGCGCGCTGCGCCGCGAGCCACAACCCCATCGCCAGATAGAGCGAGCCGATCATGATCGCGGCGCGCGGCAACGGCGCGACGCCGTTCAAGACGCGTCCGACGGTGAGCGCGAGCGTGATCGCGCCCACCGTCGAACGCATGCCGGCCAGGCTGGACAACCAGGCCATCAGCGTCGGCAGTCCGACGGTCAGCAGCACGGCGATGGCTTGCCATCCGCCCGCGGGCCGCGTGGGCTGCACGCGGAAGGTCGGGTTGGGCACGTAGAGACGCAGGCGGTACACCGAAACGCTGGCGGAAATCCATGCTGCCTGCAGTCCTGCGACGACGGGCATCATCGTCGGCACCGCCCACACGAAGAAGCCCCACAGTGCCACGGCGGTCGTGATCATGGCCGGCGTTCCCTTCAGGCCGAGCAGCAGGCCGATCGCGAGGAACACCAGGCTCAGCCCTGCCATGGCGTCGCCGTAGACGGGCGCGAGCTGCAGGGCGAGACCCGCGACCGCGAAGCTCGCGGCGCCTACCCAGGGCGACAGCCGCTCCCAGCGTTCCGACTTGAGCTTCCCGGCCAGCCAGGCGGGCACGGCCTCGCGCAGGAAATCGAGGGCCTGGCCGACATAGCCCATGACCACGCAGAAGATGACCACCGAGAACATGGCGGAGAAGCCGTGTTCGATCCCTTCGTTCACGCTGCCCGCCAGTACGCCGCTGAGCAGGCCGGCCAGCAGCGCGATCACCACCAGCGCCGCGTTGCGCGTCTTCACGCCCAGCTTCTGCACGGCGCCCAGCTCCGCCTCGTCGAGACCCAGCCGGCGCAGCAGCTGCCAACCCGCCCACTGCAGATGCAAGGGCAGCGTGTGCCCCATCAGGAGGGCGCCGATGAAGGCCTTGAACCTGTTTCCCTCGCTCGCCGAACTGGAGAGCTGGGCGACGCGGACCGTCGGCGCGAACTCCTCGAGCGTCGCCGGATCGGTGATGGGCGGCGGGTGGCGCTCCAGCACGGCCGCGAGCGCGGCCATGCGTTCGTCGCCGAGCAGGCGCTCGATGCGGAAGTCGCGCGACCAGTTGAAATGCTCGCGCAGCAGATCGATGAGATGCGGGGGCAGGTGGTCTTCGAGCTGCACCACGAGGTCTGCGAATCTCGCCGAGGCTTCGAGCTGCCGTTCCAGCGGCAGGTCGCCGAGATGGCGGCGCAGTGCCGGCATGGCGGCTTCCAGCTTCGCCGGACCTTGCTTGAGCAGGTGGATGAGCTCGTGGCAGAGGTCCTCGGGCGACGGTCCCGCGGCCTCCAGGAAGACGGGCTGAGCGGGCTGAGCGGGCTGAGCGGGCTGAGCGGGCTGAGCGGGCTGAGCGGGCTGCGGGGGGTGAGGGTGGAAGGCGGGCGCAGGCGCCGCCGCGGGCGGGAACGGCGCCGTGGCGGGCCATTCGGAGTCGATCACCGCCTCGATCTGTTCCGCCATGGGCGATGCCGCGACGACCGCCGGCTCGTCGACCACGGCGGCCGCTTCCGTCACCACCGCTTCCGTCACCGCTTCCGTCGCGGCCTCTTCCGCCGCGGCCTGCGCCGCGATCAGCTCCTGCCGGCGGGCGTGCGCGACGAGGCGGTCATAGGCCTCCCGCAGTGCCTGGTAGGCCTGGGCGTCGTCATCGGGTCGGGTCTTGCGCAGCGTCTTCGCATAGGCGCGCTTGATCTCGCCCAGGTCGCTGCTGGGCCCGGCCAGTCCCACCGTGGCGCAATCGCGGTGCCAGTCCTCGTGCCATGCCTCCATCGTCGCGCTCCGGGATCAGAAGCGGAAACCGCCGTCGATGCTGTCCAGCGCCTCGCGCATCTGCTGGCGGGCGTGGCGGATCGCGCGCGGATCCTGCGTGTCCAGCGCCTGCTCGAACTCGCCGAGCCAGGATTGGATGGCGACGCGCTGCTCGCCGAGCCGGTCCTCGTAGAGGCGCTTCGCGCGCTCGACCAGGTAGCGGTTCTCCTCCTCGTCGCGCGGATGGCGCTTGAGCGCGCGCAGCTGCTGCAGCGCCTCGGCGATCTGCGACTCGCTCATCTCGGTGGCGGTGTTGCGGATCAGCGTGCTGACGGTGCGTCCGCCCTTCACGTCGCGCACGTCCACGTCCAGCAGGCCGTTGGCGTCGTAGGTGAAGCGCACCTCGATCGCGGACTCGCCCGCCGGCGCGGGCGTCAGCGGGATCGACAGCTTGCCCAGGTGCAGGTTGTCGCTGCCGACGGGCGACTCGCCCTGGCGGATGTCCAGCTCCACTTCCTTCTGGCCGTCGTGCATGCTGTAGAAGCGATCCATCCGCGACACCGGCACCGGCGTGTTGCGCTCGATGATCGGACTGAAGCGGTCGCCCACGGTCTGGTTGCCGACACGCTGCGCGGTGATCACGCCCAGCGAGAACGGCATCACGTCCGTCAGCACCACCTCGTCCAGCGCCGCGTCGCGCGCCTTCAGGCCGGCCTGCACGGCGGCGCCCTGGGCGATCGCCTGGTCGGGATCGATGGTGCGCAGCGGCAGACGCTGGAACAGCCGCGTGATCATCTGGCGGACCATCGGCATGCGCGTCGCGCCGCCGACCAGGACCACCTCGTTCAGCGCGGCGGGCGAGAGCTGCGCGTCCTGCAGCGCGCGCTCGATCGGGCGGCGCAGGCGCTGCAGCAGCTCGGCGGTGGCGGACTCGAAATCGGCCCGCGTGATCTCCAGTTCGGCGCGTCGTCCGTCCAGCATCAGGCCCATGACGGCGCTGTCGCGCTCGCTGAGGTCGCGCTTGGCCTGCTCGGCGGCGCGCCACCACAGCGCGGGATCCTTCTGCAGCCGCTCGCGCTCGGCGAGCGACAGCGCGCCGCAGCGCTCGATGAACAGCTTGCCCACGGCGTGCGCGAAGTCCTCGCCGCCCAGCCGCGTGTCGCCGGCGCTGGCGCGCACCTCGACGACGCCGTCGAAGTACTCCAGCACCGACACGTCGAAGGTGCCGCCGCCCAGGTCGAAGACCAGGAAGGTGCTGTTGTCGGGACGGTCCTGCAGGCCGTAGGCCAGGCCGGCGGCGGTGGGCTCGTTGAGCAGCCGCTCGACCTTGAGTCCGGCGAGCTCGCCCGCGGCGCGCGTGGCGCGTCGCTGAGCCTCGTTGAAGTAGGCCGGGACGGTGATGACGGCCTCGGTGACCGGTTCGCCCAGGAAGGCTTCGGCATCGGCCTTCAAGGACTGGAGCACCAGCGCGGACAGCTCCTCGGCGCGCAGGTTCCGGTCGCCGAGCCGCACCGTGCGGTCGGTGCCCATCATCCGCTTGAAGGCCTGTGCGGTGCGGACCGGATCGGTGGCGGCGCGTTCGCGGGCGGCCAGGCCGGTGATCAGCTTGCCGGCGTCGTCGATGGCCACCGCCGACGGCGTGGCGAAGTCGCCCAGCGCGTTGGGGATCAGCTGGGGGCGGCCGTCGCGGAAGACGGCGATGAGGCTGTTGGTCGTGCCGAGGTCGATGCCGACGATCATGGGATTCGGAGGGGTCGGGTGTTGCGCCGCGGCGAGGATAGCGCCCACCCGACCCCCGCCGGGCAGGCGATCACACGGGCGTGGCGCCGGCGTTGCGCACCGTCAACAGATCGCCGAGCCGGACGCGGCGGAGGAACTCCGAGCGGATCCGGTCCGCGACCGCGCTGACGACGTTGCTGCCGTCTTCCGAGGGATCGATGTGCACCCGGAAGGGGCGCTTGCCGAAGGGCGTGCCGACAACGTCCACCACGGCGCGGGCCACCTCGGTGGGATCCGCGTCGGCGGGTTCGGCGGCGGCCAGGTTGGTCATGATCTCCTGCGCCAGGCCTTGCGTCGGCCCGCGGTCGTAGGCGGCCGCCCGCTCAATGTCGCCCGGCGAGCCCGAGTGCACGAAGTGGTTGGTGCCCTTGGTGAAGGCGCCCGGGACGACGATCGCCGTCTCGATGCCCCAGCGCGCCAGCTCGCCCGCGTAGCTGACGGCGACCGCGTCCATCGCCGCCTTCGCCGCGAAGTAGGGCGCCAGGTAGGGCGGCGTGCCGCCGCGCGTGCTGCTGCTGCCGATCCACAGCAGCAGGCCGCGGCCCTGCCGGCGCAGCTGCGGCAGCGCCGCGCGGTTGACCCGCTGCGCGCCGATCACGTTGACGTCGTAGAGCTGTGCGTACTGCTCGGGCAGGAAGGCTTCCGCCGGGCCGAAGGCCATGTGGCCGGCGTTGTGCATGACGACGTCGAGCCGGCCCTGCTCGGCGACGATGCGGGCGATGGCGGCGTCGGACGAGTCCTGCGACTGGACGTCGAGTTCCAGCGCGTGCAGCCTCACGCCGTGCTCGCGGGCATAGGCGTCGACGGCGGCGACCTGCGGCGCGTTGCGGCCCTGCGTGGCGCGCATGCTGGCGTAGACGATGTGGCCGGCGTCGGCCAGCGCGCGGGCGCTCATGGCGCCGAAGCCGCTCGAGGCGCCGGTGACGAGGATGACCTGGGAAGAGGGGGTCGACGTGCTCATGACAATGCTCCGGAAGGAAGGGACTGAGGAGAAGACTGGGGCGATGACGGGCGTGGGACTCAGGCGAAGCCGCCGTTGGACCGCAGGACCTGGCTGTTGATCCAGCCGCCGCCCGCGCCGACGAGGAAGGACACGGCGTTGGCGATGTCCTCGGGCGTGCCCAGGCGCTCCAGCGGCGCGACCTTGGCGACGCTGTCGATCTGCTCCTGCGACTTGCCCTTGAAGAAGAGCTCGGTGCCGACCGGTCCCGGGGCGACCGCGTTGACGGTGATGGAGCGGCCGCGCAGCTCGTTGGCCAGCACGTGCACCAAGCCTTCGACGCCGGCCTTGGACGCGATGTACGGGCCGTAGTTGGGGAAGGACTTGGCGATCACGCTGGTCGACAGCGCCACGATGCGGCCGCCCGTGGCGACCTTCTCGGCGGCGTGCGCCAGCACCAGGAAGGCGCCGCGCAGGTTGGTGTCGATGACCTGATCGAAGGTCTCCAGGCTGGACGGCTTGATCGCGCCCATCGGCATCACGCCGGCGCTGTGCACGACGGCGTCGAGGCGGCCGTGGCGGCGCAGCGTTTCCTCGAAGAGCGCGGCGACCTGGCCGGCGTCGGACACGTCGGCCTGCACGGCGGTGGCGCGGCCGCCGGCGGCTTCGATGGCGGCGACGGTCTCCTGGGCCGCGGCGGCGTTGCCGGCGTAGTTGACGACGACGGTGAAGCCGTCGGCGGCCAGCCGCTTGGCGATGGCCTGGCCGATGCCGCGCGAGCCGCCGGTGACGAGGGCGGTGCGGAAACCGCGATCGGTCGAGATCGGGGTCGAAGAGGAGGAGGACGAGGAGGAAGAGGAGGGGGTGGTCATGGTTCGCTCCAAGGGGTTGTCGAAAGTCGGGGGGAAGGGGGTGAAGGACTTCCGGGTTGCGATGGAACGAATTCTGGTTGTTGATCTGATCCGGAAAAAGGCGTGAAAATTGGCTTGTCAGTTCAACCTGACTCAACAAAAGCCTGAGAGGATGCGGGAATGGACCGATTCGAGACCCTTCAGCTGTTCACCCGGATCGTGGAGCTGCGCAGCTTCACGCAGGCGGCCGCGCACCTGGACATCCCCCGGGCGACGGCCACGCACGCCATCAAGGCGCTGGAGGCGCGACTGGGCACGCGGCTGCTGGACCGGACCACCCGCGACGTGCGGCCGACGCTGGACGGCCAGGCGTATTACGAGCGCTGCGTGCTGGTGCTCAACGAGCTGGACGATGCCGAGGCCTCGCTGAAGCAGGTGGCGTCGAATCCGCGCGGGGTGCTGAGGGTGGACATGCACGGGGTGCATGCGTCGCAGATCGTGCTGCCGCGCATCGACGAGTTCCGCGAGCGCTTCCCGCAGATCGAGCTGGTCGTCAGCGGCGGCGACCGCCTGGTGGACCTGGTCCGCGAGGGCGTCGACTGCGTGCTGCGGGCAGGCACGCCGCGCGATTCGACGCTGGTGGCGCGCAAGCTGGCGTCCATGCCGCAGGCCATCTGCGCCAGTCCCGAATACCTCGAACGCGCCGGCACGCCGCGGCATCCCGACGATCTGCCGTGGCATCAGACGGTGCGCTTCTTCGCCAGCGGCGGCGGCGTGGACTACCCGCTCGAACTCATCGTGGACGGGCAGTTGAGGCGTTACGCACTGCCGGGCTGGATCTCGGTGAACGACGCCCAGAACTACCACGCCTGCGCGCTGCGCGGCTGCGGGCTGATCCAGGTGCCGCGCTACCACCTGGAGCCCGACCTGCGGGCCGGACGGCTTGTCGAGGTGCTGCCGGAATGGCAGAGCCCGCCGATGACGCTGTCCGTGCTCTACCCGCAGCACCGGCAGCTGTCGCCGCGCGTGCGGGTGTTCGTGGACTGGCTGGCGCAATTGTATGCGGAGCGCTTTCCGGAACCGTCCACGGTCGCGTGAGGACGAGGGACTGACGTACGCGCGACGACAGCGGTCGCCGGACGGAGCGGGATACTCGGCATCATGTCCGGCGATCACCAAGCACCGAATCCACCCTCCGCGCCACGCAGCGACAACGACGCAAGCGGCCCCGGCGACACCAGCGCCCCCGGCGACCCTCCGGCAGCTGCGCACGCCGACCCGGACTTCCTGTCGGCGGTCCGCGATGACCTGACCGACTGGCGCCAATGGCTGGCCCGCGCCGTGGTCCTCGGATTCGCCGTGGCGGCCGGGCTGGCGGTCGTGGCCTTCACCTGGGTCAGCGAGCAGGCCATGGCGGGCTTCTCCGCCGTGCGGGCCTGGTCGCCCTGGGCCCCGCTCGTGTGGACGCCGGTGTGCACGGCGGGATTGGTGTGGCTGACCCGACGCTTCGTGCCGGGCGCCGCGGGTTCCGGCATCCCTCAGGTCATGGCCGCCTTGTCGCCCAAGGTCGATGCGGCCCGGCAAGGGCTCTTCGTGTCGCTGAAGCTCAGCGCCGCAAAGCTGTTCCTGGTGTCGGGCGGCCTGCTCGGGGGGCTGGCCATCGGCCGCGAGGGCCCGTCGGTGCAGATCGCCGCGGGGGTCATGCAACATGCCCAGCGGTGGCTGCCCCGGCGATCGCCGCTCAATCACGACGGTCTGCTGGTGGCTGGCGGCGCGGCCGGCATCGCCGCGGCCTTCAACGCGCCGCTGGCCGGGGTGATGTTCGCCATCGAGGAACTCACCCGCAAGATCGAACAGCGCAGCAGCGGGCTGATCATCGCGGCCATCGTGCTCGCCGGGCTGATCGCCGTGTCGGCGTTCGGCAATGCCAGCTACTTCGGCCGCCTGAAGGTGGACCACCTCACCTGGTCCCACCTGCTGCCCGGACTGCTGACGGCCGTCGGGTGCGGACTGGCCGGCGGCGTCTTCTCGCGTCTGCTGCAGCGCAGCCTGCTCGGAGGAACCGACCGTTTCAGCCGGTGGAGAGCCCGTTTCCCGGTCCGCTTCGCCTTCGCCTGCGGTCTGGCCATCGCGGTCCTCGGACTGGTGAGCCACGGCGCCACCGACGGCAGCGGCTACGACTACACCCGCGGCCTGGTGGAAGGCCACCTCGACCTTCCGGTGCTCTACGTCACGCTGCGCATCGTGGCGACCTGGCTCGCGGTCTGGTCCGGCGCGCCCGGCGGGATCTTCGCGCCCTCGCTGGCGATCGGCGCCGGCATCGGCAGCGACATCGCCCAGCTGACCCACACGGGTGAGGGTGCTGCGGTCATGATCGCCATCGGCATGACGGCCTTCCTCGCGGCGGTGACGCAAGCGCCCGTCACGTCCTTCATCATCGTGATGGAGATGGTGGACGGCCATTCGATGGTGTTGAGCCTGATGGCGGCCGCGTTGCTCGCCAGCCTCGTGTCGCGCTGGATCAGCGTGCCGATCTATCACCGGCTGGCGCAGACGCAGCTCGCGAGGCTGCCGGCATTCGTTGACCCGGCAAAGGTGGTACGTGACAGGCCGTGAGCGAGCCTGAGGGCATTGGGCTCGCCGAAGCCGACGATGTTCTTTGCGATCAGGACGCGGACGACTACCGGACCGAAGGCGACGAGTGCCTAGGGCGGCTCTGCAGGCAAAGGAATCTGGATCACATCCGTCAACTGTCGATGGCTGACGCCAAGGCCTTGGCGATTGCGCTTGACCGCGGCTACAGCCTGGCGACCGATGAATGGCCCTTGCGAGAGTTCTCGCAGTTCGTGGAGCCTGACGAGAATGGCAGTCGCATCATCGTCCTGTCCAGTCTGCTGCAGCCAGCTTGACTTTCATATCGATGCTGTATTACTGTACTGATACACGCTGACGATGCCGTCGGCGCCTGCACGCCGATGGACGCCGACCTTCTCTTCAGCATCAACCCGGGCTCCTCCGAGCCGATCTACCGCCAGCTGGTGGAACAGCTGCGCCGCCGCATCGCCAGCGGGCAGCTGGTGGCGGGCGAGGAGATCCCCTCGGTGCGCGAACTGGCGCAGGCGCTGGCGGTGAATCCGATGACCGTCTCCAAGGCCTTCGGGCTGATGGAGGCCGAGGGGCTGGTGGAGCGCCGCCGCGGCTTGCCGATGGTGGTGGCGGCCCAGCATCAGAAGGCGATGAAGACGCGCGGCCGCGTGGAGCTGCTGCGCCCGGCGCTGGAGAAGGCCGCCGCCGAGGCGCGACAGCTGGAGCTGCCGCCGGATCAGGTGCTGGCGCTGTTCAAGGCGCTGCTCGAGGACCAGGGAGAGATGCGATGACGCACACGCTGACGCAGACACTGCACGAGACGCTCGATCACACGATGCCGATCAGCCCGGCGCAGAGCCGGTCGCTGGCCGATGGCGCGCTCGACGCGCCGCCGGTGAGCGCGAGCGGTCTGCGCGTCGACTTCAAGGGCCAACCGGGCGTGCTCGCGAACCTGGACTGGACGCTGGCGCCGGGGCAGGTCGTCGGGCTGCTGGGCCGCAACGGCGCCGGCAAGACCACCCTGCTGGAAACGCTGCTGGGCCTGCGCGAGCCGCAAGCCGGCGAGGTGCGCCTCTTCGGCCAGCCGGCGCTGATACCCGACGACGCACTGCGCGCGCGGCTGGGCTATGTGCCGCAGCAGTCGGCGCTGTTCGAGGACTTCAGCGCCGGCGATCTGCTGCGCTACTTCCGCAGCTTCTATCCGCGCTGGAACGACGCCAAGGTCGACGGGCTGATGTCGCGCTGGGAGATTCCGCGCGACCGGCGCGTCGGGCAGCTTTCGCAGGGGCAGCAGCAACGGCTGTCCATCATCCGCGCGCTCGCGCACGAGCCCGATCTGCTCGTGCTCGACGAGCCCGTCGCCAGCCTCGACGCCGCGGGACGGCGCGACTTCCTGCGCGAGCTGGTCGACCAGGTGCTGGACCGCGGCACGACGGTGCTGTTCTCGACGCACATCCTGTCCGACCTGGAGCGCGTGGCCTTCAACGTCGCATTCCTGAGCCGCGGCCGCATCGCGCTGCATGCGCCGCAGGATGCGCTTGCGGAGGAGATCCGCCTGCTGTCCGGCCCGGTGGGCCGGTTGCAGGCCGCGGTCGACGCGCACGGCGGCCAGGTGCTGGGCCGGCGCGATCTCGGCGAACGGCCGCGCTGGCTGGTGCGGTTCCCCGACGGACGGCTGCCGCAGGGTGACGCCGCGATGCGCTGCGAGGCGCTCAGCCTCGAAGACCTCTTCCTGGAGCTGACGCAGTGAACGCCGCCATGCATGGCGCCATGCGCACCGTGCTCCCGTCGCCCGGCATCGGCGGCCACGCCGCCGTGCTGCGCGCGATCGGCCGGTCGCTGCGGCGCATCTGGTGGTTGCTGCTGCCGCTGGCCGCCGTCACGGGACTGGCCTCGATCAAGTCCGCCTCTGCGGCCGGGGGGGCGTTCTGCATCTCGACTGCGGTCCTGCTGCAGTTCGCGTGGTGGGTCTGCGGCAGCTCGCTGACGGCGCAGAACCATCCCGACGCGGCGCGCCTCGTGCCCGGGCATGTGCGCCAGCTGCGCCAGGTGGCAGTCGCCCTGTTCCTCGTGCTCGCCGTGGCGGACGGGTTGTTGATGCACGCGGTGTTCGGCCACTTCCTGATGTTCACGATGATCGCGGGCGCCGCGATGGTCTGCTTCGGCATCCCGCTGCGCTGGCCGTGGGCCTGGTTCGTCGTCTGGGTCGTTCCGTGGTTCGTCGGTCCGTTGTTCCCCGACCTGGTTCTCTGGCGCGACGTGAAGGCCCTGATGCGCGACTGGTACGCGCAGCAGCCGCTGTCGCAGGCGGCCGTGTGCATGCTCGCGATGACCGCCCTGGTGTGGTGTCTGCTGCAGGACGGCGGCGCGGCGCATCGTCGCTACTTCCGCGCGACGCGCCAGCTTCGGGACATGTTCGCGATGAAGGGCGCCGCCAGTGCCTGTCCGCCGCGGACCCGACTCGGTCGCGTGCTCGCCAAGCCGTTCACGTGGGGGATGCCGGCCTGGCGCGAGCATCTGCTGCGCACGGCCCAGCCGACGGTTGACAGCGTGCTCGCGCGCGCCGAGACCGCCGCCATGCGCGGCGCGCATTGGTCGTCCATCCTGAGCGCTGCCGCCTTCGTCTTCCTGCTGCTGCTGATCGCGGAATTCGCGGCGTTGTTCTGGTTGCCGGAGTCGCGGGCGACGAAGGTCCTGCAAGGCGCGCTGCCGGGGAGTTCGCTCGGGGTGATGTGCGCGCTGTTCGGCCCGATGCTGGGCGCGACCACGTCGCTCTATCGCACCCGCGCCGAGCAGTCCCTGCTGGTGCTGGTGCCGGGCATGCCGCGCGGCGAGGCGATGAACCGCGTGATGGCGCGACGGCTGCTGAAGCAGTTCTTCGCCGTGCTGGGCTTCGGCGCAGTCACGCTCCTGCTGATGATGGCCCTCGTTCCCGGCGAATGGCCAGGCGACCTGCCGGTCATGGGCCTGTACTTCGCGGCCACCGCGGTGCCGGGCGGCCTGCTGCTGTGGGTGGACTGGTCGCGCCAACGTGAGCCGGGCGCGGCGCAGTCGGTCACCATGATGCTGGGCATGATGCTGGCGATGGGGATGGGTGTGGCGGGCCAGCGGCTCTTCGACCTGACGCCCTGGCACATCCTGGCCGTCAGCGCACCGCTGACCGTGGCCCTGGGGTTCTGGCGCTGGCGCGCGGTGCGCCGCATGGCGCCGTTCTGGCCGGTGGGTCGGCACGCCGGAGACTGAGTCTTCCGACGTAGACGTGGCGGGGTTTTACGCCCACCGTGATGTCCTGAGACAGGGGCGGGATGCATCCTCCAGCCAGCGTATTCGAACAGACCGTTTCCAAGCCACGATTGGACAGCTATCGCAACTACTGGAAGGTAGGTGCGGAAGAAGCGGTTGGCCTGGCGCGCACGTCGCTGAGCCGAATGCCCTCAGCACGCTCGCGCTTCGGCAGCAGTTCGCCGCGGTAATCAGGCGAAACCGCCCCGTCCGCCTCCTCGATCAGGCCGGCGAAGGCTTGTTCATTCCCGCGTAGATCTCTTTCGGCTCAGATCGGCAGCTCCGTGTAATACCGGCCGCCGTGGAAGATCAGCGGCTGCGCGAGTTCGGCCTGGGTGCAGGCCTCGACCTCGCCGACGAAGATGACGTGGTCGCCTTCCTCGTACTGGCTGCGGTTCGCGCATTCGAAGACCGCCGCGCAGCCTTCCAGCACCGGCGCGCCGCCGCAGCCCTCGCGGAAACGCACGCCGGCGAAGCGGTCGATGTCGCGCGTGGCGAAGCGTTGCGCCAGTTCCTTCTGGTCGGCCGCCAGGATGTTGATCGCGTAGTGCGAGCCGCGGCTGAACACCGGCATCGAGCCGGCCCGGCGCGCCAGGCTCCACAGCACCAGCGGCGGCGACAGCGACACTGAGTTGAACGAGTTGGCCGTCAGGCCGACCAGGGTGCCGTCTTCCGCCCGCGCGGTCACGATGGTGACGCCGGTGGCGAACATGCCGAGCGCCGCGCGGAAGGCCTGCGGGTCGAGCGGCGAGGTGGCGCAGGTCGGAGACGGCGTGATCAGTGGCGACTGGGACATGATGACCAGGATTGTCGCCTGCCTAGAATCCCGCCATGGTTGATACAGATTTCTCCACCGACGCCGATGTCCACCTCCCCTCGGCGCCCGCTGACGGCTTCGGTCGATGCGATTGCCTTCGTTGCGGCAAGGAAGGCACGCCGCGCCACCCCGCGCGACGCCTGTTCACCGGCCTGATCGCCACCGGCGGCGCGCTGGCGCTGGCGCCCGCCTGGGCGCAGGACGGCGTCGACGTCGGCAAGCAGAGCCGTTTCACCAAGCTCATCTCGGCCGAGCAGGTCGAGGCCGCCGCCCAGAAGCAGTACGCGCAGATGATGCAGCAGGCCCAGGCGCAGAAGGCGCTGGCGCCGGCCAACTACGCGCAGGTGGTGCGCCTGCGCGCGATCGCGCAGCGGATCATCCCGTTCACCGGGACCTGGAACGACCGCGCCCGGCAGTGGCGCTGGGAAGTGAACCTGATCGGCAGCAAGGAGCTCAACGCGTTCTGCATGCCGGGCGGCAAGATCGCGTTCTATTACGGGATCCTCCAGCAACTGCAGCTGAGCGACGACGAGGTCGCGATGATCATGGGTCACGAGATGGCCCACGCGCTGCGCGAACACGCCCGCGAACGCATGGGCAAGAACATGGCGACCAACGGCGCGATCCAGCTGGGCGCGGCGATCTTCGGGCTCGGCGACCTCGGCCGGGGCGTGGCCAACATCGGCGGGCAGCTGCTGTCGCTGACCTTCAGCCGCGAGGACGAGAGCGAGGCCGACCTGGTCGGCATGGAGCTCGCGGCCCGCGCCGGTTACGACCCGCGCGCCGGTATCACGCTGTGGGAAAAGATGGGACAGGCGAGCAAGGGCGCGCCGCCGCAGTTCCTGTCCACGCACCCGTCCGGCCCGACACGGATCCGCGACATGGAGCGCACGCTGCCCCGCGTCCAGAACCTGTACGCCCGCGCGCCCAGGCCGGAGCAGCGCTTCCAGCCGCCGGCGCCGGCCAAGTCCTGATCGCCGCCTTTCGGGCCCCGATGGCTCGAAAGGTCGATGTCATGGGGCTTCCCTACGGTTAGGTGCTGGCACAGCGATTGCCGAGGCCGCCCACGAGGTCCACACTTGGCCTCGTCCACCTGAGGGTCCACATGCCGGGTCAGGAGCCACCGCACGGCTCGGGTGCAAGCCCCGCACCCGAGGAAGGCGTCGCGCACGTCGGGGCGGCGCTCGACTACGTCACCGACGCGGTGATCCTGCTCGAGCACGACTGGACCATCGAGTTCGTCAATGTGGCCTTCGAGCGCGCCAGCGGCCGCCAGCGCGAGGCCCTCATCGGCAGGGACTACTGGTCCACGCTGTCCGGCGCGATGGGCGAGCGCTTCGACGTGGAGGCGCGATCGGCGATGCAATCGCGCGCCGCCCACATCTACGAGGAATTCAACGCCCGCCTGAGCAAGTGGTTCGAGTGTCGCGCCTTCCCCTGCGAGCACGGCCTCGTGGTGCTGTTCATCGACATCACGATGCGCAAGGCGGACGAACTGACGCGGGTCGATTTCGAAGAGAAGCTGGTGCGCATCCAGCGGATGGAGTCGCTGGGCACGCTGGCCGGCGGCGTGGCGCACGACTTCAACAACATCCTGGCGGCCATCCTGGGCCACGCGGGGATGATGCTCGACGAGCTGCCGGCGTCCTCGCCGCTGCGCGGCCACATGCAGCAGATCAAGCGGGCCGGCGACCGCGCCCGCGACATCGTGCAGCGCATCCTGGCGTACGCGCGCGGCAGCAGCCATGAGCTGTCCAAGCACAAGCTGCGCCCGCTGGTGGAGGACAGCATCCAGCTGCTGCGCTCGACGCTGCCGGCCTCGGTGATGCTGACGGTGGACCTGCACGGCGACGACTGCGTCGCGACGGTCGATCCGGCGGAGGTGCAGCAGGTGGTCCTCAACCTTTGCACGAACGCCTGGCAGGCGATGCCGGGCGGCCACGGGCAGCTGCATGTGGCGCTGCGCGCGGTGCACTTCGACGTGCCGCATGCCTTCGCGATCGGCCGCGTGGCCCCGACGGATTACGCGGAACTCAGCGTCCGGGACGACGGTCACGGGATGGAGGAAGACGTCGCGAAGCGCCTGTTCGAACCCTTCTTCACCACCAAGCCGCGCGGCCAGGGCACGGGGCTGGGGCTGCACATCGTGCACGGCATCGTGCACTCGCACGGCGGTGCGATCGACGTGAAGTCGCGGCCGGGGATGGGCACGGTGTTCTCCATCTACCTGCCGGTGGTGGGCAACGAGACGGCCAGCCTCGACACGGCGGCCCTGGCGAAGGTGGCCGATCCGGGGCTGGGCGAGCATGTGCTCTACGTCGACGACGATCCCATCGTGCTGATGATGGTCGAGGCGCTGTTGAAGAAGGCGGGCTACGACGTGCGCACCTACGAGGACCCGACCGCGTGCCTGGCCGACATCGAGAGCGGCGGGGTGCCGGTGCAGCTGCTGATCACCGACTTCAACATGCCCGGCATGAACGGGCTGGAGCTGGCGGTGGCGGTGCGCGAGACCCTGCCGACGGTGCCGGTGATCGTCACCACGGGCTACATCGGCGACGAGCTGACCGACGCGGCCGATCGCATGGGCGGCGTGGCGGTGCTGCAGAAGGAGCGCAGCTTCGAGGAGCTGGTCGAACTGGCCGCGCTCGCGTTGCGCGGCTTCCCGGAGTCGCGCTTCCTGGACACGGGCCTGTCGCCGCTCTGATGCGCAGCGGCAGCCGTTGTCAGCCCCAGCGCCCGCCGACGAAGGGATTCGTGCGGCGTTCTTCGCCGAAGCTGCTCTCGGGACCGTGGCCGGGGACGAAGACGGTGTCGTCGCCCATGGGCCACAGGCGCTCGTTGATGGAGCGGATCAGCGCGGCGTGGTCGCCGCCGGGGAAGTCCGTGCGGCCGATGCTGCCGGCGAACAGCACGTCGCCGACGAAGCAGCGTTTGGCGCTCGCGGAGTGGAAGACGACATGGCCGGGCGTGTGGCCGGGGCAGTGGCGCACGGTCAGCGTCTCGTGGCCGATCTGCACGGTGTCGCCGTCCTCGAGCCAGCGCGTGGGCGTGAACATCTCCGCCGGCGGGAAGCCGAACATCGCGGACTGCTGCGGCAGTCCGTCGATCCAGAACTGGTCGCCCTGATGCGGCCCGATGATGGGCAGATCGCGCATCCGCGCGAGCTCGCCGGTGCCGCCCGCGTGATCGATGTGCGCGTGGGTCAGCCAGATCGCCTTCAACGTCAGACCGAGGCGGTCGACCTCGGCGAGCAGGCGCGGGATCTCGCCGCCCGGATCGACGATCGCGGCTTCGCGCGTGACGTCGCACCAGACGATGGAGCAGTTCTGGCGGAAGGGGGTGACGGGGACGGTCTGGTCGCGGAGGGGCATGGGTCGATACGAAAGCTCGACCCGATTATCAGATGCGACGACCGGGCGGCCGTCATGCCTTGCCGAGCCGCTCCTTCGCCAGCCTCGTGCCCTCCGCCAGCGCCTGCAGCTTGCGCCACGCCACGTCGCGTCCCATGGGGGCCAGGCCGCAGTTCGTGCACGGGAACAGGCGTTCCTTCGGCACGAAGGCCAGCGCGCGGCCGATGGTGTCGGCCACCTCCTCGGGGGTTTCGACGACGTCGCTGGCCACGTCGATCACGCCGACCATCACGTCCTTGCCGGCCAGCAGCTTCATCAGGTCGGGCGGCACATGGGAGTGGATGCATTCCAGGCTCACCTGGTCGATGCGGCTGCGCGCGAGCGCGGGGAACACCGTCTCGTACTGGCGCCATTCATCGCCCAGGGTGCTCTTCCAGTCCGTGTTGGCCTTGATGCCGTAGCCGTAGCAGATGTGCACGGCCGTCGTGCAGGTGAGGCCCTGCGCCGCGCGTTCGAGCGCCTGCACGCCCCAATCGGCGGCGTCCTTCATGTAGACATTGAAGGCGGGCTCATCGAACTGGATGATGTCGACGCCATCGGCCTGAAGCGCCAGCGCCTCCTGGTTGAGCAGTTCGGCGAAGGCGAAGGCCAGCTTGACCTTGTCGCCGTAGAAGCGGTCCGCCACGGTGTCGACGATGGTCATCGGGCCGGGCAGGGTGAACTTCAGCTTCTTCTTCGTGTGCGCCCGCGCCAGCTGCGCCTCGAAGGCATGCACGCGCCCCTTCAGGCGCAACGCCGACACCACCTGCGGCACCATCGCGTCGTAGCGGTTGTCGCGGATGCCCATCTTCACCTTGTTCTCGAAGTCGATGCCGTCGACCTGTTCGAGGAAGCCGTGCACGAAATGCTGTCGCGACTGCTCGCCGTCGCACACGATGTCCAGGCCGGCGTCTTCCTGGGCCTTGATCCACAGCAGGGTCGCATCGGCCTTGGCCTGACGGAGCGCATCGCCTTCAGCCCGCCATTGAGGCCAGAGCTTGTTGGTTTCGGCCAGCCAGGCGGGTTTGGGCAGGCTGCCGGCGATGGAGGTTTCAAACATCAGGGATTTCCTTTCGGGCGAAGACGGGTGCGGCGAGTGATCCCGCCATTCATTCGGATTCGGTGGGTGAGTCGGTGGGTGACTCGGCGGCTTCAAGCGGTGGGCTGGAGCGCGGCTTCAGCCGCCCATTGGTCGAGGACGTGCCGGTAGGGCTTGATGAACTGCTCCTCCGCGAATTTCCCCTGCTTGACGGCCAGCTGGCTGCGCTCTTCCCGGTCGTAGACGATCTGCGTCAGCGAATAGTCCTGATGCTTCAGGCTCGGCTGGTAGAAATGACCGGCGGCCGAATTGGCGTTGTAGATCTCGGGGCGGTAGATCTTCTGGAACGTCTCCATCGTGCTGATGGTCCCGATCAGTTCCAGGCTCGAGTAGTCGCCCAGCAAGTCGCCGAAGAAGTAGAACGCCAGCGGGGCCACGCCATTCGGCGGCATGAAGAACCGGACCTGCATCCCCATCTTCGCGAAGTACTGATCCGTCGACGACGGCTCGCTCTGCTGGTATTCGACGCCCAGCACGGGGTGAACGTTCCCCGTCCGTCGATAGGTCTTGCTGGTCGAGGCACTGATGCAGATCACCGGCGACTTGTCGAACCGCGCCTGGTAGGCGTCGGAACCCGCAAACTGCTTGAACAACTTGCCGTGCAGGTCGCCGAAGCCTTCGGGCAGTCCGAATTCCGGGCGGTCCGCGTTGTACGCAGGGAGCAGGACGCTGAAGTCGTAGTCGCGCACGTAGGAGGAGAAGTTGTTCCCCACGATGCCGTCGAAGCGCTGGCCGGTCCTCCTGTCGAGGATGGTGGGCTTGAGGATCTCGATCAACGGGAATGCCGCATCGCTGCCCTGGTGCTCGATGGTCATCTCGACGGAGATGATCTCGAGCTCGACCGTGTAGCGGTCACGCGTCGGGTTGTCCCAGGACGCCAGGTCGTTGAAGCGGTTGTCGATCATGCGCAGCGTGTTGCGCAGGTTCTGGCGCCGACTCTCGCCACGCGCCAGATTGGCGAAGTTGGTCGTGATGCGCGTGCTGTCCGACGGCTGATAGTCCTCATCGAAGCGGAGGCTCTTGAGGCGGAAGGCGAAGGCTTCGGTCATGGCAATGGCGTGAGCGGGTTTCCGGGAGACGAGTCGATCGCGGTGTCAGGCCACCGCCATGTCCTCGGCCTGAGGGGGCGTGACGGGGCGCGTCAGGTCGATCAGCGGCAGGGCCCGTCGGACCGCCAGGGCGGCCCGCTCAAGCAGGGCCTCGTCGCGCGGGCGGTGGTCGACGAAATCCTTGTCGGTCGCGTACACGCCCAGCGGCAGGGCGCGCGCTTGGAAGAAGCTGAACAGCGGCCGCAACTGGTGGTCGATCACCAGGGCATGGCGATCGCTGCCGCCGGTGGCGGCCAGCAGCACCGGCTTGTCGATCAGGGCGTCCTGGTCGATGAAGTCGAAGAAGTGTTTGAACAGGCCCGTGTAGGCGCCGCGGAAGACCGGCGTCGCCACCACGAGGACGTCTGCCTGCTCGACCGCGAGCAGCGCCCGCTCCACGGCGACGGGCACCTGGGAGCGCCAGACCGAGCCGGCGAAGTGCGGTGCCAGCGGACCCAGTTCGATCAGGTGCTGTTCGCCGGGGACCTGTTCGGCGATCAGGCTCAGCAGGTGTTCTGCGAGGGCGGCCGACCGGGAGGGGCGCTGCATTCCGCCAGAGACGGCGACGAGGCGGAGAGGACGTGTCATGGAGGCGGATGCTAGACAGCGGTGACCATGACGTAAAATGGTCAATTCTCACCAATCCATGAAAACGGCTCATCTGAATGCTGGAACGTATCCACCTCAGCATCGTTCAGCAGGTCGAGAAGCAGGGGTCCTTGACGGCCGCCGCTGGCGTGCTGCATCTGACCCAGTCGGCCCTGAGCCACAGCATGAAGAAGCTGGAGCAGCAGCTCGGCACCGACATCTGGTGGCGAGAAGGCCGCAACCTGCGTCTGACGCAGGCCGGCCAGTACCTGCTGGCCGTGGCGAACCGGGTGCTGCCGCAGCTGGATCTGGCCGAGGAGCGCCTGGGCCAGTTCGCGCAGGGCGAGCGCGGCGCGCTGCGCATCGGGATGGAGTGCCACCCGTGCTATCAGTGGCTGCTGAAGGTGGTCTCGCCGTATCTCGCCGCCTGGCCCGACGTGGATGTGGACGTGAAGCAGAAGTTCCAGTTCGGCGGCATCGGCGCGCTCTTCGGCTACGAGATCGACCTGCTGGTCACGCCTGACCCGCTGTTCAAGCCGGGACTGAGCTTCGTGCCGGTGTTCGATTACGAGCAGGTGCTGGTCGTGGCCAAGGGCCATGCGCTGGCGTCGGCGAGCTACGTCAAGCCTCAGCAGCTGACGCAGGAGGTGCTGATCAGCTACCCCGTGGACATCGAGCGGCTGGACATCTACAGCCAGTTCCTGCTGCCGGCCGGCGTCACGCCGCGGCGTCACAAGGCCATCGAGACCACGGACATCATGGTGCAGATGGTGGCCAGCGGCCGCGGCGTGGCCGCGCTGCCGCGCTGGCTGGTCGACGAATACGCGGCCAGGATGGACGTGGTCCCGGTGCGGCTGGGGCCGCGCGGCATCCCCAAGCAGATCTTCCTGGGGGCCCGCGAGGCGGAGGTCGCCATCGACTACGTGAGAGCCTTCATCGACCTGGCCCGCCAGCCGATCGCCACCTGACCCCCGGTCGCGCTCACGGCCCCGGTCCCACGGTCAGTACCTCTCGCTGAAGGTCAGCGTGCCGTCGTTGATGTCGTTGGTAACGTAGCCTCCGGTGGTCGCGTAGCGCCCGGAATACTGGCTGCCCACGAGCAGGCCGTCGGGCGCGTCCGGCTGACCCGTGAATCAATTCTCAGACGAGCACGCAGTGCGCGACCGCGCCGAAGTGGCATCCGCTGCCGGCGACGACGAACAGGTGCCAGATGCCGTGGGCGTGGCGGCTGCAGCGCGGATTGGCGAAGAAGTAGGTCCCGACGGTATACGCGCCGGCGCCGGCGATGAACAGCGTGACGCAGGCCGCCGGCAGCTGCTGCAGCGCGGGGACGCACACCATGGTGGCGAGCCAGCCGAGCGCCAGGTACACCTTGAGCATGGGTCGTTCGATGTTGCCCCACACGGTGCGTCGGATGCCCCACAGCGCCACGAGCCAGACGGTCGCCAACGCGACCCAGCGCCACCAGCCGTCGCCGGTCAGGACGGCGAAGGGCGTCATCGTCCCGGCGATCAGCAGGAAGATCGCGCAGTGGTCCAGGCGGGTCCATAGACCTTGCTGTCGACCACGGGTGCTGTGGCAGAGCGTGGAGGCCGCGAACAGCGCGATGAGCGCCGCGCCGAAGACGCAGACGACGGCGAAGCGCCGCCCGCTGCCCGTGGCCAGCGCCTCTTTCGCCAGCCATGCGACCGCGGGGAGGGCGGCCAGCAGACCCAGAAGGTGGGTGCCGGCGTTCAAGCGTTCGCCTGGGTACATCGCTGCTTTCAGCGGGAAGGGAGGACCCAGCCTAGCCAGTTCATGTGACGGGCGTACGTCTCCTCCGTTGCCGCCCGGTCGACGCCCGTTGTCGCCCGCCGTTCAGGTCGGAATCACGAACGCCCGCAACTCGACCATCAGCCCATCGCGGAAGCGCCAGACGGCGGCATAGGCGTTCTGACGTGCAGTTCCTCGTCCTCGTGATGCAGCGGCGCGGCGATGGTGAAGTAACGCAGAACGTCCTTCGCCGCGTCCCTCGCCTGCGTATTGCAGCCCTGTGCGGCCACATGCGCCCCGATGCGTTCGAGCAGGGTCAGCGTGCGCGTCATGCGCTCGTGGCACGCGGCCATCAGCACGTAGGGCTCGTCGAAGCCCGCGGCCGGTGAAGCGTGCAGGAGCTTCGTCACTCCAAATAGTGCCCCATCCGCTTGCGCTTGGTCTCGAGGTAGCGCTCGTTGTGCGGGTTCGCCGCGATGCGCAGCGGCACCAGCGCCTCGACCTCGACGCCGCCTTCGACCAGCGCGTCGCGCTTCTGCGGGTTGTTGGTGATCAGCCGGACGCTCTTCACGCCCAGCAGGCACAGGATGTCGATGGCGTCGGCGTAGTCGCGTTCGTCCTCGGCATGGCCCAGGCGCAGGTTGGCGTCGATGGTGTCGACGCCGGCTTCCTGCAGCGCGTAGGCGCGCAGCTTCTCGACCAGGCCGATGCCGCGGCCTTCATGACCGCGCATGTAGATGACGATGCCGCCTTCGTCCTTCAGCAGGTCCAGCGCGCCCTGCAGCTGCGGGCCGCAGTCGCAGCGCAGCGACTGGAAGACGTCGCCCGTCAGGCATTCGCTGTGCACGCGCAGCAGGCCGCCGCGCTCCTGCAGCGGACCGACCGACAGCACCAGATGCTCCGAGCCCGTCGCCGGGCTGCGGAAGGCCCGCGCCTGGAAGTCGCCCAGCGTCGACGGCAGGTGCACCACTTCCCACTCGGTCGCCCCTTGCGTCCCCAACGGGATCTTCTCGCAGTGATTCACAGCCATCTCTCCAGCTTCGCCTCGGCGCCTTCGCGGACCGCCGGGTGGTGTCGTTCGTTCATGTCGTGCGATGCGCGCCCGTCGAGTCGACGGCGCGTCCGTGCAAGTCCAGCAATTTAACCCGTCTCAGGGAAAACGCGCTGTCCCGAGGTGGAGAGCCCTCTCGGTCGCGGTGGCCTGGGCATGCAAAATCGGCCGCACCGACACCGCCCCTGGGACGCCCATGACCGCTCTCCCGCCCGCCGCCGCGCCCGCGCCGGATTCCTCGCCTCCATCGATGGCGACCCTGCCCACCCCGCGCTTCGACGAGTTCCCGCGCTACGACGCGCTGACGCAACTGCTGTTCAGTTACGCGCAGGCCTGTCCCAACCTGCTGTCGGTGCGCTCCCTCGGCAAGAGCTTCGAGGGCCGCGAGATCTGGGTACTGATCCTGACCAACACGGCGACCGGCGTCGACGTCGAGAAGCCGGCCTTCTGGGTCGACGGCAACATCCACGCCGCCGAGCTGACCGCCTGCACCACCTGCCTGTACTACCTGCACGAGCTGCTGAGCAAGTACGGCACCGACCCGCAGGTCACCCACCTGCTGGACACGCGCACCATCTACATGGTGCCGCGCCTGAATCCGGACGGCGCCGAGCTCGCGCTGGCGGACCGGCCGCGCCATATCCGTTCGTCGACGCGTCCGTATCCGTTCGACGAGGAACCGGTCGAGGGACTCAGCGTCGAGGACATCGACGGCGACGGACGCATCCTGACGATGCGCGTCCCCGACCCGCACGGCGGCTACAAGAAGCATGCGGACGACCCGCGGCTGATGGTGCCGCGCCAGCCCGGCGAGTTCGGCGGCGAGTACTACCGCCTGATGCCCGAGGGACTGGTCATCAACCACGACGGCTTCAGCATCAAGGTCAACCGCGACAGCGAAGGCCTGGACCTGAACCGCAACTTCCCGGCCGGCTGGCGGCAGGAGTTCGAACAGGTCGGCGCCGGTCCGTACCCGACCAGCGAGCCCGAGGTGCGCGCGATGGTGGACTTCATGGTCGGCCATCCCAACATCGGCGCGGCGATCAGCTTCCACACGCACAGCGGCGTGATCCTGCGACCCTGCGGCACGCGCAGTGACGACGAGATGCCGCCGGAGGACCTCTGGGCCTTCCAGCGCTTCTCCAAGCTCGGGGAGCAGCACACCGGCTACCCGGCGGTGAGCATCTGGCACGAGTTCAAGTACCACCCCAAGGAAGTGATCACCGGGACGCAGGACTGGGTGTACGAGCACCTGGGCGCCCTGTTCTGGGTGGTGGAGCTCTGGTCGCCCAACAAGGAGGCGGGCATCACCGGCTACAAGTGGATCGACTGGTTCCGCGACCATCCGGTGGACGACGACCTCAAGCTGCTGAAGTGGAGCGACGAGCACTGCGACGGGAAGGCGCATGTCGAGTGGACCTCGTTCATGCATCCGCAGCTGGGGCCGGTGGAGATCGGCGGCTGGGACAAGATGAACTTCTGGAGAAATCCGCCGCCGCATCTGCGCGAGCGGGAGGCGGCGCGCTTCCCGGCGTGGATGAACCAGATCGCGCTGAGCCTGCCGAGGCTGGAGCTGCTGCGCACGGAGGTGCGCGCGCTGGGACCGGATACATGGCGCGTGCGGATGGCCGTGGGCAACAGCGGCTGGCTGCCGGCCTACGTCACCAAGCAGGCGCTGGCGCGCAAGCAGACGCGCGGGGTGATGTTCGAGATCTTCCTGCCGGTGGATCCCGAGGTCGGGCTGGTGAGCGGCAAGCCGCGGATGGAAGGTCCCCAGCTGGAAGGGCATGCGCCGAAGCAGACGCAGCTCGCGTTCCTGCCCGAGCGGGACATCACCGGCGATCGCGCCTACGGCGAGTGGACGGTGAGAGCGCCGAAGGGAACGCGGATCAGCCTGGTCGCGTGGGCGGATCGGGCGGGCACCGTGAGAACCGAAGTCACGTTGGACTGAGCACTGCGGGAGAGGGTAGGGGTGAGGGTCGGGTCAGTGCCTCGGCTCGTTCTTGTCCTGCTCAGCCGCGGCGAGGACCGCTTCGCGCCAGAGACGGGCGGGAATGAACGTCCGCAGCTGCTCCATCGCGCGCTCGATGAGCGCCGGATGCAGTTCATGACCGACGTTCGGGAGCACATCCGCCGTGATGTCCGCGCCGAGCGACATCAGCTCGCGTGCCGCGTTCAACAGCGCCGGGTAGGGCAGTTCGCCGTCGTCCTTGCCGTGCAGCAGATGGATGGAGACATCCTTCGGCGCATGCTGCGGCCAGTACGCAAACGCCCCGCCGAAGGCGAGCACGCGCCCGGCCAGCTGCTCTTCCTGCTGCAGCGCTTCCAGCGCCAGGATCGCGCCCTGCGAGAACCCGCCCAGCGCCACCCGTCCCCACGCCAGACCGAGTTTCTCCGCCCAGCCGCGCACCAGTGCGACCAGCGTCGGCACGGCCGCGTTCAGACGGAGGGCCTTGAGCGCGTCGTCGCCTTGCTCGGAATACCACTGGAAGCCGGCGCCGCCGCCCGGGATCGCGTCGAAGGGCTCGAAGCCCTCCAGCAGCACCAGCGCGGCCAGCGGGTACTGGCGATGCAGCGCCTCGGCGAGCGGGCGCATCTGCTCGGCGTCGGCGCCGGCACCGTGCAGCAGCACGAACAGCAGATCGGGAGCTCCGTCCTTGGGGAGCAGCACATGGGCTTGGGTCATGGGCCCGATTGTCCGTCACGTGGTGTCGATGCGCTCCAGCGCGGCCCGGATATCCGCGGCGTTCGTGGGCCTGACCAGGCGCTCCACCTCCTGCCCGTCGCGCATGAAGATCAGCGTCGGCCAGAGCTTCACCTTGAAGGAGCGCCCCAGTGCCTGGCCCTTGCCGTCCTCGACCTTGATGTGCTGGACCATCGCGTGGCGGCCTTCGAAAGCCTGCTCCAGCAGCGGCTGCGCGGACTCGCAGATGGGGCACCAGGAGGCGCCGAACTCCACCAGCAGCGGATGTTCCTTCGACAGCGTGTCGACGGCGTCGCGGATCGGCTCGGTCAGCGCGTAATGGGGATTCATCGGCATGGAAAAACTCCTTGATCTGCAGGCTCCGCGGGCTGCCCCGACCGCGCCGGTCACGTCGGTCACGCCGCCGCGCGGCGCAGGCTCATCTCGAACACCACCCCGTCCGGCACATTGAATGCCCGGATGCTGCCATCCATCTTCGCCAGGTAGGTCTTCGCGACGAAGAGCCCCTGGCCTCGGCGTTCCCCGTTGACCTGCGGGGCGGTGTCGGAGACGCCGTATTCGAAGATCTGTTCCAGCATGGGGCCTTCGATGTGCGGGCCCTGGTTGCGGATCCGCAGCAGCACGACACCCGGCCCGCCCGCTGCCAGGGTGATGGCAATGGGCGTGCCTTCGGGCCGGTAACGGTCAGCGTTGCGCAGCACGTGGGTGACGGCGTCCTCCAGCGCATAGGCCTCGGCGTGGACGGGCTGCGGTTCGGGCAGCGCGGTGTCGAAGCTCACGTGATCGATGCCGGCGTAATGCGCGTTCGCGGCCACCTCGCGGCAGAAGGCCGCCAGATCCAGCGCCTCCGTGTGCAGGTCGGCCGAAGCCAGCGCCTCGCTCGGCGGCGCGCTGCCATAGAGCACCTTCACCGCCTGCTGCATCCGCTGCACGTAGCGATGGCTGGGATCGTCGCCCGCGCCGTGCAGCACCATCAGCGACTGCAGCGGCGACATGATCTCGTGGCCCACCGCATGCCACATCTCGCGCTCGCGTTCGGCCCGCAGCTGCTCGCGGCGCAGGCCGTCCTTCACGCGGGTCAGCGCGTCGGCCAGGCTGCCGGCGAGGATCCCCAGTTCGTCGCGACCGCGCAGGTCGGCCACGTCGAGCTCGCCGATGCGCTGCTCCGCGCGGGCGTCCTGCATGTTGTAGGAGACGGCGGCCGCGCGCTTCGTCAGCACCGCGATGCCCCGGATCAGCCCCAGCTCCACCATCAGCCACGCCAGCCCGACCGCGGCCAGCATCGCCGCCGCCAGCCACGCCAGCGGGCGCGCCTCCAGTGCCAGCTGGCGGTCGAGGCTGCGCAGGTCGCCGCGCAGGTCGAGCCGGTAGCGGCCGCTCGGCGTGGCCACCTCGTCGTTCGCGGTCAGCCAGCGGATCTCGGCCGCGTCCGTGCCGGCGCCCACGCCCAGGATCTCGCCCTGCACCGGCAAGCGCCGCATCACGTGGATCAGCCAGGGGAGCGCGCGCTCCGGCAACTCCGGCCCGCGACGCTCGGCGAGCGTCGTCGACTGCTGGCCCAGACGCTCGATGCGCAGCGTCTCGCCCGGCTGCAGCGACGCGCCGATCTTGTCCAGCGACAGCGCGAGCGACGCGCCGGGTCGGGCGCTGTCGAACAGCGATGCCGACTCGACGGGGGGCTCCGCCGGCGCGAGCAGCTCCACCCGGACGCGCATCTGGTCCAGGTCCGCCGGCGGCCACACCGGCCGTGCGCGACGGCCGGCGTCGTCGAAGAGCGCATCCTGGAATGCTTCCACAGGCAGCCGGATCGAATAGAAGGTGCGCCGCGCGCAGTCCGGCCCGCGGCTGCCTTCGGCGCACGGCCCCTCGCGCCAGAGCCAGCCGCGGAACTCGCGCACCGGCCGCGCCTTGCCGGGCAACTGCGGCCCCGCGCCGGGGAAACCGGTCAGCCGGCCGCGCTGTGTCCCGTCCGCCGAGGCGGCGCCCTCGAACGGCGCGATCCAGGTCTGCGTGCCGCCGCGCGCCTTCACGGTCACGCGCGCGCGGTGCACGCCGCCCAGGTCCAGCGCGCCGTGCTCCCGGCCGGCCAGCGGGCCGCTTTCCAGGCTGCCGACCAGGTACAGGAAACCGCCCGCATAGGCGTTCGCGCCGACGGCGGCGCACAGGCTCGAGCCGTCGGGCCATCGCAGGCCGCAGCCGGCCATCTCCACGGCGCGCTGCGCCTTGTTCTGGTCGTCGAAGTCGATGGCCGAGAACGGCAGCAGCACCGGCGCCTGGCCGTCGCGGTCGCCCGCGCCCATGGTCGGATTGAGCAGCGCCAGCTGCCCGCTCGGATGGCGCAGCTGCAGCACGATCTCGGACAGCGATTGGCGGAAGCCTTGCGCGTAGCGCTGGTAGGCGCGCTCCTTCTGGTCGGTCAGCACGGTCAGCACCAGGCCGACTGTCGCCAGTGCCAGCAGCAGGAAGGCCAGGTGAACCACCGCGCGACGTCGGAACGCCGCCAGGCCCAGGCGCGGCACGACCAGCGCGGGCAGCTCGACCGGTCCGAGCCTCATGCGGCGCCCATTCCGACGCTCCCGACGCTCCCGACGCTCACCGCGGCCCCGACCACCGGAACCCCCGCATCGGCACGTTCTCGATCGCGTCGAAGGTCGGATCGACTTCCTTCAGCGCCTCGCGCAGCGTCGACACGTGCTTGCGGACGTTGTCGCGGGTGCGGCCGCTCTTGACGACGTCGTAGAGCTCCTCGTACGACACGACCTGCGGCGCGCGCTGGTAAAGCGTGGCGAGGATGCGCTGCGCCGTCAGGGGCAGGTTGATGCGCTGGCCCTTCCACAGCGGGCTGCGCTGCCAGAGCGGATCCAGCTGCAGCGCGTCGGGCGCGACCGGCACCGGCCCGGCGGCTTCCCGGGCGCGGGCCGCGCGCAGGATGTCGAGGAAGGTGTCGATGAACTCGGCCTCGTCGAAGCTGGTCTTCTGCAGGTAGTCCCAGGCGTCCAGCGCCTTCATGATCCCGCGGTAGATGGCCGCCGGCATCGCCGACACGACCAGCACCGGCGTGCCGGCGTTCAGCTTGTTGATCTCGTTGATCAGCGCGATGCCGGCGTTGCGCTCGCGACCGAGCTCGATGTCGAGCACGACCATGTCGTAGCGCTCACGCGCCAGCGCGGCCTCGGCGGCGTCGCGGTCGAACCACTGATCGACCTGCAGCTCGGGCCGCGCGGCGCGGATCCAGCCGGTGAGCTGCTCGCTGGTGGGGCGGTCGTCCTCGATGACGGCGACCTTGTGCATGGGGATGGCCATGGCGCCGGATTATCGGCACCCCCGTGCCCTCCGGCACGCCCGCCCTGTGAGGGTTTCTTCCGGACCGTGAAGGGACCCGCCGACGCCCGCATTGAGGCTTCCGGGGCCTTTGCGGACCATGAGCGACATCCCAACACCCGAATCACGGGAACCCCGGAGGACCTCATGAACGACCGCCTGCAATCGATCCGCAATGCCGCCGCGCGGCTCAAGGCTCGGCTGCCCGGTGTCCCCCGCGGCGCCGGCGCCGGCGTCGTCCGCTGCCTGCCCTGGCTGGCCGGCCTGACCGCCGTGGCCGGCGCGGTGGCGTTGCTGGTGACGCACCCGCCGGTGCATGAAGTGCCGCGCGGCAACGTCAGCCTGCGCACCAACGTGCTGACCGGCGGCGTGACCGAGGCCCGCTCCGGTTCCATGCTCCAGATTCCCGGCCTGCACGACGTCCGCGACCTGCCGGTGCGCGACCGCAGCTATCACCCGGACCGTTTCGCCCGTGCCGACGGCGAAGCGCCGCTGCAGTCGCTCGAAGGCCTCTCGCTGGGCCTGGACCTGACGGTGCGCTGGACCGTCGACCCGACGCGTCTGGCGCAACTGGCCGCCTCGCTGCCCGACGACATCGAGGGCGACGTGATCGCCCCTGCGCTTCAAGGCATCGTCTACCGCCAGATCGCGACGCACACGGTGCGCGAGATCTTCTCGACGCAACGCGGTCCCATCCAGGCCGCGCTGGAGTCGGAGCTGCGCCGCAAGCTGGCGCTGGACGGCATCGTGCTGCGCGGGCTGGAGATCGGCAACGTCGATCTGCCGCAGGAGTACCGCGCCGGCCTGGAGAACCTGCTGTCCGAGGGCTTGGCCAGCGAGAAGATGCGCTACACGCTGGAGCTCAAGGAGAAGCAGGTCAAGCAGACCGAGCTGGAGGCCGCCGCCGAGAAGGTCCGTCGCGAGACCTCGGCGGAAGCCGCGGCGCGTGAGCAGGTCATCGCGGCCAAGGGCCAGGAAGAAGCGATGAAGCACGTGCTGCCGTTCAAGCAGCGTCAGGTCGAGCAGCGCCAGCTGGAAGCCGAGGCCGAGCGCGTCGCGCGGGTCCGCATGGCCGAAGGCAACGCGCAGGCGCGCGGCATCGAAGCCGAGGGCGAGGCCAAGGCGCGCGAGAAGCTGGCCGACGCCGAGGCCTATCGCCAGACGCGCATCGGCAAGGTCGCGGTCGACCAGATGGCCGCCGAGGGTGCGCTGCTGAGCCGCCATCCGCTGCTGATCCAGAAGGCCATGGCCGACAAGCTCTCCGACAAGGTGCAGGTGATCATCGCGCCGCCCCCGTCGGACGGGGGATTCATCGGCAAGACGCTGCTGGGGACGAAGTCCGAGCCTGCCGCGCCGTCGACCCAGGAACAGTCCGCGCAATGAAGACCGGAAAGGAGAACGCCATGTGCCGCATGAAACTCGTGATGGCCGCTGCCATCGCCGCCGTCGCCGTCCAGCTGCTGTGTGTCCACTCGGCCAACGCCGCAATCAATGCCACAGCAGAGGACACGGCCCCGAAGCCGCCGATCAAGCGCGTCTCGCCGGACGACGCGGCACCGCGCACCGCGCTGGTGGTGCAGGACAACGTCGCCATGCGCGCGGCGGCGAAGGACTCGTCGCCGGCGCAGGCGCAACTCTGGCGCGGCGAGGCGCTGGAGATCCGCGGCGAGCGCCCCGACCACTTCCAGGTCTACGACTACCGCCGCGAACGCGGCGGCTTCGTCCGCAAGACCGCGCTGCTGCCGCTCAACGGCCCGGCCGCCCAACCGGACGCGTTGCTGGCCGCGCTGCGTGTCGTGCGCCAGCAGCCGGGCTCGGAGTCGCTCGGCCTGGGCCTGGCCGCCGCCTATGTGCAGTCGGCGAGCGCGACGCAGATGAACGGCGCGGACGGCGCCGAGGCGCTCGACGCGATGGGCACGCTGGCCGAGCGTCTGGCCGATCGCGCCTCGCGCGCGCAGTCCCGTCCGGACGGCGCGACCGTCGCTCCGACAGCCGCAGAGACGCAGGTCGCCGCGCAGCTCGACGTCGCCGCGCGTTACGGCCTGCGCTTCCGAACGCTGGAGCGCGAGGCCGGCGCGATGCAGCTCTGCTACGAAGGCGACGCGTTCCGCCGCGTGCTGGCGATGCCGGCGTCGACGTCGGAGCAGAAGGCGCGCGCCGCGCTGGCGCTGACGCGCGTCGACTGCCTGGACCCGGTCGCGACGCCGCCGCAGCGCGAGCAGATGGACCAGTGGCGCGCGGACGTGCTCGACAAGGTCGACCTGCGCGATCCGGCGCTGGCGACGCATTGGCGCAACCGCGTGCTGATGCGCCAGGCGGGCGTGTGGAGCAGCCTGGCGTTCATCCGTGCCCGTCGTGCGACGGTGGCCACCTCCACCGTGTCCAACGTGTTCACCGGCTCGACGTCTGCGACGGCCTCGGTGCCGGGGCAGCTGCAGGTCGATGTGTCGTCGGCGGCGTCGCGCCGCGCGCTGGAGGCCTTTGCCCGCGTCGTGCCGGCCGAGCTGTCGGACGACGACCAGCCCAGCTACAACGACGCCGCCATGCGCGGCAACGCGATGCGCTGGGCCGCGCTGCCCGCGGGTGCGCCGGAGCAGATCCTCGGCGCGGTGAAGCTGAACGTCGCTGCCGGCCAGCCGGGCGAGACCTGCCTGACGCTCACGATGAACGGCGCGCGGGAAGGCAATCCACCGCTGCTGCGCCACTGCGCTTGGGGTCTGGTGATGACGGCCTCGGCGCGGATCAACCGCGAGGGCACGGCGATCTCGATCGCCTCGGTGCCGGCGGACGGTTGGCGCGAACTCTGGCTGCTGCGCCGAACGTCGCAGGGCTGGAAGGTGTCGGTGCTGCCGCCGGTGGCCGCGCAGCCCGGCCTCGGCTACGCGGAATTCGCCGGCTGGGTGCCCGGCGGCAAGGAGCTGCTGGTCGCGCGCGAGTCCCGCGCCGAAGGCCGCTACAAGCGCAGCTACGAACTGGTCGACCTCGACTCGCTGGAGACCAGGCGCCAGGCCGGCGACGTGACGATGCTCGGTGCGTTCCAGCGCTGGCAGGCGGCGGATTGGAAGGGCACCAGCCTGAGCGCAAGGTGAAGGCTGCGCCATTTCGCATGGCGCCGCGGCGAGCTCAGAAGAGGTGCCCCATTCCCTCGAAAGTGGGCCCTCTTCAGACCCCCCGCCGCCCACAACTTTGAGTCATGGCAGAAAGGGATTCGATTTCGAGAATGCGTACATCGCATCGACATGAGGTCGGTGGCAGAAAGGCAGAAACGATGTTGCAGCGAATCGAATTCGAAGACGAGCCCGAGGAGGCCGCGCTGGCGCCAGTGCCGGAGTTCCTTGAGCCCGGACGACCAGTGTGGGTGTACAGCAAGAGCCAGAAGCCGTACCTCTACCGGCCGTGGATGAACCCTTGCTCGCCCGGCGAGTGGCCGTACGACCTCCAGGCGCTTCGCGGGACGGAGGACTACGAGGACATCCTCGAGTGGTATGCGCAGAAGCATCCGCATCTGCTGCGTGAGGACTTCTGGGTTGTCGATCGGGAGCTTGCGCGATGCGCGGGGGACCGGCAGATCAGCGTCCGCGTGATCCAGGATCCCGAGGAGCACAACTTGAGCCTGCAGTTCACGCTCTTTGGCTACGCACTGGACTCCGAGTATCCCCATCCCGAGATCGAAGCCTTTGAGGCGCTTTACACGACCGTTCCTGCGATTGATCGTCTGTGGCTAATCGCCTTTGTTCGAGTATGGCCCGGTCGATTCGAGGACCGGCATCTGGTGAGGTGAGGGCTACACGATGACTGCTTTTGACCCCGATGAAGTCCTCATCGTCGCAAGGCATCTCTGGACTCGACATGGCGGGCATTTTCGAGCGGCATTCCAGGGTTCACCAATGGACCCAGGAGCATTACGAACGTGACGGCGAGAAGGGTTTGGCCCGCAGGCTAGGGGAACTGCGCAGCAGCAGGAACGATGCTGACTACTCGACGGAACGACACATCACGCGGAAGGAAGCGGCGGAGGCCATGAGCCTGTCGCAGCAGATTCGCGCGGAGCTTCGGGTGCTTGCCGGTCGTCGGCTATACCTTGAACGCAGCAACGGGACAGGGACCGCTGACCCGGTCAATCCGCCGTGAGCTTCACCAGCACCTGCCGCAGCCGCTGCGCGTCGATCGGCTTGGTGAGGAACTCGTTCATCCCGGCGGCGAGCGCCTCGTCGCGTTCCTGGACCAGCGCCGCCGCCGTCAACGCGATGATCGGCAGCTCGGTCGCGTCGTAGCGCTGGCGCAGTTGCCGTGTCGCCTCGTGACCGCTCATGACCGGCATCTGCACGTCCATCAGCACCGCATCGAAGGGTTTGCCCATGCTGGCCGCGGCCGTCACTGCCTCCACCGCCTGGCTACCGTCGCTGGCCTGTGAGACCTCCGCGCCCCACTGCTCGAGCATGGCCACCGCGATCATCATGTTCACCGGGTTGTCCTCGACCATCAACACGCGGCGTCCCGCCAGTTCCGCCTCGTCCGCCGGCGAGCGGCGCTGCGTGTTGACCGGCGCGGGCGCCGGCGCCGCCGGCAGCGGCAGCTCGGCCCAGAAGGTCGCGCCCGCGCCCGGCTGGCTGTCCACGCCCACGTCGCCGCCCATCAGGGTCGCCAGCTCGCGGCAGATCGACAGGCCCAGACCCGTGCCGCCGTAACGGCGCGTGGTCGATTCGTCGGCCTGCGTGAAGGGCTGGAACAGCCGCTCGTGCATGGCCTCGGCGATGCCGGGGCCGGTGTCGCTGACCTCGACGCGCAGGCGCCGCTCGTCCAGCCGGCGCACCCGCACCGCGACGCGGCCCTGTTCGGTGAATTTCAAGGCGTTGCTCAGGTAGTTGCTCAGGATCTGCCGCGTCCGCACCGGGTCGCCGATCACCCAGGCCGGCACCGCGTCCTCGACGTCGATGCTGAAGCCCAGCCCGCGCGCCTGCGCCAGCGTGAGGTACCCCATGCGCATCGTCGCCAGCATGTCGCGCAGCGCGAAGGGCACCGTCTCCAGCGTCAGCCGGCCAGCCTCGATCTTGGACAGGTCCAGGATGTCCGACATCAGGCCCGACAGGCTCTCCGCGCTGTCCACCATCTGGTCCAGGTAGTGGGTGCGCGTGTCGCCGTTCAGGTCGGGCTGCTGCAGCAGACGCGCCAGACCGACCAGGCCGTTCAGCGGCGTGCGGATCTCGTGGCTGATGTTGGCCAGGAAGGCGCTCTTGGCCCGGTTGGCGGCCTGCGCCTCGTCCTTGGCCTGCGCCAGCGCCGCCTCGACGCGCCGGCGCTCGGTCACGTCTTCCATGATCCAGATCGTGCCGCCCCGGCTGGGGTGGTTCGGGTCCACCGCCCGCGCCAGGATCCGGCACAGGAAGCGGCTGCCGTCGCGGCGTCGCATCAGGCGTTCGACCTCGACCTGCTCACCCGCGGCCAGCCGCGGACCGAGTTCGTCGCCGACCGCCTCGTAGTCTTCGGGGTTGGGCCACACCACGCCACCCGCCTGGCCGATCAGCCCGCCCGCGGGCCAGCCGAACATCTCCTCCACCAGCCGGTTGGCCTGCACGAAATGCTGGTCGCGCGTCAGCGCGATGCCGATCGACGCGTTCTCCAGGATCGCCGCATGGACCAGCCGGGTGCGCTCGGTGTCGCTGACGTCGCGCGAGTTGACGACCAGGTAGGACATCCCGTCCATCACGAAGGGCGCCGCCGACAGCAGCATCGGGATCGGCTGTCCGCGCCGGTTGGCGAAGGTCGCCGGCATGTCGCTCACGCGGCCGTGCTGGCGCAAGGCCTCCACCAGCCGTTCGCGGTCGCCGATGTCCTGCCAGATGCCGAGCTCCTCCGAACTGCGCCCCAGCACCTCGTCGGCGGTGTAGCCGCTGATCAGCTCGAAAGTCTTGTTGACCATCACGTAGCGGCCGCTGACGGTCTCGGTCAGCGTGACCACGTCGGGGCTGGTCGCGAACAGGTGCGACAGCAGCGCCTCCGAACGCCGCAGCGCGTCCTGCGCGCGCGAGGTCTCGGTCTGGTCGATGAAGAAGGACAGCGTCGCCGGCCCGGTGGCCGCGTCCACGCGCACGCTGGTGGCCTGCACCAGGCGGCGCCGGCGCGAGAGCGTGCGCAGCCGGAATTCCGTCATCGGCAGCATCGCGCCGACGGGCAGCGCCTCGATCTTGGCGGCGCGCTGACGGGCGCGTTCCTCGTCGCCCGGCTCGTAATGCGAGAACAGGTCCTGGCCGATCATCGACGAGCGCTGCGTGTAGCCGAACATGGCCATCGCCGCCGGGTTGGCGTCCATCACGCGGCCCCAGCGATGCAGCACCAGCGGCGACGGCGAGCGGCGGAAGAGCTCGCGGTAGCGCGTCTCGGTGGCCACCATGGCCTGCTCGGTCTGGACCTCGTCGGTGACGTCGCGGCCCACGCCCCAGTAACCGCGGAAGTTGCCCTTGGCATCGAAACGCGGCTCGCCGCTGATCGACACGTAGTGCAGCGCGCCGTCCCCGGAGGTGCGGCGCATGACCAGGCCGCGGAACGGGCGGTGCGATTCGAGGTCGGCGCGGTGCGCGTCGAGTTCCTCGTCGGAGAGGCCGAGGTGCTCGATCTCCCACGGCGCGCGGCCCAGCCGCTCGGCCATCGACAGGCCCGACGCGCCCGGGGTGTGTTCGGTCAGGTGGGTGAAGCGGAACTGGCGATCCATCTCCCAGTACCAGTCCGCCGCCATGTTGAGCAGGTGGCGGAAACGCGCGTGGCGGTCGTTGACCTCCTGCATCGCGCGCCGGATCAGCTTGGCGGTTCCCAGACCGACGACCAGCCCCGAGGTCAGCAGCAGGAGCTGGGTCAGCAGCCGCGCGGTGAGTCCGACCGGCGCGGCGCCGACCTGGATCCAGCCGCCCAGTTCCGCCGAGGCCAGTCCGCCCAGCGCCGCCAGTCCCAGGCCGAACAGCGACAGGCCGGCACCCAGGCCGATCATGCCGGTGCCGAGCGCGACCATCAGGCCCATGATCCCGAGGCTCGCGGCGTTGAGGCCGAGCTGGCGGGACACCGCCAGCGACAGCGCCGTCGCCATCGCCAGGCACATCAGCGCGACCGCCGCCGCGGGGCCGTGGTGGGAGGGGAGCCGCCACAGCATCGCCAGCCCGGCGAAGGTCGTCACGAGGGCGAGCACCGGCGGCAGCAGGCCGCGCAAGGGCTCGGTGGCGCCGGCGCTGGCCAGCAGCAGCAGGCCGGCCATGCCGGACAGCAGCACGCAGGCGGCCATGAACAGCCGCGCGGCGCGCCATTGCAGCTTCGCAGGCAGGCTGTCGCCGCGCGACAACTCGTGCCCGACCAGACTGCTCAGATCGTCCTGGGAATCCTTGCTCACTCGACCCCGCCCCAACTCGTGATGGATGGACATGCCCTTTCTCTCCTTGGAAAGGTTGCGGGGCGAGCGGCGTGCCGGATCGGCAGGCGGCGGCCCGTAAATGCAACGTCCGGTAACGGAGTCTCGGTGAGCGGAGGGGGTTCTGAAGAGGCGTGGAATCCCGAAACGCGTCCAGTCCGGTGCGCGTTCGGGGTTTTTGCCAACTAGTTGGCGGGCGTCGCCGCCCGGGGATCAGGCCGCGGCCGGGGGGCGCAGCGCGTCGCGTGTCGCCAGCGCCACACGGCGGGCGGCGGCGGCGAAGTCCTCGCCGGCGGACGCATACAACACGGCGCGGGAAGAATTCACGATGACCGTGCCGCCGCCGTGGCGCCAGCCTGCGGACACCGTGGCCGCCGCGTCGCCGCCCTGGGCGCCCACGCCCGGGATCAGCAGCGGCAGCGTGGGGGCGAGTTCACGCACGCGCTCGATCTCCTTCGGGTAGGTCGCGCCGACCACCAGGCCGAGCTGGCCGTTGACGTTCCAGTCGCCCTGGGCGAGCGCGGCCAGATGCTCGAACAGGCGCGGCTGGCCCGGCACATCGGCCAGGCGCTGCATCTGCCAGTCGTCGCCGCCCGGGTTGGAGGTGCGGCACAGCAGGAAGGCGCCCTTGTCGGCATAGCGCAGATAGGGCTCGACGCTGTCGCGGCCCATGAACGGCGACAGCGTCACCGCGTCGGCCTGGTAGCGCTCGAAGGCTTCGCGGGCGTACTGCTCGGCGGTGGCGCCGATGTCGCCCCGCTTGGCGTCGAGGATCACCGGCACGTGCGGCGCGTGGCGCTTGATGTGGGCCATCAGCTGCTCGAGCTGGTCTTCGGCGCGGTGCGCGGCGAAGTAGGCGATCTGCGGCTTGTACGAGCTCACCACGTCCTTGGTGGCGTCGACGATGGCGGCGCAGAAGTCGTAGATCCGGCCGGCGTCGCCCCGCCAGTGGGTCGGGAACTTCGCGGGATCGGGGTCCAGCCCGACGCACAGCAGGGAGTCGTTCAGGCGCTCGGCCGCCTGGAGCTTCGACATGAATTTCATGTGCGGTATTGTCCCGCTTTTGCTTGAGAACACATCCGGGGGCGGCTCCGGGCGCTGGGAGGCGGGAATGGACGTGTTGAGAACGGCGCGACTGCGCCTGCGGTGGTTCCGGCAGTCGGATGCGGCTTTCGTCCGCGGCCTGCTCAACGAGCCGGCCTGGATTGAGCACATCTACGACGCGCAGGTCCGCACCGACGAGCAGGCCGCCGCCTGGATCCGCGAACGGCTGGAGGCGCGTTACTGGCTGCTGGGCTACGGGTTCTGGGCCGTCGAGCGGCTGGAGGACGGGGAACTGGTAGGCCTGGCCGGCGCGATCCAGCGCGACGGACTGCCGCATCCGGACATCGGCTACGGCTTCCCGGCGCGGTTCTGGGGTCACGGCTACGCGCGGGAGGCCGCGGCCGGCACCTTCGACTACTGCCGGCAGGTGCTCGGCCTGCGGCACCTGCTGGGCACGACGGCGCCGGACAACCATCCGTCGGGGCGCGTGCTGCTCGCGATCGGCATGACCGACGAGGGCCTGCAGCAGACCGAGGCCCATGAGGGCGAGTCGCGGGTGTATTCCTGGCACGACCCGGCACCGCCCGGCGACGCCGAGGAGATCGCCGCGCTGCGACGCCGTTGGCATGCCGCGCTGAGCGGACCGGCCCGTGCGGCGCTGATGGCCTGCGTGACGCCGGAGACGGTCGAACGCGTGATGGCCAGCCGTACCGACCTGTCTCCGCAGGCGCTGGATCACCTGGCGCAGCGCTGGGCGCCGCTGGCGGACGATCCGACGCTGCGGGCCGTCCGCACGCCCGCGGGATGGCGCTTGGACGTGCCGGCGGACCGCTGAAGCCCGCACGCGTGCGCAGGCGCGCTTAAGCGTGGCTGAAGTCGGCGGGGCGGGGGCTCGCCTATGCTGGGCGCCATGGACATTCCCGCTCATCCCGCCGCGCGCATCCTGCTCATCGAAGACGACGAACGCCTGGCGCAACTGGTCGCCGACGCGCTGGCGAAGGCCAACTACGCGGTGACCGTCTGCGGCGACGGCCTGGCCGGCGAGGCGATGATGCGGCAGGAGACTTTCGAGCTGGTGCTGCTGGACGGCCACCTGCCCGGCAAGGACGGCTTCGACGTGCTGCGCGACACGCGGCGCGATTTCGCCGGCCGCATCGTGATGCTGACGGCGCGCGACGACGACATCGACCAGGTGCTCGGCCTGGAGGGCGGCGCGGACGACTACATCGCCAAGCCGGTGGCGCCGCGCGTGCTGCTGGCGCGGCTGAAGGCGCTGCTGCGCCGTGACGCGATGCCGGCCGCGCATCCCATCGGCGAGGCGCTGCACTTCGGACCGCTGACGCTGCTGCCGCAGTCGCGCGAGCTGCGCCTGAACGGCGAGCCGGTCGTGCTCACGACCGCCGAGTACGAGCTGCTGAACTTCCTGGCGCATCGCGCCGGGCAGGTCGTCAGCCGCGACGACATCATGCAGGGGCTGCGCGGACTGGAGTTCGACGGGCTGGACCGCGCGATCGACGCACGCATCTCGCGGCTGCGCAGGAAGATCGGCGACGACGCGCAGGCGCCGGTGCGGATCAAGACGGTGCGCGGGCAGGGCTACCTCTTCGCGATCGACTGATGGCCGCGATCACGCTGCGCGCCTCGCTGCTGCGGATGGCGCTGGGACTCGGACTGGCGGTGCTGGCGCTCATCCTGCTCGTCGAGGCGCTGGTGCTGATCGGCGCGTCCGAGGTCACCAACGACTACGTGCGCAACTTCATGCGCGGCACGGTGGACCTGCTGGTGCGGGATCTCTCGCCGCTCGATCCGCCGGCGCGGCGCGAGCGCGTGCAGCAGCTCGATGCGCAGTTCGACTATCCGGTGCGGCTGATCCGCACGGATCTCGCGAAGCTCAGCGCGGACCAGCGCCGCCGGCTGGAGCGCGGCGAGGTGCTGGTCACCGGCTTCAACCGGCGCATCTACGCGGCGCTCCCCGGCGAGCCCGATCAGCTGCTGCTGCTCGGGCCGCTCGATTCCAAGCGGGCCGGCGAGCTGCCGAAGGAACTCGCGGCGCAGCTCGGCGTGGCGGTCGTCATCGCCCTGGCGGTCGCGCTGATCGCGTGGTGGCAGTTGCGGCCGCTGTGGCGTGATCTGCGCGGGCTGCAACGCGCGGCTGAGCGGTTGAGCGCGGGCCGGCTCGACACGGAGCTGCCGCCGTTGAAGAGCACGCTGTTCGCGCCGGTCGCCGCGGCGACGCGCGCGATGCTGGAGCGGTTGGCCGCCGCGATGGCGACGCAGCGTGAGCTGACCGGCGCGGTGTCGCATGAGTTGCGGACGCCGCTGGCGCGCTTGCGATTCGCGGTGGATGCGCTCGTCGACGAGGACGACCGCGATCGGCGCGAGCAGGCGGTGATGGCGTGCGAGCGAGACATCGCCGAACTCGATGAACTCATCGACGCAAGCCTCACGCTGGCGCGGCTCGACATGGGCGCGCTGCAGCCGAATGTGATGCAAGGCAATCTGGGCGACATGTTGACGAAGGAGGCGGCGTCGTTGGCGCCCTTGCTCGACGGCAAGGCCCTGGACACCGATCTGCGTCTGCCGGATCAGTTGCCTTTCGATGAAAGGCTGCTGCCTTACGCGATCCGCAACGGGTTGCGCAACGCCGCGCGGTACGCGAAGGGCCGCATTCTGCTGAGCGCGTGGGTGGAGGCGGGGCAGCTCTGGCTCGCGATCGACGACGACGGCGAGGGCGTGCCGCCGTCGCTGCGCGAGGCGGCTTTCGAGCCGTTCAAGCGCCTCGAACGCAAAGGGCGCGGCACGCGCGGTTTCGGCCTGGGGCTCGCCATCGTGCGACACGTCGCGCACGCGCACGGCGGCCATGCGCGACTCGGCGAAGCGCCGCGCCTGGGCGGCGCCCGGCTCCTGCTGTACTGGTCGGCCGAAGCGGCCTGACTTCGCCTGAATCGCTGACGCAGTGGGCGTTCTCCGCCCCGCGTGAAGCTTCGTCAAGCGCCGCGTGCGCGGCTGTCATCGACCGTCACACAAGCGCTCAACTCGCGCCACAGACGCGGCGGGGTCGAATTCCCAGAATGAGCTCCATGTCGAACGAGCCTGATCACTGACCCAGGCGACCCGGAACGACAGATCGATCAACAGCTCTGAAGGAGTTCCAGATGAACAGCAACAACAACACCCGCCCCTCGATCAACGGCAAGAAGGCCGGTCTGCTGGCTGCCGCGACCGTCGCACTGACGCTGGGCGTGGGCGTGGCGCACGCCGATCCGGTGACCCCGTATTACATCGGCGGCGACGTCGGCAAGTCCTCGCAGCGTGTGGACGGCAATTCCCAGAAGCGCTCGTCGGACAGCTACAGCATCTTCGGCGGCTACAAGTTCAACGAGAACTTTGCGGCTGAAATCGCCTACACCGACCTGGGCAAGGTCGACTTCGGCGGCGTGACCGCGAAGAACAAGGTGTACTCGCTGGACGGCATCGCCCGCGCCCCGCTGGGCAAGGGCTTCGGCGTCTACGGCAAGGTCGGCGTGGCCTACGCCGAGCGCGACTTCAGCAACGGCCTGGGCGACAAGGACAAGACCGGCCTGAAGCTGGGCGTCGGCGTCGACTACGCGCTGACAAAGAACGTCTCGCTGCGCGCTGAAGCCACCCGCTTCAACAACCTGCCGGACGCCAACGGCTTCAACAAGAAGGACGATCGTCTGAGCATGGGCCTGGCCTATCAGTTCTAAGACGGCCGACTCCGGTTGACCGGTGCCGATTCCCCCCGGCACCGGCGCCTGACGGGGCTGCTCCGAGCGACACCCGACCCCCGATTCCCCGGCAGGTGCGAGGGCAGTGCAGAAATGCACTGCCCTTTTTTCATTGCGATCGGACAACCGCGATCCGTGTTCACGGTCCGTGCCGGGACCGTCGCACGCACACCCGGGTCATGGGCGTCGTCGCCCGTTCTCGATGGAATGCGAACGCGCCGTCACCCGACGGTGTGATCCATCGAATCCAACTTCGTGGATCTCCTTTTCCTCATCGAGACCCTCGACATGAACAACACTTCTCTTGACTCGCGTGACCTGGAATTCCGCGAGCTGACCGACGCGGAGATCGACACCGTGCACGGCGGCGATTCCTGGGCCGGCACGCCCGAAGGCCGCGCCACCGCGGACGGCGCCGCCTGCGCGAACACCATCCTGGCCTGGAGCGGCATCGGCGCCACCGTCGGCGGCATCGGCGGCAGCTTCCTCAGCGTGATGGGCGGCTGGGCCATCGGCGGCGGCCTGGCGGCGCAGTACGCCAAGGCATGCAACATCACGCGGTGAACGCCGACGACGCCGGACGTCCGTCGGCGCCGGGGCTGCTGCGGACCGCGGCACGCGTGATCGCCGCGAGCGCGGGCGCGCGTCTCGTGCTGGCGCTGCCGGGCTGCTGCGCGGCCTGGTCGTACCCGGAGCTCTTCCTCGCGATCATGGGCGCGATGCTGTGGGGCGCCGTCGTGTTGCGGGTGACGGCGGTGTTCCTCGCGGCCGCCGTCGACGGCACCCGTCCCCGCGTCTCGCGCAGCGCCGTCGCCCTGCTCGGACTCGTGGCCGCCGCGATCGGCGCGGAAGCCTTCTGGGCCCTCGCCGCCGCCGCGCCGGACGCCCTGGCGGGCATTGCGCTCGAGGTCATCGCCGGGGCCTGGATCGCCTGCTGCGCCGTGCTTGTCGGTCACCGCTGGCGTCAGCCCGCAGCGCCCGATCCGGACGCCTGAACGGAAGGCTTGAACGAAACCCTTCAACAGGAGGTCGATAGCAAAAGGGGGCAGTGCACGAATGCACTGCCCCCTTGTTGCGATCCGGCCGATCAACCGATCAGATCCGCTTCGCCAGCGCCTCCGCCGTGCCGGTGTAGTTCCCCGGCGTCATCGCCAGCAGGCGCTGCTTCTCGGCTTCCGGCAGTTCCAGTCCCTGGATGAAGGCCTGGATCGATTCGCGCGTGATCGCCTTGCCGCGCGTCAGTTCCTTCAGGCGCTCGTACGGGTTGGGCAGCGCGTAGCGGCGCATCACCGTCTGGATCGGCTCGGCCAGCACTTCCCAGGACGAATCCAGGTCGGCGTCCAGCGCGGCCTGGTTGAGTTCCAGCTTGTCGAGGCCCTTGGTCAGCGAGTCGTAGCCCAGCAGCGCGTAACCGAGCGCCACGCCCATGTTGCGCAGTACCGTCGAGTCCGTCAGGTCCCGCTGCCAGCGCGAGATCGGCAGCTTCTGGCTCAGGTGCGTCAGCACGGCGCTGGCCAGGCCGAAGTTGCCCTCGGCGTTCTCGAAGTCGATCGGGTTGACCTTGTGCGGCATCGTCGACGAGCCGATCTCGCCGGCCTTGGTCTTCTGCTTGAAGTAGCCCAGCGACACATAGCCCCACACGTCGCGCGACCAGTCCACCAGGATGGTGTTGGCGCGCGTGACGGCGTCGAACAGCTCGGCCATGTAGTCGTGCGGCTCGATCTGGATCGTGTACGGATTGAAGGTCAGGCCCAGCTGCTGCTCGATCACCGACTGGCTGAACGCTTCCCAGTCCTTCTCCGGATAAGCCGACAGGTGCGCGTTGTAGTTGCCCACGGCACCGTTCATCTTGGCCAGCAGCTTCACCTCTTCGATCACGGTGCGCGCGCGGCGCAGGCGCGCCACGACGTTGGCGATCTCCTTGCCGACGGTCGTCGGGCTGGCGGTCTGGCCGTGCGTGCGGCTCAGCATCGGCGCGGCGGCGTGGGCCTGGGCCATCGCGGTCATCTTCTCGATCACGCGGTCCAGCGCCGGCAGGATCACCTGGTCGCGCGCGGCCTTCAGCATCAGGCCGTGGCTGGTGTTGTTGATGTCCTCGCTGGTGCAGGCGAAGTGCACGAACTCGCCCGCGCCCTCCAGCTCCGCCTTGCCGGCGAACTGCTGCTTGATCCAGTACTCCACCGCCTTGACGTCGTGGTTGGTCGTCTTCTCGATGTCCTTGATCGCCTGCGCGTCGGTCTCGGAGAAGTTCGCCACCAGCGCCCGCAGGAATTCGCGCGAGGCGCCCGACAGCGGCTTCAGTTCCGCCAAACCCCCGTCGGACAGCGCGATGAACCATTCGATCTCCACCTGCACGCGGCGGTGCATCAGACCGAACTCGGACAGCAGCGGACGCAGCGCGGCCATGCGCGACGCATAACGGCCATCCAGGGGCGACAGGGCGGTGAGGGCGGAAAGATTCATGGCGCGCGAGGGCCGGAACCGGCCATTCAGGGGGTGGGACAAACCCGGGGATTCTACAGAGCGGGTCACAATGGCGCCGCTTCGGCCCGCCGACGCCCGGGGGAGGGCGGCCGCGGGGCCAGCGGAACGGCATAGAGGGAAGGTTCGAGGGAAGGCATGCAAGAGAGAAGTCAACGCAGGGGCGCCGTCTGGATGACCGCCCGGACGGCCACCCTGGCCGCGGCGTCCGCCGTCACGATGACCCTGCTGGGCGGCTGCCAGCCGTCCGGCGATGCGCCCCGGCCGCTGGCGCCGGTGGAGGCGGCTTCCGCCAATCCGGCCGTCAGCGCCACGCTGCTCAGGCAGAGCGACGAGGTGCTCGCGCGCTATCGCCAGATGATCGTGCTGATGGACGGCGAGTCCGCGCTCAAGCCCGCCGAGCGCGACGCCGTGCGCGCCGTCGGCATGCTGCTCTTCCACGACATGCAGGACAGCATCCGGGCGCTCGGCGAGACCGCGGGCAGAAGCACCGACCCGGCCGGCCTCGCCGCGCTGGCGGAACTGCTGGACCGCGTCGAGCAGGAGCCCTCGTGGTTCGACGCCGACCGGCTCGCGTTCAAGGAATTCCTGGCGCAGCTGTCGCAGCAGTTCTCGACTTCGCAGAGCATCGCCGGCCTGAAGCTCGCCAAGCGCGCGGGCGAGGACCTGGGCGTGCTGGCCGAGATCGAGAACGCTTACGAGCAGGAGCTGCGCGACACCTTCGGCCGCTTCGCGCAGCGCGGCATCGTGCCCAAGCGCGAGAAGTGGACCGACTATGTCGCCAAGCTCAAGGGCCTGTACGCGCGCGACCGCATCCTGAAGGACTACGCGACCATCCTGCCGGACCTGCAGGCGCGTCCCAGCGTCACGGAGGGCCCGGACGACGCCACGCCCTCGACGGCCGCCGCGCCCGCTGCGCAGAGCGCGCAGACCGCTGCGGCCCCGGCCCCGGCCGCGACCCGCGGACCGACCAAGCAGGAACGCGAATTCTTCGGCCGCCAGCTGCCGCCCAAGACGGTGCTGCTGACCTTCGACGACGGCCCGCACCCGCGCTACACCGACGAGATCCTGGAGATCCTCAAGCGCTACCAGGCGCCGGCCGTGTTCTTCGAGCTGGGCCGCAACCTCGGCAGCGTCGACGCCGACGGCAAGGTCAAGCCCGGCCCCGGCAGCGAGGTCGCCAAACGCGTGCTCGCCGCCGGCCATCCGATCGCCAACCACAGCTTCAGCCACGGCGTGATGTCGAAGTTCGAGCTCGCCAAGGTGCGCCAGGAAGCCAGCTCGACCGAGGCGCTGCTCGACGCCGCCGGCCGCGACGGCCAGGCGCTGTTCCGTTTCCCCTACGGCGCGCGCAACGACGCCGCGCTGGGCGCGATCGAGTCGCTCAAGCTGCGCTCGATGATGTGGAACGTCGACTCGCTGGACTGGTCGGACCCGATCCCGAAGTCGATCGCCGCGCGCGTGCTGGGCGAGCTCGGCAAGCAGCAGCGCGGCATCGTGCTGTTCCATGACATCCACGCGCGCACCGTCGAGGCGCTGCCGCTGGTGCTCGACCAGCTGAAGGCCGAGGGCTACAGGTTCGCGGCCTGGAAGGACGGCAGGATCGTCGCGGCCGACACGCCGGCCGCGGACGCGACGCCGCCGGATCTCGCCGGCGCGAACCTCTATCGCGACAGCGTGGCGCTGGTGATCGGCATCGACCAGTACAAGGCCTGGCCGCGGCTGCAGCATGCGGTGCGCGACGCCCGCGCGATCCAGGAGACGCTGCAGACGCAATTCGGCTTCCGGCCGGAGAACGTCACCACGCTGACCGACGGCGACGCGACGCGCGCCAACATCCTGCGCGCGCTCAACGGCATGGCGCGCAAGGGCGGCGACGGCAAGCTCAAGCGCGACGACCGCGTGTTCGTGTTCTTCGCCGGTCACGGCAGCACGCGCAAGCTGCCGAGCGGGCGCGACGTCGGCTACATCATCCCGGTCGACGCCGGCACCGACGACCTGCAGACCGACGCGATCGCGATGCCGCAGCTGCAGGAGCTGAGCGAGGCGCTGCCGGCCAAGCATGCGTTCTTCGTCATCGACGCCTGCTACTCCGGGCTCGGGTTGACGCGCGGCGGCGCGCCGGGCGGCAGCTCGAACTTCGTGCGCGACAACGCGCGCCGGCTGGGCCGCCAGATGATGACGGCCGGCGGCGCCGACCAGCAGGTCGCCGACGACGGCCCGGGCGGGCACTCGGTGTTCACCTGGACGCTGCTGCAGGCGCTCTCCGGCAAGGCCGACCTCAACGGCGACGGCCTCATCACCGCGACCGAACTGGCCGCCTACGTGGCGCCGGCGGTGTCGGCGATCGCGCACCAGACCCCGGCCTTCGGCAGCCTGCCGGGCAGCGAAGGCGGGGAGTTCATCTTCGAGCTCGCCTCGGCGCAGGAGCAGGCGCTGAGCGGTGACAGCAACCAGCTCGACGCGAAGGCCAGCGCCCTGGCGAAGCAGGCGGACGAGGCCCGCAACGCGCAGCTGCAGCCGGTGGCGCAGGCCTCCGCGCCGACCGGCGCCGCGCCCAGTTCGCCCGCGGCCAGCGCGACGTCGGTGCAGGTCACGCTGAAGGGCCTGGACGGCGCGGACACGGCGATCGCGACCAGCGCCGCGCCGGCGCCGGCCAGCGCGCGCGTCGCGGCGCAACGCGCCAACGACCGCGGCCTGCAGCTCTACAAGGAGCGCCGCTACGACGAGGCCGAGGCCGCGTTCACCGAAGCGCTCAAGCTGCAGCCGAAGTTCGCGCTGGCGGCCAACAACCTGGGCTTCATCTACTACAAGCGCGACAAGCCGGCCGAGGCCGCGCGCTGGTACCGCAAGGCGATCGAGATGGACGGCAGCCGCGCGCTGGCGCACCTGAATCTCGGCGATGCGCTGCTGCGCGCGGGTGACGACACGGGCGCGCAGGCGGCGTACCGGGCCTTCATCGAGCTCTCGCCGAAGCACGCGCGAGCCGCGGAGCTCAAGGCCTGGATCGAGCATCCGGACAGCGCGAAGAAGCCCGAACCGCCGCGGTGATCAGGGATCCCGGTCGTCGACCCGGCGGCCGGCGGAACCTCTGCGGAGGCCATCGGACGAGCGTTGGAAAGCACCGACGGCGGGCGGGTTGTCCCTGATGCGAGGGGCATTCCGCCTGCTGCTTAATCCGTCCTTTCCCGATCGGATGACCCGATCGATTGACCGCCTGGTCGGCGACTGATTACCGTTTCGTTCGATGCTTTCCCTGGCTTCCGATGGCGTCGCACCGCGCCTGATCCGCGTGCATCAGATGGATCCCCTCGCCTGGGCGCCGCTGCTCGCGGCCAGCGAGAGCGAGGGGCGGCAGATGCTGCGCCGCCTGATGGACGAATGGCGCAGCGGCGCCAACCGCTACGAGCAGCCCGGTGAATCGCTGTGGGCCTGGATCGATGCGCACGGGCAGGTGATCGCGGTGGGCGGGCTCAACGTCGAGCCGCCGCCCGGACGGGCCGGCACCGGCCGCATGCGCCGCTTCTACGTGCATCCCGACTGGCGCGGCCACGGCCTGGCGAAGCGCCTGGTGAATGCGGTGCTCGCGAGTGCGCAGGGGCACTTCAGCCGACTGCATGTCAACTGCGAAGGTGACGATTCCGCGACCTTCTGGACCCGCTGCGGTTTCGCGCCGATCGATGCGAACGTCGATGTCATCGAACGTCCCGCTCGATACACCCACGTGCGGCTGCTGCCGCGGTTCGAGGCGGCCTGATCTCCGGATCAGCCCATCACGGGCTGACCATCCACGATGATCTTGAACTGCATCGTGGGGCTGAGCATCTGCAGGCGATTCATCAGGGTGCCGTCGACCGGGACCCGCACCTCATCGATCTCGACCCGGTCATTCGCATCCAGCCGGATCTCCAGCGTCTCCACGGCAAGGTCGCTCAAGGTGCGTGCCGTGAGCTGGAGCGTATTGGTTTCGCCGTTGTCCAGCCAGAACTGTTCGACGTTCTTGATGCCCGCGCTGAATCGGGTGAGGTCGAGGGTCGCCGTCCCCGCGACATACAGCGTGTCATGGCCAGCCAGACCATCGATGCGCTTCAGGTCCTGCTCGCCGGCGTAGCTGAGGACATCGTCCTGCGCCGTGCCGATCAGGTTCTGCAGGGAAGGCGTGCTGTTGTCCTTGGCGAGGTAGACGAGGAATTCGTTGTACATCGCCTGCTGGTAGTAGGTGCGATCTCCAGAATCGTCATGCGAGGCGAGTCGCCAGCGGGAGGTCGTGGCGAACTCGCCCGGCGTACTTTCTTTCCCATGCGATGCCACACGATGACCGTTCTGGAAGATGGCTTCCGAGGCATCGGTGTAATTGAGCGCCTCATTCCCGGCGGTACGGTTGCCGCTGTGAATCTCGAAGACCATGTCGTTGGCACTGTCGAGGAGCGCTTCAGGCGCTCCTGACGTCGAAGCTGACCTTGTCCTGTGCTGGAAAGTGGACGCTCAAGCGCCCGATCTTCGCTTCGCCCAAATTGAACAAGGTGCCGTTCTGCGTGCCCTCGCTCTGCACGTTGGCGTAGATCACCGCGCTGCGCCAATCGTCGGCGGCCAAGCCGGTCGCCGTCATCGTGTCGAAGTTCTCCCCGTTGCGGCCGGCGTTGAAACTGATGGCCGCAGAGGTGTCCGCCCGGGTGACGATCTTGCCGCCGTCGACGATGACGCCCTGAAGCGCAGGCACCGACGCCGTCATGTCGCGGGAGTTTCCGGACTGGTCGTACCAGCGCGTCACGTATCCCTTTGCGCCGGAGTCGCTCCCGACGAAGTCCAGCAACTTCCGGCGATCGAGTTGCCCGTGGGCATCGAAGCCGATGTCGAGCTCCATGCTGTCAGACGATCGACGCACACAAATCGCCGGTCCATCCAGCTCCGGGTTCAAGTCCCGCAAGCCGTAGGCGGCCTGCAGGCGCGTGACGTCGACTTCATGGATCGTGCCGTCTCCCTCCGCCCGACCCAGCGTTCCAGCCACCGGATCGTGCAGTTTGACCGAGACCCGCTCGTCGGTCTCACGCAGGTAGTCGCCCTTCAGCGTCAGGCGAATGACCTGCTGGGACTCGCCAGGTTTGAATGAGACAGTGCCAGTCTGGTCTCCGACCAGCTCGTCCCTGGAGGTCGTGCTCTGGCCCGACTGGGCGGAATAGCGGACGGAGCCGCGCTGGCTGATGTCGCCCGAGCGTTGAACGAGGAAGACCAGCTCCCGCGTGCCCTCATGAGCTTCGATGACGTGAGCGTTGGAGATCGAGAATGTCGATTGAGCGGGAGCGACAGGGTCAACCGGCTTTACCGGGTCGACTGGATCCACCGGCTTCACCGGCTTCACCGGATCGACCGGCTTCACCGGGTTGACCGGATCGACCGGCTTCACCGGGTTGACCGGATCGACCGGATCGACCGGATCGACCGGCGTGACCGGGTTGAATGGGTCGACTGGCCTGACTGGATTCACCGGCTTGATCGGCGTCACCGGCGATGGAACCGCCGACGCCTTGGTGCTCGCGCCGACGGCGATGGCCCCGAGCAGGCCCACGACGCCGAGCCCGATACCGGCTTCCACCAGCGAGGGCAGAGGCGGCCGTGCCTCGCCATCCGCAGCGGACCCTCCCGCTCCCGGCCCCGACGTCGCGGCTTGCGAGCCGGTCGCATACCCCGCGGAGGCCACGGTCCACCGGCCATGGTCTGCGTCGGCCGGTGCGACGACGTCCTCCGCATCGACGGGCGTGTCGACTGCTTCGGCCGAGGCGTGCCTGGCGACAGGCGTCGGCGCGTCATCGTCTTCCTTGCGGCGACGACCGGGTGCCGGGCGGGGTGCGGGAGCGTTCTTGGATGCTGAGGAGCGCATGAGCGTTATTCGCGAGGGTCAATGAACAGCCAGACACTGTGCGGGCATGCTCAGGTTCCCAAAATTGCTCCGATAGATCGCCGGGCCCCGATCCGTGCTCATCAGTGGTGATGCCGTGGGACCTTTGAGTGAGTCCCGTGCCCTCGCCGAATATCACACCGCCGGCGTCCGCTCGCCGGACGCCGGTGGGCTCAGCCGGACTTCGGCGGCCAATGCTTCGCGCACACCGCGGGGACCTGCGGCGTCGCCTCGATGCGTTGAAGCAGCGCGAAAAACTCTGGCCGGTTCGCCTCCAGATGCTTGCGCGCGCCCGACCACTTCGACACGATCACCGCCATCGCGTCGAGCGCGCCCGGCGTGCCGCCGCTGAGCCAGGGCTGTCCGGGGAACATGTCCGCGAAGATCTCCCAATGCTTGTGCAGCCGCGCCTTGGTGCCGGCGACGATGGCCTCGCGGTCGTCCTTGTCGGTGCGCGTCGAGTAGCGCTCGGGGTAGTCGATGACGCTGATGCAGCTGTAGCAGTTGGCCGCGATGTAGACGAGGCCGCGCAGGATCTGGTCGCGCCGTGGCGTGCTGTCGCCGAGCAGGCCCGCATCCGGGAACCGCAGCCCGAGGTGCATCAGGATGGCGCCGCTTTCGGTGAGCACGTCACCTTCGGGCGTGCGCAGCGTCGGGATCTGCATCAACGGATTCAGCGCGCGCAGCGCGTCCTGCGCCGACGCATCCTCCCACGAGGACGCGTGCACGGTCCGGTACGCCTGACCGCACCAGCGCAGGCCGATCTCGACGATCGCCGAGCCGGAGCCCTGTGTGCCGTAGAGGACGTAGCCGATGTCGGAAGTCGAGGGGGAAGCGCTCATCACGATCTCCGCGGAAGTGGAACGGAGAGTGTAGGAGCGCCCGTCAGCGTTCGAAGAACCGCATCCGCTCCTCGTCCGCGGGGTGCGAGTTGAAGGCGATGCGCAGCAGCGCGTCGGCGCCGGCCTTGGCCTGCTCGCCGACGTCGCGACCGAGGCTCTTCGGCTCGGAGGCGCGGTCGGCGCGAGCCTTCGCGGAACGCTGCGCTCGCCAGTCGCCGATGCGCTCGAACAGCACCAGCATCGCCCGCGGCGACCGCCCGCTGTCGACGAGCAACCGCTTGGCCTGCACGTCGGCCGCGCGTTCGAAGTCGCGCGAATAGCTCGCCTGCATCAGCACCGCCGGCGCCCCCGCCAGCAGGCTGGAGAAGTCGCCCACGGCGAAACCGAGCAGCACGCCCATCAGGCTGGCCCGCATCGTGAGCCGCAGGCCGTGTTGTTCGCGGACGTGGCCCAGCTCGTGCGCCAGCACGCCGAGCACCGCGTCGGGCTCGTCGCCCAGCAGTGTCAGCAGTTCGTCGGTGACGACGATGTGCCCGCCCGGCAGCGCGAAGGCGTTCGGGCCAAGGCGTTTGCCCGCGTCGCGGAAGTGCAGTTCGTACGGTGTCGATTCGGCCGGCTGGCTCGCGACCATCGCGGCGAAGCGTTCGCGCCACCGCTGCTGTTCGTGCGCGGGGACCTGGCTCGGCTTGAGCATCAAACTGTCGACCTGCTCCATCGCGCCGTCGCCGATCGATTGCTCGATGGACGCGGGCAGATGCCGCGCGATCCCGTCCGCCGCCGCGGGCACGCCCCAGTGCCAGGTCGCGCCTCCGACGGCCACGACGACCGTCAGCGCCACGAGCGAATGCCGCCAGCTGGAGAACCAGCGCGCCGCGAGCCCGCCGCCGAGCCCGCGCCCCTGCGTCGCGGCATCGGCCCAGTCGTCCCAGTCGGCGGCGTCACGGGCCATCAGCACGCCGCCGTCGGGCAATTGCGCCTGCCGCTGGCCGTGGCGCGTGCGCTCCGGCCATTGCACGTCGCGGACCGGATAGCGGCGCTCGACGCCTTCCAGGTCCTGGTCGTGGACGACGAGCTGCTCGCGATCCAGCCAGAGCCGGACCGGCCGCGCGCGGGCGCTGCGGCCGTCGAACCAGTCCGCCTGGAGCGTCGCCGGTCCGTCCGCCATCACAGGCCCATGTCGATGCCGAAGAAGTCGCCGGCGAACTCGCCGGTGGCGTCCTGGTTGGCGCCGGCTTCGCCGGCCACCCAGGTCTCCGGATCGCCGTCCATCGTGAGGCTGACCGCCTCCAGCCGCAGGCGCGTGGTGTGCACGACCGCGAACGGACGGTACAGCCCGAGCGTGATCGCCATCAGCAGCCAGTTCTTCAGCGTCAGGACCGCCAGCGCGCGCATGCGCAGCTGGCTGGTGAACGACAGATCGTCGGAGGTCGTGCCGTTCCAGACCATGTTCTGCAGCCGGGCGGTGAAGAACGGGCCGACGACCACGAAATAGGCCAGGTAGCCCAACGCGATCGACACGATCATCGCCACCCCGGCGACCGCCGAGCGGCCCGAAAACGCGGTGACGCCCATGGTCAGCAGCAGGACGAGCGTGACCGCCGCGGTGACCAGCAGCCCGAGGCCCAAGGCCTTCAGGCTCAGCCAGTAGACCGCGCCGGTGGGCAGGCGCAGCTCCCCCTGCTGCGACGCGATGCGATAGCCGTTGTGCTGGTAGCGCTTGGCGGCAGCGATGATCCAGGGGGTCGCGAGCAGACCGGCGAGCATCGCACCGTTGATGATCCACATCACCTGGCTGAAGACGTTCACGAAGGCCTGGGGATCGCGCTTGAAACCCTCCAGGTAGACCTGGGTCAGGAGGATGGCGCCGCTCATGCACCAGATCGGCAGGAAGGGGGCGTAAGCGCCCTTCAGCGAGCCGGTGAAGCCCAGGCGCAGGCCGCGCCAGCCGGTGTTGCCCAGACGGAACTGCATGCCGGCACGCCACAGCGCGGGCCAGATCGCGGCCATGAGGGCGAAGGCGACGAGTCCCGCCACCGGCGAGAAGCGCCCAGCCGCCGAATACACGCCGCCCAGCACCAGCAGCAGCACATGGCCGCGGAACATCTTCCACGGGTCGCCGTGGAAGGACAGCGCGTGGCCGTCGACCAGCGTGTTGGCGTAGAAGTAGCGGATGCGCCGCGCCTTCGCGAACGGCCAGTACAGGCTGGCCGTGACGATCGTCAACAGCAGGTTGACGATCCAGATCCGGAAGTATTCGCTGCCCGACCCGGTGAACCGGATCTCCAGCTTGCGCTTGCGGTACTCCGACAACGGCCATCCGGTCAAACCGCCGGTCGCCGCCCCCTCCTCATGGTGCTGCATGGTTTCCCTCTCTCTGTCGCTGTGGTGGCCGGTCTCCTGCGGAGCCGGTCCGTCTTGTGGGCGCTCCGCTTGCCGGAGTCGCCGTCATCGGCCCTCCGGCCGCGACATCGCTGTCCCCGCCTTTTGTCTAAAGACGGGACGGGCGGGAGTGTGCGTCACCGGCGCAGGGGACGGCAATACACCCAAATGAGGGCTGCGCCACTGTCGCGTCCGGGAGTCAGTCCCCGGAGTCGACTCGCTAGAATCCCCCGACACCATGAAGCTCATCGGATCCCTCACCAGCCCCTACGTCCGCAAGGTCCGCGTCGTCATGGCGGAGAAGAAGCTCGACTACCAGTTCGAGCTGGAAGACGTCTGGGGCAGCGACAACATCCTCAAGATCAACCCGCTCGGCAAGGTGCCGTGCCTGGTGATGGAGGGGCAGGATTCGATCACCGGCGCGGTGTTCGACTCGCGCGTCATCGTGGAGTACGTCGACACGCTGTCGCCGGTCGGCCGCTTGATCCCCGAACGCGGCCGCGAGCGCTGCGAGGTGCGCACCTGGGAAGCCCTGGCCGACGGCTTGATCGACGCGTGCGTCGCCGCGCGCCTGGAGCACACCTGGTCCGGCCGCGCGCCCGCCGAGCGCAGCGACGCCTGGGTGGATCGCCAGATGAACAAGGTCATGGCCTCGCTGCAGGCGATGGCCAACGGGCTGGGCGAGAAGCACTGGTGCTCGGGCAACCACTTCACGCTGGCCGACATCGCGCTCGGCTGCGCGCTGGGCTACCTGGACTTCCGCTTCGCCCAGATCGACTGGCGCGCCGCGCATCCCAACCTCGCGAAGCACTTCGACAAGCTCATGACGCGTCAGAGCTTCCAGGACACGGTGCCGCCGGCGAACGCCTGATCCGCTGACTTCCCGCCGACGTTTCCAACTGGCCCCACAATCGACCGGTCCGGCGGGAGATCGATCCTGATCGCCGCTGTCCTGATATTCCATTGACGGATCCCGGGAGGATTGGATGGGTGTGAAGCGGGTGCTGGCGCCGGTCGGGCGCTTTTTCGGTGGCGTGTGGTGGTTCCTGAACGGCACGCGGCGCGTGGTGTTCACGCTGCTGTTCTGGGTGATCCTGATCGCCCTGATCTGGGCGGCGGTGCATGGCGGCAAGCCTTTGCAGGACAAGACGACGCTGGTGCTGGACATCCGCGGCGATGTCGTCGAGCAGTTCTCCGGCTCGCCGCGCGAACAGGCGATCGCGCAGATCAAGGGCGAGGCGCGCGCCCAGACGCGGCTGCGCGACATCCTGCGCGCGCTGGACGCGGCGGCCAAGGATGACCACATCGTGCAGGTCGTGCTGAACCTCGACCAGATGGGCAGCGCCACGCCGGCCGCCCTGCATGAGATCGAAGCCGCGCTGACCCGCTTCAAGGCCAGCAAGAAGCCGGTGGTCGCCGCCGGGCTGGCCTTCGACCAGCGCTCGTACTACCTCGCCGCGCAGGCCACCGAGGTCTACGTCCACCCGATGGGCGGCGTGCTGATCGAGGGCTACGGCCGCTACCGCAACTACTACAAGGACGCGCTGGACCGCGTGGGCATCTCGCCCAACGTGCTGCGTGTCGGCACGTACAAGAACGCGGTCGAGCCCTACTTCGCCAACGGCCCGTCGCCCGCGACGATGGAAGCCGACGCCTATCTGTACGACGAGCTCTGGGCCCGATACCAGACCGGCGTCGAGACGGCGCGCAAGCTGCCCAAGGGGTCCCTCCAGCGCGCGATCGACGAGCTGCCGGAGCGCCTGAAGGCCGTGGGCGGCGATCCCGGCAAGTTCGTGCTGGCCGAGAAGCTGGTCGACGGCCTGAAGACCGAGGACGAGGTCGAGGCGCTGCTGGAAAAGCGCGGCGTCAAGGATGAGAAGCGCCTGCGCCAGATCGGCCTGGGCGCCTATGTCGCGCAACTGCCGCCCACGCTGCCCAAGCCTGAAGGCCAGGTCGGCGTGATCGTGGCCGAAGGCGAGATCGTCGACGGCAGCGCCGGACCCGGCAAGATCGGCGGCGAGTCGATGTCCAAGCTGATCCGCCAGGCGCGCGAGGACGAGAAGATCAAGGCCGTCGTGCTGCGCGTGAACTCGCCGGGCGGCAGCGCGTTCGCCTCCGAGCTGGTGCGCCGCGAGCTGGAACTGACGCGCGCGGTGGGCAAGCCGGTCGTCGTGTCCATGGGCGGCGTGGCGGCCTCGGGCGGGTACTGGATCTCGATGTCGTCCGACGAGGTGATCGCCGACGCGTCGACGATCACCGGTTCGATCGGCGTGTTCGGCATGCTGCCCACCGGCGAGAAGCTGCTGGACAAGCTGTCCATCCACACCGGCGGCTACACGACCACCTGGCTGGCCAACGGCTATGACCCGCGCCGTCCGCTGGATCCGCGCATGGCGCAGGTGGTGCAGTCCTCCATCGAGCACATCTACGCCGACTTCACGGGCAAGGCGGCGCAGGCGCGCAAGAAGTCCTCGCAACAGATCGACGCCGTCGGTCAGGGTCGCGTGTGGACGGGCTCGCAGGCGCTGGAGCGCGGGCTGGTCGACAGAAACGGTCTGCTGGCCGACGCGATCGCCAGCGCCGCCAAGCGCGCCAAGCTGGGCGACGAGCCGACCGTGCGCTACGTCGAACCCGACCGCAGCACCGTCGACCGTCTGCTGTCGAGCATGGGCGACGCGGCGGCGCCGTCGCTGCGCGGCATGGTCATGCACGCGCTGGGCGGTATCCCCGCGATGCCGGCATTGCCGGCGCCCCTGCGCGACGCGCAGGTCGACATCACCTGGCTGGCCGAACAGGCCGAGGCGGGTCCGGCAGGCTCGAAGCCGCCGGTGCGCGCGATCGTCCACTGCCTCTGCACGGCGCCATAGCTATACTTCTCCCCGATGGCGCCGATTTGTCCGGCTTGCGGGCGCCCAAGAAATGCAGCTAAAGAGGGACACCCGATCCACGGATCGAGACCCGGTGTTCCGCTTCAAGCAGCGGCGCCGGGTTTTGTTTTTTGGGGTGTTCCATGGGATCTGTCGGTGACGTCACACCGCAGCGGCTGTTGTTCGACGAGCCGCTGAGCTTGCGCAGCGGCGCCCGCATCGGCGGGTACGAATTGATGGTCGAGACCTACGGCCGGCTCAACGAGGACAAGTCCAACGCGGTCCTCGTGTGCCATGCGCTCAACGCCAGCCACCATGTGGCGGGCACGCATGCCGGCGTCGAGAAGAGCGAGGGCTGGTGGGACAACCTGATCGGTCCCGGCAAGCCGCTGGACACGGACCGGTTCTTCGTCATCGGCATCAACAACCTGGGCTCGTGCTTCGGCTCCACGGGGCCGATGCACCTGAATCCGGACACTGGCCGCGTGTACGGCAAGGACTTCCCCGTCGTCACCGTGCAGGACTGGGTGGACGCGCAGGCGCGCGTGCTGGACCGCTTCGGCATCCAGAAGCTGGCGGCGGTGCTGGGCGGCTCGCTGGGCGGGATGCAGGCGCTGGACTGGTCGCTGCGGTATCCGGAGCGCATGCGTCACTGCATCGCGGTGGCGACCGCGCCCAACCTGTCGGCGCAGAACATCGCGTTCAACGAGGTCGCCCGGCGGGCCATCATCACCGACCCCGAGTTCCACGACGGCTTCTTCTACGAGCACGGCGTGGTGCCGCGCCGCGGGCTGCGGGTGGCGCGGATGATCGGCCACATCACCTACCTGAGCGACGACGTGATGGAGGAGAAGTTCGGCCGGCAGATGCGTTCGGCGGAACTGGGGTATTCGACCTCGGACATCGAGTTCCAGATCGAGAGCTACCTGCGCTACCAGGGCGACAAGTTCAGCGAGTACTTCGACGCCAACACCTACCTGCTGATCACGCGGGCGCTGGACTACTTCGACCCGGCGCGCGAGCACGGCGGCGACCTGAGCCGCACCTTCGCCAGCGCGCTGTGCAAGTTCCTGGTGGTGAGCTTCACGACGGACTGGCGCTTCTCTCCGGCGCGCTCGCGCGAGATCGTCAAGGCGCTGCTCGACAACAAGCGCGAGGTGTCCTACGCCGAGATCGACGCGCCGCACGGCCACGACGCCTTCCTGCTCGAGGACCCGCGGTATCACGGCGTGCTGCGCGCCTACTTCGACCGTATCGCGAAGGAGCATGAGAAGCCGATGCCGGGCGGCGCGTCCGCGCCGGTCTCCCACCGTCTGCAGGGAGTGTCGGTATGAGCGATCGTGCGGTGATGGACATGATTGCCGAGCTGGTCCCGACCGGCTCGCGCGTGCTCGACCTCGGCTGCGGCACCGGCGAACTGCTGGCGCATCTGCAGGCGACGAAGGGCTGCACCGGTTATGGCGTCGAGCTGGACGATGCGAACGTGCTCGCCTGCGCGCAGCGCGGCGTCAACGTGATCCAGCTCAACCTCGAAGAGGGCCTGGCGATCTTCGAGGAGCAGAGCTTCGACGTCGTGCTGCAGCTGGAGACGCTGCAGAACCTGCGCAACACCGAGGCGATGCTGCGCGAGACCGCGCGCGTCGGCCGGATGGGCGTGGTGAGTTTCCCCAACTTCGCGCACTGGCCGAACCGCCTGCAGGTGCTGGCGGGCCGCATGCCGGTGACGCGCGTGCTCCCGTACCAGTGGTACGACACGCCCAACATCCGCGTCGGCACCTACGCCGATTTCCAGATCCTGGCGCGCAAGTGCGGGCTGCGGGTGCTGGACAGCTTCGGCGTGCAGGACGGCCGTCAGGTCCGCGTGATGCCGAACCTGATGGCAAGCATGGCGGTGTTCAAGTTCGATCGGGATTGAGCGTCGGCGACCCCGCCCCCGCGTTCAATCCTCGTAGCGTCCCAGCCTCACCATCGTCTGTCCGCTCAGGCCGGCGCGACGCGATGGCATGATCAGGACGCACTCGTCGTGCGGCGTGCTCCATCGTCGATCGCCGTCTTCGGCCAGCGGCGTGCCGGCGTCCGGGATCACCTTCAAGTGGTGCGTCGGCACCAGGAAGCGGAACGCCGGCGTCACCGCCGTGACGCCTTCGCCGACACGCACGAGCCGCTGCTGATCGGGCGCCGGCACGCGCAGTTGCGCGTCCGCCCACGCCGAGTCGACCATCTCTAGGTGGCGCAGGAAACGCAGCGTCACATCCAGCGCCATGTCCGCGCTCGCGGGTTCCCAGTGCGAGCCGCATTCGACCAGCACCGCCTGCCGCTCGCTGCGCGGATCGCCGAAACCGCCGCGATCGATCATCCGCAGTCCCGCCGCGTGGCCGGTGTCAACCAGCAGGGTCGCCGGCTGACCCAGCGCGCGCGCCAGCGGCACGCTCTTGTCCGTCATGCCGCAGATCGTCAGCGCCGGCGCGCCCGCCTCCTGCATGGAGTGCAGGTCCAGCAGCACGTCCGCCGCGTCGACGAAGGGCGCCAGCTCGCGCGCCCGCCGCAGCTCCACCGAGTCGCGCGTGCCGCGCAGCACGGCGTCGTCCCAGAGACGGTTCATGTCCTCGTCGACGCAGCGGGACAGGAAGGGCTCCAGCGCGTTGAATCGCCCGAAGGCCTCGACGTTGGCGAAGGCCAGGATCAGCCTGCCGCGCAGCGGTCTCACGTCCTGGCGCAGCAGCGTGTCCAGCGCGATCGCGCCGCACAGCTCGTTGCCGTGCGTCAGCGCCACCACCATCGCCGTCGGGCCGGGCAGGCCGGACTCCAGCACATGCACGAACTCGACCTCGCTCCCCGGACCGTGCCGCCAACGCTCGATCGCCGGCGGCTGGAGCCGGACTTCCGGGTGGAAGGGCGGGAAGGGCGGGAAGGTCTCGAGCAAGGCGGGCGTCATCGTCTTCGACACGTGGGGTCGCCCACGACGGGTGGACGTCCCAGTCGATCCTACACTCCGGCCCCATGAAGACTCTCACCGGCCATGACGGCCTCCCGCTGCACTGGCGGGAATGGGGCGCCGACCTGTCGCTCCCCACCCGCGGCACCGTGCTCATCGTCCACGGCCTGGGTGAACACATCGGCCGCTATGAAGCCGTCGCCGGGCGCCTGAACGACTGGGGCTGGCATGTCGCCGGCTTCGACCAGCGCGGGCACGGCGCCTCGGGCGGTCCGCGCGGCGACATCCCGACGCACGACAGCCTGCTGCTCGACCTCGCCGCCACCATCGACTGCCTGCGCGCCGACGACCGCAAGGGGCGGGGACCGCTGATCCTGCTCGGGCACTCCATGGGCGGCGCGGTCGCCGCCCGCTTCGTCGCCGGCGCCTTGGAGAACGCACCCTGGTCCCGGCCGGTCGACGGCCTGGTGCTCAGTTCACCGGCGCTTGATCCGGGGCTGTCAGCGCTCCAGCGGGGCCTGCTCGGCGCCACGCTGCCGCTGGTGCCGCACCTGGCGGTCGGCAACGGACTGAATCCGTCCTGGATCTCGCGCAGCCCGGTCGTGGTCCAGGCCTACAAGGATGATCCGCTGGTGCACAACCGCATCACCCCGACGCTGGCGAAGATGATCGCCAGCTTCGGCGCAGAGACGCTGCCGCTGGTGCCGCGCTGGACCACGCCGACGCTGCTGATGTGGGCCGGCGCCGACCGCTGCGTCGCCCCCGCCGGCAGTGCCGCCTTCGCGGCGGCGGCCGCCGCGGGCGGCGCGGTGCAGGCCGTGCCCTTCCCGGGCCTGTCGCACGAGATCTTCAACGAACCTGAGCGCGAACAGGTCTTCGCCCGGCTGCGCGCCTGGCTGGGCACTCGCTCCTAGAATCGACGGTACCGACCCCGCAGGAGACTCGCATGAACGCACGTGATCCGTCGTTGCCGCTGCAGACCGATGAAATCAGCGCCCTGGGCGCCTTCGCCGAGAAGGTCTGGGACCAGGAGATCGTCCCCGCGCTGACCGACTACATCGCCATCCCCGCCAAGAGCCCGATGTTCGACGCCGACTGGCAGGCCAACGGCTACATCGAGCGCGTCGTGCGCGACGCCGCCCAGTGGGTGGAGGGCAAGAAGATCCCCGGCCTGACGCTGGAGGTCATCCGCCAGGACGGCCGCACGCCGGTCATCTTCTTCGAGCTGCCGTCGACCAAGCCCGAGAGCACCGACACCGTCGTCCTCTACGGCCACCTGGACAAGCAGCCCGAGTTCAACGGCTGGCGCGCCGACCTCGGCCCGTGGACGCCGAAGTACGAGGACGGCAAGCTCTACGGCCGCGGCGGCGCCGACGACGGCTACGCGATCTACGCCTCGATCACCGCGTTGCTGGCGCTGGACCAGCAGGGCATCCCCCGTCCGCGCTGCGTGGGCCTGATCGAGGCCTGCGAGGAGTCCGGCTCCTACGACCTGCCGGCCTACATCGACCTGCTCCGGCCGCGCCTGGGCAACGTGTCGCTGGTGGTCTGCCTGGACTCCGGCGCCGGCGACTACGACCGCCTCTGGATGACCACCTCGCTGCGCGGCATGGTCTCCGGCGTGCTCAAGGTCGAGGTGCTGACCGAAGGCATCCACTCCGGCGATGCGTCGGGCGTGGTGCCCTCGTCCTTCCGCATCCTGCGCCAGGTGCTGGACCGGCTGGAGGATTCCAAGACCGGACGCCTGCTGCCCGAATCCTTCCATTGCGACATCCCCGGCGTGCGCTTCGAGCAGGCGCAGGCCACCGCCGCGATCCTGAAGGAAGAGGTGTACAAGCGCCTGCCCTGGGCCTGCGGCGCGGACGGCGCACCGGTGCTGCCGGTGACCTCCGACCCGGTCGAGGTGCTGCTCAACCGCACCTGGCGGCCGACGCTGTCGGTGACAGGCGTGGACGGCTTCCCCGAACTCAAGAGCGCCGGCAACGTGCTGCGCCCGTACACCGCGTTCAAGCTGTCGCTGCGCCTGCCGCCGCTGATCGACGGCAACGAGGCCGCGCTCAAGCTCAAGGCGCTGCTCGAGGACAACGCGCCCTACAACGCCAAGGTCAGCTTCGTGCCGGACGGCCGCGCCGGCGCCTACGGCGCCACCGGCTGGAACACGCCGGAGCTGTCGCCGTGGCTGAGCCAGGTACTGGACGACGCCAGCCAGGCCCACTTCGGCCAGCCGGTCGGCTATATCGGCCAGGGCGGCACCATCCCGCTGATGAGCATGCTGCAGAAGGGCTTCCCCGCCGCGCAGATGATGGTCTGCGGCGTGCTGGGCCCCAAGAGCAACGCCCACGGCCCCAACGAGTTCCTGCACGTGCCCTACGGCAAGCGCCTCACCGCCGCCGTGGCGCAGGTGATCGCCGCGCACCCCTGACCGCCGCGGACCCGGTGGACGGCCGGCAGGTCGTCAAGGTCCGCTGATCGACGCACAGCGAGGCGGCCCGCGGCGACGCGGCGCCCGCCCGGAGGAGACGGGATGGATCAGGTCAAGGCGATGCGGGTCTTCACCCGCGTGATCGACGAAGGCAGCCTCGCCGGCGCCGCGCGGGCCATGGACCTGGCACCCGCCGTGGTCACGCGGCTGGTGGCGGATCTTGAGGAGCACCTCGGCGCGCGGCTGCTCAACCGCACGACGCGGCGGCTGTCGCTGACCGACGTCGGCGAGGGCTACCTCGAACGCTGCCGCCGCATCCTCAGCGACATCGAGGAGGCCGAGGCGCTGGCCTCCGCGGCGACCAACGAGCCGCGCGGCACGCTGCGCGTCCTCATCCCGCCGGCCATCGCGATCCATCAGCTGGCGCGGCACATGGCGCGTTTCCACGCGCTGTACCCGCTCGTCAGCGTCGAGCTGGTCGCGCCGGGGCCCGTCGACACGCTCGACGAGAGCTTCGACATCACCGTCATCTCCACCCGCAGTCCGCTGCAGGGCGACTTCATCGCCCGCAAGCTGGCCCGCACCGAGGTGATCCTGTGCGCGTCGCCCGAGTACCTGGGCCGGCGCGGCAAGCCGCAGCATCCGTCCGACCTCAAGCAGCACGACGTCATGCTGCCGCCCATCCATGAGCTGACCCGCGGCGTGACCTTCGAGCGCTGCGGCGCCGACGGCCTCACCACCGAGAGCTTCTTTGCGATCCCCAGCCGGCCGGTGATGACGACCTCCTCGGTCGACACCAAGTACGCCTGCGCGCTGCACGGGCTGGGTGTGGCCGGGCTGCCGTCCTTCGTCGTCGGCGACGCGCTGATGGAGGGCGCGCTCGAGCGCGTGCTGCCGCAGTGGCGCATCTACAGCTACGCGCTGTGGGCGGCGATGCCGACCCGCAAGTTCGTCCCGGCGCGCACCCGCGCGTTCATGGACTTCCTCGTCGAGATCTTCGGCGGGAAGGACGAGGATCCGTGGCTCACCGCCGCGGGGTGCCCGTCGTATCGGGCGGCGCAGGAGTTGCTGGCCGCGCAGGCGGCCAAGGCGGCCGCGGCCGGGGATTGAGGGCGCTCAGCGCAGGCTGAAGCCGACCTGCGTGTACTGCGGCTGCAGATCTTCGATCAGGCGCAGCAGCGGCGAGAGCTCGACGTAGCGCGTCGCCGTCTTCACGACGTAGGCGTAGAAGCGCGGCAGGTCCTCCGCGTAATGCGGCTTGCCGTCGCGGTGCTTGAGCCGGCAGAAGATGCCCATGATCTTCAGCTGCCGCTGCAGCACGGTCCATTCGAGGCGGCGCCAGAACAGGCCGAAGTCCAGCGCCATCTCGTGCGGGTCTTCGCCGTTCGGGTCCAGTCCGAACAGGCCGGCGCGCTTCGCGCCTTCCCAGTAGCGCACCGCCCAGTCGAGCTCCTCGGCCTCTTCCCAGGAGATGAAGGCGTCGCGCAACAGCGACGCGATGTCGTAGGTGACCGGGCCCATCACCGCGTCCTGGAAATCGAGGATGCCGGGCGTGGCGAAGGCCGCGGCATCACCGCCCCCGGCGCCCCCGGCGTTCCCCGCCGGGCAGACCATCAGGTTGCGCGGCATGTAGTCGCGGTGCATCGGCACGCGCGGCTGCGCCAGGACGTTGGCCGACAGCAGCGCCACCGTCCGGTCCCAGTACCCCTGCTGCTTCTCGTTCCAGGTCTTGCCATGGTGGGCCTGGACGCACCAGTCGACGAAGATCTGCAGCTCGCGGCGCACGAAGGCGTCGTCGAACAGCGGCAGCGCGCCGTCGGCGCGGGCCGCCTCGCTGGTCTGCCAGCGCAGCAGCGCGGCGGTGGCGTCGCGCATCAGCAGCCGGGGCAGGGCCTCGTCGCCGTGGCGCTGGGCCTCCAGCAGCGCCGCGATGTAGGACCGGCGGCCCAGGTCCTCCATCAAGGCGAATCCCAGCCCGACGTCATGCGCGATCACGCGCGGCACGTGCAGGCCGCGGTCGGCCATCAGCGCGCCGACGCGCAGGAACGCGGCCAGCTGGTTGGGTGAGGCCGGGTCGTCCATGACGATCAGCGTGCCGCCGTCCGTCGTCTCCAGGCGCAGGTAGCGCCGGAACCCCGCGTCGCTGCTGGCGACGGCGAGCGTGTCCAGCCGCAAGCCGAGCGTCTCCACCAGCGGTGCGGTCCAGGCGTGGAAGCGATCGGCGCGGGCGGCGTCGGGCCAGAGCGGAATCGCGGCGTGCGGAGCAGGAGCGGTCATCGGAAGCTGGGGGTCGCGAGCAGGGGCTCGGGCGAAGAAGCGAAAGGGCCGCTGCGCGAGCGGCCGCCAGGTCGGTGACAAGGCGCCGACGCGGTCCTGCCGGCGCGCGAGCCTCGTGGATAATGATTCTACAAACCCCCGGGCAGCGCGGCGCGATCGACGCGCGGCCGCCTGACCTCTGCAAGACGCTGCCCGCCTGATGCGCCCACCGGTTTCCCGTCCCCGTCCGATCTCGCTGGCCGCCGCGCTGGCGGTCGCGTTGCCCGCTTTCTCCTCATCGTCCGCGCAGGCGCAGGAGTCCGCCGGCCAGCCGCTGATCCTCAAGTCGGTCAAGCAGCTGCACCAGACCAAGCGCAAGGACGCCCGCCCCGCGCTGGCGCTGAGCGCCGACCGCATCACCAGCGAGATGGACCAGACCTCGACCGCCGAAGGCGACGTCCAGCTGCGCTACGGCGGCATGCTGCTGAGGTCCGACACGCTGCGCTACGACTATCCGCGGGATCTGGCCACCGCCGAGGGCGGGGTTGAACTGAGCCAGAACGGCGCCGTGCTGCGTGGCCCGAAGCTGGAGCTCTTCGTCGACAAATTCGAGGGCCAGCTCCAGAGTCCGACCTACTTCTTCGCCGCCACCGGCGGCAGCGGCAGCGCCAGGGCGATCCACTTCCTTGGCGACCAGCGCATGCGCGCCGACGAGGCGACCTACTCGACCTGCCCGGTGTCGGAAAAGGGCGAGCAGGACGCGGCCGATGCCGCCAACGGGGGAAAGGACGGCAAGGGCAAGCGCGACTGGGAACTGGTCACCAGCAGCCTGAACCTGGACTTCGACGCCGGCGAGGGCGTGGCGAAGAACGCCGTGGTGCGATTCCTCGGCGTGCCCATCCTGGCGGCGCCATCGCTGAGCTTCCCGCTCGGCGACCAGCCCAAGTCCGGCCTGCTGCCGCCCAACGTCAACATCGACAACCGCAGCGGCGTCGAGTACAGCCAACCCTTCTACTGGAGCATCGCGCCCAACCGCGACGCGACGATCACGCCCTTCGTGATGACGCGCCGGGGTCCCGGCGTCGACACGCAGTTCCGCTACCTGGAGCCGGGCCACCGCGGCCAGATCGACTACGCGCTGCTGCCGCACGACCGCGTCACCGGCATCTCTCGCTGGGACCTGCGGCTGAACGCCGACGGCGACGTGATGCCGAACTGGACCTACAACGTCCACACCGAGCGCGTCTCCGATGACGACTACTGGAAGGACCTGCGCAGCCGCATGCTGACGCAGACGCCGCGCCTGCTGTCGACGGACCTGCGCACGCAGCGCGACTTCAGCTTCAACTGGGGCGAGATGCAGACCTATGCGCGGGTGCAGAAGTGGCAGCCGCTGCAGGTCGCGCAGACGGAAGACCAGTTCGCCTCGCCCTACCAGCGCTCGCCGCAGATCGGCGTGCGGCTGCAGACCGGCGCCGATGAATCGGTGCTGGCCGGCTACCTGCCCACCGGCCGCCGCGCGCGGCTGGAAGGCGGCCTGGAGCTCGAATACAACCGCTTCGACCTGCCCGGCGGCGCGCTGGGCTCGCAGACGCAGACGGGCGAGCGGGTCCACATGCTCGGCCACGTGAGCCTGCCCTTCAGCGGCGCGGCCTGGTGGCTGATCCCGAAGATGTCGATCAACGCGGCGAGCTACCAGCTCGACCAGGCGATCGACGTCACCGGCCGCCGCTCGATCGGCCGCACCATCCCGACCTTCAGCGTCGACCACGGCTGGATCCTGGAGCGCAACACCTCGCTCTTCGGCAATGCGATGCGCCAGACGCTGGAGCCGCGCCTGCTGTACGTCAACACGCCTTACCGCGACCAGAGCGCGATGCCCAACTTCGACGCGGCGCCGCGGGACTACAACTTCGATTCGGTCTTCGCGGAGAACCAGTTCTCCGGCGTCGACCGCGTCAACGACGCCAACATGCTGGCCTTCGGCGCGACCACGCGCTGGATCGAGGACGAGCGCGGCGAGGAACAGCTGCGCCTGGGCATGGTCCAGCGCTACCTGTTCCGCAACCAGCAGATCACGCCCGACGGCACGCCGCAGACGCACCGGCTGTCCGACGTGGTGCTGCTGGCTTCCGCGCACTTGAACCAGGCCTGGTGGACGGACAGCACGCTGCAATTGAATTCCGCCGACGGCAAGGTCGAACGGACCGTGCTGCGCCTGCGGTATTCCCCGGGTCCGTTCCGGACCGTCAGCGCGTCCTACCGCCTCGCCCGCGGGCAGAGCGAGCAGGTCGAGTTCGCCTGGCAATGGCCGCTGTTCGGGCCGGATCGCAAGTCGATTTCCGGCGGCGCGGGCTGCGCCGGCGCCTGGTACGGCGCGGGCCGCCTGCAGTATTCGATGCGCGACAAGCGCTTCACCGATTCCGTGATCGGCGCCGAGTACGACTCGGGCTGCTGGATCCTGCGCATCGGCGCGGAACGCCAGGCCACCGGCCGCGCGGAAACCAACACCCGACTGATCCTCCAACTGGAGCTGGTCGGCCTGTCGCCGCTCGGTTCCAATGCCCTGAAGGTGTTGAGAGACAATATTCCGGGTTACCGTTCGCTGAGCTCCGAGCGCTCGGCTTTTGGCACATATGACTGAACTGCGTTCGATGCGACATCTCAAGCCGGTGGCGGCCACCCTTCTGTCCCTGACCGCCGCCCTGGCCGGCTCGGCATCCCTGGCGCAGACAACGCCCGCTCCAAGCGCCGCAGCCGCTGCTGCCGCTGCCTCCGCGCCTGCCGCGGCGGCCTCGACGCCCGCGGTCAACCGTCCGGTCGTCGAACAGCGGCAGCTGAAGCCGGGCGACTACATCGCGGTGATCGTCAACACCGACATCGTGGCGGCGTCCGAAGTCCTCCAGCGCACCGAGCGCATGCGCGAGGAAGCGCGTCAGCGCGGCCAGACCGTCACCAACGAACTGCTGCACAAGCAGGCGGTGGACAGCCTGGTCGACGAGCGTGTCGTCGTCACGTATGCCCGTGAGAACGGTCCGCGCGTGGACGAGCCGGAACTGGATCGCGTCGTCGGCAACGTCGCCACGCAGAACAAGCTGACGATGCCCGAGCTGCGCCAGCGTCTGGCCGCCGAAGGCATCGACTTCAAGCGTTTCCGCGAGAACCTGCGCGACCAGATGCTGAGCGAACGCGTCCGGGAGCGCGAGGTGCAGGGGCGCATCCGCATCACGGATGGCGACATCGACAAGTACCTGGACGAGCGTCAGGCTGCGATGCAGGGCCGCGCGCAACTGAACATCGCGCAGATCCTGGTGCCGGTGCCCGAAGGGTCGAACCCGGCCGTGGTGGCCGAGCGCAAGGCGCGGGCCGAGGCCGCGCTGGCCCGCATCAAGGCGGGCGAAGACTTCGCCAAGGTCGCCCGCGAGGTGTCGGAAGACGCGAACAAGAACCGCGGCGGCGAGATCGGCCTGCGCGCCGCGGACAAGCTGCCCGATGTCTTCGTCGACGCGGTCAAGGACCTGAAGGACGGCGAGGTGCGGTCCGAGCCGCTGCGCTCCGAAGCCGGTTTCCATGTGCTGAAGCTGGTCGAGCGCCAGTCCGGCAAGGCGTCGATCAACGTCGTCGTCCAGACCCACGCGCGCCACATCCTGCTGCGTCCGTCCGAGCAGCTGAGCCCCGAGCAGGCAACGCGCCGCCTGGTGGAATTCAAGCGTGCGATCGAATCCAAGCGCGCCACCTTCGAGCAACTGGCGCGCGCCAACTCGGAAGACGGCAGCGCGCAGGAAGGCGGCGACCTCGGCTGGGTCTCGCCGGGCGGCTTCGTGCCCGAGTTCGAGCAGGCCATGGACACGTTGCCGATCAACGGCATCTCGGACCCGGTGCCCTCGCGTTTCGGCATCCACCTGATCCAGGTGATGGAGCGCCGCGACGTGGTGCTCGACATGAAGCAGCTGCGCGAGCAGGCCCGCAATGCGCTGCGCGAGCGCAAGTACGAAGACGCCTACAACGACTGGATGAAGGAAATGCGCGCCCGCGCCTTCATCGAGACGCGCGAGTGGCTGGACTGACCGGCCGGGGCTGACTTCATGGGACATGTCGCGCGCAAGCGCTTCGGCCAGCACTTCCTGACCGACAAGGCCATCATCGACGGCATCGTCGACGCGATCGCGCCGGGCGAAGATCAATCGATGGTCGAGATCGGCCCGGGCCTGGGCGCGATGACGCTGCCGCTGCTGCAGCGCCTGCCGGCGTCCAGCCGGCCGCTGACCGTCATCGAACTCGATCGCGACCTCGCCGCCCGCATGCGCAAGCGCGGCGACGTGACCGTCATCGAGTCCGACGTGCTGAAGGTCGACTTCGCTGCGCTGGCCGCGGAGCGCGGGCGCAAGCTGAAGGTCGTCGGCAACCTGCCGTACAACATCTCCTCGCCGATCCTGTTCCATCTGCTGGGCTTTGTGGACCACGTCGTCGACCAGACCTTCATGCTGCAGAAGGAGGTCGTCGACCGCATGGCCGCCGGCCCGGGCACCAAGGACTTCGGCCGGTTGAGCGTCATGCTGCAGTGGCGCTACGACGTCGAGGCGCTGTTCGATGTGCCGCCAGAAGCCTTCGATCCGCCACCGCGGGTGGATTCGGCGATCGTGCGCATGGTGCCGCTGTCGGCGCCCGCCAGGATCGACGAGGCGCTGCTGAGCGAGCTGGTCGCATCGGCGTTCTCGCAGCGTCGCAAGCTGCTGCGGCATTCGCTCGGCAAATGGCTGGACGCCCGCGGCTTCCAGGGCGAATTCGATCTGCAGCGTCGCGCCGAGGAAGTGCCGGTCGACGAATTCGTCGCGCTGGCGTTGGCGGTCCAGGGCTGAGCCAAACAAAAAGGCCTTCCGTCGCCGGAAGGCCTTTTGCATCGGACCCGAAGGTTCAGTCGTTCGTCAACGGATCACGCGGCGCTGAGCCACATGGACGTGTCGAAGGCGCTGCACATCATCGGCATGTTCATGCCGAAGTTCGGATTCGGATTCGCCTTGGTGCTCTTGAGCACCGGCTTCGCCTCGGGGGCCACTTCGGTCGCCCGCTCCCAGGAACCTTGTTCCTGAGAGCGGGCTACTGAAAAGAATAGAAACACCGGAATGAGACCTTCCGCTCGGCCCAGAAATCGGCCGCCTCGCGGAAGACGTCGAGCAACTGCTCGCGCGCCTCACGATCGAATTTCGCATGGTCCGGCAACTGGTCCAGCACCACGACGAAACCCGGTTGCGTGCCCGACTTGTTGACCAGGTTGGTCATGCAGTCGTACAGCGCTTCCATGTTCTTGCCGAAGTGGGCCGGGAACAGGAAATTGCTGGCAATCAATTCCAGCACGTCCTGTTTGGTCTCCGCTGGAGACAGGTCGGCGTACAGGAAGTGTTGGCCGGCGTCCTGCGCGGCCTGCATCAAGTCCTCGACCCGGTAGGCTCTGATCGCCTGCACGATGTTGGGACGGACTGTCTGCAAAAGCATTGTCGCGTTCCTCCTAGATGGGGTTCCGAGTTCATGTCCAACCGTGCCCGCCGCCCCGGACAGAACCCGCTGGGGAGCCTGCAATCGTCGGTGGCGTGGGGGTGGTCAGAGAGGGTTAACCCTGAACTCTGAAACCGAGATGGTACAGAAACGGGCCCGAATGCTCAAGCCAGGGGGGACCAGAATGCCCTAAAAAGCGGCATTGTGAGCGTGCGCACACATACGCCGGGGGCTCTGCGGATCATGGCCGTCATCCCACAGAAATTCACTGGTGAGCCGCTACAAACTTTTTCTATAGGCCGGGGCGCAGGTCGGGTTTAAGGGCCTTCCGGCCCTTCTTCGGAGGGGCTCGGAAGGTCCTGAACCGAATATTCTTCGGTCCTCCGACGAGGCCGGTCAGCGGGCGGCGTTCGCGTCCGCGACGGTCAGCGCCGTCATGTTCACGATGCGACGCACCGTGGCCGATGGCGTCAGCACGTGCACCGGCTTGGCCGCGCCGAGCAGCACCGGCCCGATCGCGATGCCGCCGCCGGCCGCCGTCTTCAGCAGGTTGTAGCTGATGTTGGCGGCGTCGATGTTCGGCATGACCAGCAGGTTGGCCTCGCCCGTCAGCGAGCTGTTGGAGACCAACTGCTCGCGGTAATGGGGGTCCAGCGCGGCGTCGCCGTGCATCTCGCCGTCCGCTTCCAGCCAGGGCGCCTGTTCCTTGATCAGGGCCAGCGCCTCACGCATCTTGACCGCGGACGGGCAGTTGCTCGATCCGAAATTGCTGTGCGACAGCAGCGCCGCCTTCGGACGCAGGCCGAAACGCATCATTTCCTCGGCCGCCATCTGCGTGATCTCGGCGAGCTGCTCGGCGGTCGGGTCGTAGTTGACGTGGGTGTCGACCAGCATGACCTGGCGACCCGGCAGGATCAGGCCGTTCATGCACGCGAAGGTCTTCACGCCGGGCCGCTTGCCGATGACCTGGTCGATGTACTGCAGGTGCATCGCGGTGTTGCTCCAGGTGCCGCAGAGCATCCCGTCCACCTCGCCCTTGTGCAGCATCATGGCGCCGATCAGCGTCAGGCGGCGGCGCATCTCGATCTTGGCGAGCTGTTGCGTCACGCCCTTGCGCTCGGTCATCGCCAGGTAGGTCTGCCAATAGTCGCGGTAGCGCTGGTCGAACTCGGTGTTCACCACCTCGTAGTCGCGACCCTCCTGCAGGCGCAGGCCGAAGCGCTCGCAGCGCTGGGCGATGACCTCGGGACGGCCGATCAGCGTCGGGCGGGCGATGCCCTCGTCGACGACGACCTGCACCGCGCGCAGCACCCGTTCCTCTTCGCCCTCCGCGTACGCCACGCGCTTGTGCTTGGCCTTCTTCGCGATCTGGAAGATCGGCTTCATCGTCGTGCCGGAGGCGTAGACGAAGCTCTGCAGTTTTTCCAGGTAGGCCGGCATGTCGGCGATCGGACGCAGCGCCACGCCTGAGGCCTCCGCCGCCAGCGCGACCGCCGGGGCGATCTTCATCATCAGGCGCGGATCGAACGGCTTGGGGATCAGGTATTCAGGGCCGAAGCTCAGGTTCGCGCCGGCGTAGGCGGCGGCCACGACCTCGCTCTGCTCCGCCTGGGCGAGCTCGGCGATCGCGTGGACGGCGGCGATCTCCATCTCGTCGTTGATCGTCGTCGCGCCGCAGTCCAGGGCGCCGCGGAAGATGTACGGGAAGCACAGGACGTTGTTGACCTGGTTCGGATAGTCCGTCCGGCCCGTGGCCATGAGCGCGTCGCCGCGGATCGCGTGGACGTCCTCCGGCTGGATCTCCGGATTCGGATTGGCCAGCGCGAAGATGATCGGACGGGCGGCCATCGTCGCCACCATGTCCTGCTTGAGCACGCCGCCGGCCGACAGGCCCAGGAAGATGTCGGCGCCGGCGATCACGTCGCGCAGGCTGCGCTGCTCGGTCGGCTGGGCGTAGATCGCCTTGTCCGGGTCCATCAGTTCGGTGCGGCCTTCGTAGACCACGCCGGCCAGGTCGGTCACCCAGATGTTCTTGCGCGGCAGGCCCAGCTTGACCAGCAGGTTCAGGCAGGCGAGGGCGGCGGCGCCGGCGCCGGAAGTCACCAGCTTCACCGAGGCGATGTCCTTGCCCGCGACCTTCAGCCCGTTGAGCAGTCCGGCCGCGACCACGATGGCGGTGCCGTGCTGGTCGTCGTGGAAGACGGGGATCTTCATCCGCTTGCGCAGCTCGCGCTCGACGTAGAAGCAGTCCGGCGCCTTGATGTCCTCGAGGTTGATGCCGCCGAAGGTGGGCTCCAGCGCGGCGATCACGTCGACCAGCTTGTCGAGGTCGTGCTTCTCGTCGATCTCGAGGTCGAAGACGTCGATGCCGGCGAATTTCTTGAACAGGACGCCCTTGCCCTCCATCACCGGCTTGGAGGCCAGCGGGCCGATGTCGCCCAGGCCCAGCACGGCGGTGCCGTTGGAGATCACCGCGACCAGGTTGCCGCGCGAGGTGTAGCGGAACGCGTTGGCGGGATCCGCGACGATCTCCTCGCAGGCGGCGGCCACGCCCGGCGAATACGCCAGGGCCAGGTCACGCTGGTTGATCAGCTGCTTGGTGGCCGCGATGGCGATCTTCCCGGGGGTCGGGAACTCGTGGTACTCGAGAGCGGCCTGGCGCAGCTGCGCACGTTTTTCTTCGGACGTGGACATGGGGGACTCTTCTGGTTGAAACCGGTCCGCCGTCGTGGGCCGGGTCGAGGATTGTAGGAGTCCGCCCCGTCGGCGGCAGTGCGGACTATGCGTATGCTGCATGTCGGAAGGGGCGCAGGCACATACGCGAAACTGCGCATCGCCACCCGCCCGCGGGGCGCCATACTGCGTGCCCCGCACGCGCCCCCCGACTTCCGCTTGCCTGCTCCGACCATCATGCGGCCCGCCGCTCCCTTCCCCCCGATGGCGCCGGGCGCCCGACCGCGGCGCTGGCGCCGTGCGCTGCTGTGGGGAACGCTGGTCGCGTTGCTGCTGATCGCACAGACGCTGCTGCTGTCGCTGACCTTGAGCCATGAGGCGGCCCGCGCGCAGGAGGCGTCGGATCTCGCCGCCGCCGAGGTGACCGCGCGCGCCAAGCAGTTGATCGGCCGCGACCTGCAGGGGCTGCAGGGCCTGATGTGGGCCGAGGACGACGACTGGCGCGGCAACGCGGCCGCGCAGTTGCGCCAGACGCGCGTGCTGCTGCGCATCGAGCTGCGCGACTCGGAGCGCCAGGTGCGCCGCGCCGTCGACACGCCGTATGCGCCGCCGCTGTTCTCCATCCTCGCGCGCGAGCAGCTCCAGATCGAGACCGAACTCGCCTGCATCGCCGCGCTGAGACAGGGCACGCCGCTGTTCTCGCGCTCCTACTTCGTGCCGGGTTCCGGCGGCGACGGCATGGAGGTCGCCGACCTCTGCCTGCCGCGCGTGCGCGCCGGCGAGCCGCGCTCGTATGTGGTCGCGACCATGGGCCTGCGACCCTTGCTGGAGGAGTCGGTCTCGCAGGACCAGGCACGGCGTTTCGAGATGTCCTTCGTCGAAGGCGACGGGACGCGGCTGGCGCGCACCGGCCTGACGCGCGGCACCGGCTTCTACCTGTCGGAGCGCCTGCTCGACCTGCCGGGCCTGAGCCTGCAGCTGCGTGTCGACAACGCCACCGGCCGGCCGCAGCTGATCCCGAACCTGGCGACGGCGCTGGTGCTCGGCCTGTCGATGGCGCTGTTCGCGCTGGTCATCATCCTGGCACGCGACACCCGCAAGCGCGCGCAGGCGGAGCACGCGCTGGCGGAGTCGCTCGCGTTCCGGCAGGCGATGGAGAACTCGCTGATCACCGGGCTGCGCGCGCGCGACCTGGACGGCAACATCAGCTACGTGAACCCGGCGTTCTGCGCGATGGTCGGTTATCCCGCCGAGGAAGTGGTCGGCACGGGCCGGCCGCCGCACGCGCCGCCCTACTGGCCGCCCGAGTTCACCGACGAGTACTGGCGGCGCCACCACGACCGCGAGGCGCGCTGGGAGGCCGGCCTGCCGCCGCGCGAAGGCTTCGAGACGGTCTTTGCGCGCAGCAGCGGGGAGCGTTTCCCGGTGATGATCTACGAGGCGCCGCTGCTGAACGCCGAAGGCCAGCAGACCGGCTGGATGAGCGCGGTGCTGGACCTGAGCGCGCAGCGCAAGGTCGAGGAACTGTCGCGCCAGCAGTCGGACCGGCTGCAGGCAACGGCGCGGCTGGCGACGGTGGGGGAGATGGCCTCGCTGCTGAGCCACGAACTGAACCAGCCGCTGGCGGCGATCGCGAGCTACGCAACGGCCTCCATCAACCTGATGGTGCGCGAGGCCGACGATCCGCAGACGCCGGCGATGGTGCGCCAGGCCGTGACCCGCATCGCCGAGCAGGCCGAGCGCGCCGGCCGCGTGATCAAGAGCGTGCACGACTTCGTCCGGCGCCGCGAGGCGGCCCGGGAGTGGGTCAACGTCGAGCAGCTGCTGGAGGCGGTGCTGCCGCTGATCCGGCTGCAGGCGCGCAAGAGCGGCGCGCGCATCGAGATGGACCTGGCCAAGGGCCTGCCGCGCGTGCGCTGCGACCGGACCATGGTCGAGCAGGTGCTGCTGAATCTGACCCGCAATGCGATCCAGGCGATGGACGGACCGACGCCGCTGGCCGACCGGTCGCTGGTCATCCAGGTGAAACGGCTGCAGCCGCGCTGGCTGAGCTTCGCGGTGATCGACCGCGGGCCCGGCATTCCCCAGGAAGTGGCGCGCCAGCTGTTCACGCCGTTCTTCACGACCCGCACCGAGGGCATGGGCCTGGGCCTGAGCCTGTGCCGCACGGTCGTGGAGCAGCACGGCGGCGCGATGGATTTCGAAAGCCGCGTCGCGCCCGCGTCGCCGACCGGGACCGAGTTCCGCTTCAGCCTGCCGTGCGAGGATGCGCCTGGATCGGCACCGAAGTCCGGGGTCGACCGGTTCCCCATCATTGGATCTGGAGAGTCCTCCGCATGAAGCCGCAGTCCTTGCCGATGGTCTACCTCGTCGACGATGAGGAAGTGGTGCGCGACGCGCTGGCCTGGCTGCTGCGCTCGCGGCGCCTGCTGTCCGAGGGCTTCGGCAGCGCCGAGGCCTTCGAATCCATGCTGGACGGCCTGCCGCGCAGCGGGCGCGACTGGCCGTCGGCGCCCAGCTGCCTGCTGCTGGACGTCCGGATGCCCGGGATGAGCGGCCTGGCGCTGTTCGAGCGGCTCATCGAGCGCGGTCTGCTGGAGACCTTGCCGGTGATCTTCCTGACCGGTCACGGTGACGTGCCGACGGCGGTCGCGGCGGTGAAGCAGGGGGCTTACGACTTCGTCGAGAAGCCGTTCTCCGACAACGCTTTGGTGGACCGGGTGGAGCACGCGCTCGCGCAGAGCGCCGAGGCGATCGCCGCGCGCGACGCGAAGTCGGCGCTGGGGCATCGCGTCGGCGATCTCACCGAACGGGAGCGCGAGGTGATGCAGCTCGTCGTCCAGGGCCTGCCCAACAAGCTGATCGCGGACCAGCTCAACATCAGCGTGCGCACGGTGGAAGTGCATCGGGCACGCGTGTTCGAGAAGATGGATGTGAAGTCCGCGGTCGAACTGTCCAACCTCCTGCGCGGCGACAATGCCGCCCATGGGTGAATTTTCTGTACTGGGCGAGTTTGACCTGATCGACCGCTTCTTCGGCCGCGCGGGGCGCGCCGGCCGGACCGAAGGCGGCGCGGTGACGCTGGGCATCGGCGACGACTGCGCGATCTTGACGCCGTCGGCCGGCCACCAATGGCTGGTGACGGCGGACATGCTGGTCGAAGGCCGGCATTTCCTGTCGACGGTGTCGCCGCGGCGGCTCGGCCACAAGGCGCTGGCCGTGAACCTCAGCGACCTCGCCGCGTGCGGCGCAACGCCCAAGGCCTTCTTCCTCTCGCTGGCGCTGCCGCGCGTGGACGAGGCCTTCCTGGCAGGTTTCTCGCAGGGGCTTTTCGAACTCGCCGATGCGCATCGGATCGTGCTCGCCGGCGGCGACACGACGGCTGGGCCGCTCAACATCAACATCACCGCGATGGGCGAGGTGCCGTCCGGTCAAGCGCTGCTCCGCTCGGGCGCGAGGCCGGGCGACGACGTCTGGGTCAGCGGCACGCTCGGCGATGCGCGGCTGGCGCTGGAGGTGTTCCGCGGCACGCTGTCGCTGAGCGCGGCGCAGTTCGACGAGGCCCGTCTGCGGATGGAAATGCCCGAGCCGCGCGTGGCGCTCGGACGCGCGCTGCGCGGTGTCGCGACGAGCGCGGCGGACGTGTCCGACGGCCTGGCCGGCGACATCGGTCATGTGCTGAAGCGTTCCAACGTCGGCGCGACCTTGCGATTGGCAGACCTGCCGCGCTCGGGCGTGCTGGGCGCGATGCCCGAAGACATCCAGCAGCTGTGCCTGCTGAGCGGCGGTGACGACTACGAACTCGTCTTCACCGCGCCGGCCGAGGCGCGCGAGCGCGTGCTCGACGCGGGACGGCGCTCCGGCACGCCGGTGTACCGCGTCGGCGGCATCGATGAACAACCCGGTCTGCGCGTCGTCGACGGCGCCGGGCGTCCGCTGCAGGACCCGCTGCAGAGCTTTGACCATTTCAGATCATGAGCGCGGTTCGTCCGACTTTCGGCTTCATGGCGAGGCATCCCGCGCACTGGATCGCGATGGGCTTCGGCAGCGGGCTGGCGCCGAGGGCGCCGGGCACGGTGGGCACGCTCTGGGGCTGGGCCGCGTTCGCGGTCCTGAACCTGTGGCTGACGCCGGCGATGTGGGGCGTGGTGATCGCGGCGAGCATCCTGATCGGCTGGTGGGCGTCGACGGTCACGGCGGGGAACCTGAAGACCTGCGATCCCGGCTCGGTCGTGTGGGACGAGATCGTCGCGATCTGGATCGTGCTGTGGCTGATCATGCCGGCGGGGTTCTGGTGGCAGCTGGCAGCGTTCGGCGTGTTCCGCTTCTTCGATGCGGCGAAGCCGGGCCCGGTGCGCTGGGCCGATGCGCTGTTCAAGATCGAGCCCGGCCAACCGGTGACGGTGTGGCAGGGCTTCGGCATCCTGTTCGACGATCTGGTGGCGGCAGCATGTACGCTTGTGGTGTTGGCCGGCGCGAGGGCGCTGCTGCATTGAGGAGATCCCCATGCTGTTTCCCGACGAATCCGAACTGATCGAACGCATCGCCCTGGCGCTGATCCAGCGCAAGGAGCGCATGGGCACCGCGGAGTCCTGCACCGGCGGCCTGATCGCGGCGGCGTGCACGAGCCTGGCGGGCTCGAGCCAGTGGTTCGAGCGCGGCGTGGTGAGCTACAGCAACGAGGCGAAGACGGAGCTGCTCGGCGTGCCGGCGGCGCTGATCGGATTGCACGGCGCGGTGAGCGGCGAGGTCGCCGAGCAGATGGCACGCGGTCTGGCGTCGCATGCGCCGATCGATTGGGCGATCGCGGTGACCGGCGTGGCCGGCCCGGGCGGCGGCACCGAGAACAAGCCGGTCGGAACAGTGTGGCTCGCGTTGGTGCACGGCCGCCAACGCGTGCGGGTGTGGAAGGAGCACTTCACGGGCGACCGGCATGCCGTGCGCGCCCAGACGGTTCGTGCGGGCCTGGGGGCGTTGTGTGATGCCTTGGAGGATAGAGATTCCTGATCGTCATTGACGATCCGGCAAACTCAGCGGCGAAAGATGGCTTCGATGTCGCGAGCCGAATGAAGGATTCGGTGGACTCTGCCATGGTGCTCAGTCGGAGGACCTTGGTGCTCAACTCCGCCGCGAACGAGATCGCACGCCTGCGATCGTCGCGCGCGATATATGCCGTGTAGCCTCCAGTTCGGGTCCCAGATCTGCGTGAATCCTCTCGGTAGGTCCTGCAAAAGGAAATCGCTTCAGAGAGGGAGATCGCATCCCCATTCAGCGGGAGCAACTGTGAGGGACTGAGTCGCACGAGTGAGTGAATCAACCGAGCCCCGCGTTCAAGGCAGACAAGACCTGTCCCTCACAGCCCGGCCAGGATGGTGTTCGCTTGCGCATCGTTGAGGTCGGGCGGCTGCCAGTCGCGGAGCCAGTCCGTGAATTGCTCCGCCGGCATCGGCCGTGACAGGAAGTAGCCCTGGCCCTGGTCGCAGCCCAGCGTCTGCAGCAGCGTCCATTGCTTGGCCGTTTCCAGTCCTTCGGCGACCACCGTCAGCCCCAGGTTGTGCGCCAGCTCGATCGTCGAGCGGACGATCTTCGCGTCGTCGATGTCGCGCTCCATGTTCATCACGAAGCTGCGATCGATCTTCAGTTCATCCACCGACAGTTGCTTCAGATACGCCAGCGACGAGTACCCGGTGCCGAAGTCATCGATCGACAGCTTGAACCCGAGCGCGTGCAACTGCTCCAGCGTCTGCAGCGCGCGTTGCGGGTCGTCCATGATCGCGGACTCGGTGATCTCCAGGCACAGCGCCGGCGGCGGCACGCCCGCCACCAGGTCTGCCACCTTGATCGGCAGATCCTGGTCCATCAGATCGCGCGTCGACAGGTTCACGCTGATGGGCAGTGCCAGGCCTTCCCGCTGCAAGCCCATCCAGGCCTGCGCCGACGCATGCAGCACCCACGCGGTGATCTGGCGGATGAACCCCGTCTGCTCCGCGAAGGGAATGAACTCCATCGGCGGCACCAGTCCGCGCGTCGGATGCTGCCAGCGCACCAGCGCCTCCGCGCCGGAGATCTTCTGACCGTGCAGGTCCACCTTCGGCTGCAGGAACAGTCTCAGCTCGCCGGCGTCGATCGCGTGCCGCAATTCACTCAGCAGCGACAGCGATTCCTGGCTTGCCGCGTCCATGCTGGGCGCGTAGACCTCGCAGCCGCTCTGGCCGCGCTTGGCGGCGTGCATCGCAAGTTCCGCGCGCGCCAGCAGCAGCATCGGATCACGCCCATGCTGCGGATACAGCGCCACGCCCATCCCTGCCGACAGGTCCACCGTCTGGTCGTCGATGCTCAGCGCCCGCTCGAAGTCGCGCTGGATGCGTTTGCAGATCGATTCGGCCAGCGTCGCGCCGGCGCCGTCGAGCATCAGCAGGAACTCGTCCCCGCCCACCCGCGCGATCAGGCCCGCCTCGTTCTTCAGCAGGTGCTGCAGCCGGTCGGCCACCGCACGCAGCAGGCGATCGCCGAACGGACGTCCCAGCACGTCGTTGACATGCTTGAAGCGGTCCAGGTTCAGCATCAGCAGCGAGAAGCGCGCGTCGCTCTCCGTCATCCGTTTCGCCAGGGCCTGATGGAACTGCTCCCGGTTCGGCAGGTCCGTCAACGGATCCCAGAACGCGAGCCGGTTCACCTCTTCCTCGCGCGCGCGGATGCCCTGGCGCATCGCCTCGAAGGCTTCGGCCAGATCGCCGATCTCGTCGCGCGAGGGGCGCTGGACGGGTTGGGCATAGTCGCCCTGGCCGAGCCGGTGCGCCGCGCCGGCCAGGGCCTTCACCGGGCCGCTGATGCGTCGCGCCGTCAGCACGGCGCCGACGGCGAACAGCAGCACGCCGACGCCGCTCAGTCCCAGCAGCATCCATTGCAGCCGCCGGTAGGGGGCCAGTGCCTCGTCCACCGAGCGCAAGAGCAGCACGGCCACCGACTTGTCGATATCGCCGCCGTGCGCGAGCGGCTGCAGGCGGGCCTGGAACAGTTCGTCGTCCAGCGGGATGTGGAAGGTCCGCACCTCGCGATCGGACGCGGCCAGCGTCGGCAGCGTCTGCACCGCGCGCGCCGTCGCCGCCGGGTCGAGCACCGAGGCCAGGACCTGCCACTGCCCCGTCTCGGACTGCGCCAGCAGCACACCCTGGATGCGCACGATGCGCTTGAGCTCCTGCAACTGGTCGCTCTTCATCTCGAAGCCGGTGAAGATCCAGCCGCCCAGGCCCGCCGCGCGCATCCGCGCGACCACGACCTGGTAGGCCTTGCCGTCCAGCAGCAGCAACTGGCTCTGCGTGCGGCCCTGCTGCTCGCGCGTGACGCCGCGGAGCAGCGGCGTCACCTTCGCCGCGATGGCATCGGTCGCGGTGACCAGCCTGAAGGCGTCGTCCGCGTAGCCGATGAACGCGGCGTCGCCGCGTTCGCTCAGATTGGTGAAGACGTCCTGCAGCATCGCGCGCAGTTCTTCCCCCTGGATGCCGGCCGCCACCAGCTGGCGCAGGCCGTAGTCCGACTGCAGCAGATCGGCCACCAGGCCGCGCTGCTGGTTGTCCTCGTCGATGAGCTGGACCAGGATGCGCTCGCCGGCCTCAAGTTCCTCGGTCACCTGGGCACGGGCGTTGCGATCGATGCCCTGGTCGATCAGCGCGAGGTTGAGCAGTTGCACCACCAGCAGCAGCGCCAGGAACAACGCGACGATGCGCCCTTCCAGCCGCCGCAGGTTGAGGAAGTCCGGCCATCGCATCGCGGCGTCAGTCCTTCAGGTCGACCTTCAGCACAGACGCCGCTCCGGCGCCCACCGTCAGCGGCTGCGCGGTCGGCGCGGCGTTGCCCAGTCGCGTCGCCCACAGGCGCAGGCGGTGATCGCCGGGTGGCAGGTTCAGCTTGACCTCGCCCTTGGCATCGGTGACGCCGAAGACGGGCGTGTCGACGACCACGATGTGGGCGCTCATCCGGTCATGGATGTTGCAGCCCAACTGTGCCACGCCCGGCTTGTCGAAGACCACCGGCTCCGACGGCGTGCCCGAATACAGCTTGAGCTCGAACTTCTTCGTCGGCGAGAACGAATAGACGTGGTGCCGGACGGTGTCGAAGTTGGGGAAGTTCACCGCGGTGCCGGTCTGCACCACCAGCAGCTGTGGCTGGAACTGACGCTCGCGCTGGGCCATCTGCGCCGTGACGCCGGCCACCGGCCTGGCCGGCTGGCCCTTCAGCTCGACGGCGACGGCCGCGTTCGGCACCGGCGTGCCGCCTGCGTCACGGACCTGGATCGTCCAATCAGCGGCCAGGGCGGCGCTGCCGGCCGTGATGCTCGACAGCGCCATGGCCCAGGTCGCGGCGGCCATCAGCAGGGGAGCGGGACGGAAGGGGCTCATCATCGACGCCAGATGCACGACAAGCGTCAACCATAGCGGGTTTTCTGGGCTGGCGGGCGCAGGGCTTGCTCCAGGAGGAGGGCCAATCGGCTCAGCGCTTCCCAGGGGTCCGTGGGCCATTCCGGATGGCGCAAGCCCTTGACGATGCCGTCGCAGATCTGCGCGGCGACGACGAGGCGCGTCAGCGCGGCGCCGTGCAGCTGCGGCACGATGCGTTCGAAGAGGCGCTCCTTCGGTCCCCAGATGCGGGACTCCCGCAGAGCCATCGGCAGCGGCTTGCCGGCGGCCACCGCGTCATGGACGCGTTTGAGGCCGCGGATGTCCTCGGCCATCGTCCAGTGCACCAGCACCGCGGCCTCGCCCTCGGCCTTCAGGCCGTCGAGCATGCGCAGCACGCGGCCGACCTTGCCGCTCAGCAAGGCGTCGCTGAGCTTGAAGACGTCGAATCGGGCCACGTCCAGCACGGCCGCTTCGATGTGCTGCAGGCTGAGCTCACCCTTCGGATGCAACAGCGCGAGTTTCTGCAGTTCCTGATGCGCGGCCAGCAGGTTGCCCTCGACGCGGTCCGCGAAGAACTCCAGCGCCCGCTGGCCGTCGGGACCTGCCGTCACCGGCTGCCCCTGCTGCTGCAGGCGCCGGGCGATCCAGGCGGGCAGTTCGCGACGTTCGACCGGGTCGACCTTCACCGACACGCCGGCGCTGTCCAGCGCCGTGAACCAGGCGCTGCTCAGCTGGGTCTTGTCCAGGCGGGGCAGGGTCACCAGCGTCAGCACGTCGGGCGGCAGGCCGTCGATATAACGCTGCAAGGCGTCCGAACCGTCCTTGCCGGGCTTGCCGCCGGGGATGCGGATCTCGATCAGCTGCTTGTCGGCGAACAGGCTCATGGCCTGCGACGCCGCGATCACCGATGCCCAGTCGAAATGCGCGCCGCTGACGATGAAGACCTGCCGTTCGTTGTAGCCCTGCGTGCGCGCCTCGGCGCGCAGCGTGTCGGCGGCCTCCTGCGCGAGCAGGGGTTCGTCGCCGTGCACGACGTACACCGGCTTGAGCCCCTTCGCCAAATGGCCGGCGAGTGCGTCGCCCTTGATCTGCATGCGCGGTCCGTCCGGGGTCCGTGGGTCAGTTGGTCAGGTGCACTGCCGCCAGCCGGCGCATCAGCAGGCCGACGGCCTCCACCTGCATGGCCTTCTGCAGCGCCAGTTCTTCCTGCTCCTTGGCCAGCGCCGCGCTTTCGCTGTAGTTCATGTCGCGTGTGAGTCGCAGCTCGGTGCGCGGCAGCAGGATGTCGCCGCCCGGGGAGCGGAGCGAGTAATCCAGCGAGAGTCGCAGTTGCCATTCCGTGATCTGACCCGCGGCGGTCGTCGCCACCGAGGTCTTGTCGCGGATCTCGCGTTCGGCGTCGATGATGACGTCGGCGCGGTTGGGATCTTCGACGAGCCGCACGGTGCTGCGCTGCACCTGACGGCGCAGTTCCTGCGCCAGCGGCGAATGGGGGATGAAGCCGGTCAGCGCCAGCGTCTTGAAGTGATAGACCGGTTCCTTGCGCAGCTCGAAGCCGCAAGCCGACAGCAGGCCGGCGGCGCCGACAGAGCCCAGGGCGCCCAATGCGCCCCGGGAAGCGAACGACAGCAGATCACGGCGCTTCATGCTCAGACCACCACGTTGACGAGACGACCCGGCACGATGACGACCTTCTTCGGCGCCTTGCCTTCCGCGAACTTCTCGAAGTCCGGGCTGGCCAGCGCGATCGCCTCGATCGCCGCCTTGTCCGCCGAGGCCGCGACCTTGATCGCACCGCGCAGCTTGCCGTTGACCTGCAGCATCAGCTCGATCTGGTCCTGCACGAGCGCCGATTCGTCGACCTGCGGCCAGGCCGCGTCCAGCAGCTCGCCCAGTTCGGCGGCGAAGCCGAGTTCCGTCCACAGCGCATGCGCGATGTGCGGGCAGGCCGGATAGATCACGCGCAGCAGCACCGAGAAGCCTTCGCGGACCGCGGCCGACTGACCGTCGGCCTTGAAGCCTTCCAGCGCGTTCAGCAGCTTCATCGCGCCGGAAACCACCGTGTTGTACTGCATGCGCTCGTAGTCGTACGAGACCTGCTTCAGCACCAGGTGGACCTCACGGCGCAGCGCCTTGCCGTCGTCGCTCAGCGCGGCGAAGTCGGCGCCGCCCGCCTTGATGGCGTCGGCATGCCTGGTGCCGAAGCCCCACACGCGCTTCAGGAAGCGGTGCGCGCCTTCGACACCGGCGTCGTTCCACTCCAGCGTCTGCTCCGGCGGCGACGCGAACATCACGAACAGGCGCGCGGTGTCGGCGCCGTACTGGTCGATCAGGGCCTGCGGGTCGACGCCGTTGTTCTTCGACTTCGACATCGTCGTCATCTCGTACTCGAGCGGCAGGCCGTCGGCCTTCAGCGTGCCGCCTGTGGGCTGCCCGTGCTCATTGCGGATGACGTCGACCTCGTGTTCCCAGTAGTAGTTCTTGCCGGCGTCTTCCGGCTTGCGCGAGAACGCTCCCTTCAACACCATGCCCTGCGTCAGCAGGTTGGTGAAGGGTTCGCTGAAGCTGATCAGCTTCAGGTCGCGCATGACCTTGGTCCAGAAACGCGCGTACAGCAGATGCAGGATCGCGTGCTCGATGCCGCCGATGTACTGGTCCATCGGCATCCAGTAGTCGGTGCCGGCGGCGACCATCTTCTCGGGATTGGTCGCGTCGCAATAACGCATGAAGTACCACGAGCTGTCCACGAAGGTGTCCATCGTGTCCGTCTCGCGCTTGGCCGCGGCGCCGCACTTCGGGCAGCTGCAGTCCAGGAAGTCCGAGCGCTTGTTCAGCGGGTTGCCGCTGCCGTCCGGGATGCAGTCCTCGGGCAGCACGACGGGCAGGTCCTTCTCGGGCACCGGCACCGCGCCGCAGGTCGCGCAATGGATGATGGGGATCGGCGTACCCCAGTAGCGCTGGCGGCTGACGCCCCAGTCGCGCAGTCGCCAGGTCGTCTTCTTCTCGCCCAGGCCCTTGCCGCCGACCAGCTCGGCCACCTTGTCCACCGCCTGCTTGTGCGTCAGGCCGTCCAGCACGCCCGAGTTGATGCACAGGCCGCGCTGCTTGTCGCCGTACCACTCGGCCCAGGCGTCGGTCGAGTAGGCCTCGTCGCCCACCGCCACGACCTGCTTGATCGCGATGCCGTACTTCTTCGCGAAGGCGAAGTCGCGCTCGTCATGCGCCGGCACGCCCATCACGGCGCCGTCGCCGTAGCTCATCAGCACGTAGTTGCCGACCCAGACCTCGACCTGCTCGCCGGTCAACGGATGCGTGACGAAAAGGCCGGTCGCCAGGCCCTTCTTGTCCTGCGTGGCCAGCTCGGCCTCGGTGGTGCCGCCCTGCTGGCATTCCTCGATGAACGCGGCCAGCGCGGGGTTGGTCTTCGCGGCGTGTGCGGCCAGCGGGTGCTCCGGCGCGACGGCGCAGAAGGTCACGCCCATGATGGTGTCGGCGCGCGTCGTGAAGACGTAGAGCAGGCCGCCCTGGATGGGCTGGCCGTCCTCTCCGCCGATCGCATGCGGGAAGGCGAAACGCACGCCCTCGCTCTTGCCGATCCAGTTCTCCTGCATCAGGCGCACGCGCTCCGGCCAGCCCGACAGGTAGTTCGCGTCCGACGGATCGGCCACCGCGGCCAGCAGCTCCTCGGCATAGTCGGTGATCTTCAGGTAGTAGCCGGGGATTTCGCGCTTCTCGATCGTCGCGCCGGAGCGCCAGCCCTTGCCGTCGATGACCTGCTCGTTGGCCAGCACGGTCTGGTCGATCGGGTCCCAGTTCACGACCTGCGTGCGGCGCTCGGCGATGCCGGCTTCCAGCATCTTCAGGAACAGCCACTGGTTCCAGCGGTAGTAGTCGGGCTTGCAGGTGGCGATCTCGCGCGACCAGTCGATCGCCAGACCCATCGCCTGCATCTGCGACTTCATGTACGCGATGTTGTCGTAGGTCCAGGCGGCCGGCGGCACCTTGTTCTTCATCGCCGCGTTCTCCGCGGGCAGGCCGAAGGCGTCCCAGCCCATCGGCATCAGCACGTTGTAGCCCTTCATGCGCAGCTGTCGCGTCAACATGTCGTTGATCGTGTAGTTGCGGACATGGCCCATGTGCAGCTTGCCGCTCGGGTAGGGCAGCATGGAGCAGGCGTAGAACTTCGGCTTGGACGCGTCCTCGACGACGCGGTAGGCGTCGCGGGCGTTCCAGTGATCGCGGGCGGCCTGTTCGACCTCGGAGGGGGCGTATTTCTCGTTCATGGTGGCTCGGGCAACGTAGCCGTCGATTGTAGGAGGCCGCGCGCGACCGTCCCATCCTCTGTGGGAGGGCCACCTTGCGGGGGAGCGATCAGCGCTTCGGGGGTGTCGCGGCGCCTCTGTCAGGCGCTGAGCCGTCGGACTTTTCGCCGGTCTTGCCGGTCTCGTCGGTTTCGCCGGCTTCGGCGACGAACGCGATCCGGTTCAGCCCCGCCTTCTGCGCCCAGCCGATCAGCTGCGCGACCTTGCCGTAGGGCACGGACTGGTCGGCGCTCAGGCGCAGTTCGGCATCGGGCTGGCGCTGCGACAGTTGCGCGAGTTGTTCCCGCAGGGCCTTGGCGTCCAGCTTGTCCTCGCCCAGCAGGTACTCGCCTTCGGGCGTGACGGCCAGCGCGATGAAGCTGGCCCCCGGCGCGGGCGAGGCCGCATCGCTCTTGGGCAGGTCCAGCTTGAGCGCGCTGCCCATCAGCGGTGCCGCGATGATGAAGATCACCAGGAGCACCAGCATGACGTCGATCAGCGGCGTCATGTTGATCTCGCCCATGGGCTTGGGCGTTTCACGGCGTTCGAGGCGGCCGAACTTCATCGCGTGCGGGGCCGGGCGGTTGAGGGGCTCGGGCGCTCAGGCGGCGCCGAGCAGTTCGCGCAGGTCGTGCGCGAAGCCTTCAAGTTCGGCCTCGCAGGCGGCGACCCATTTGCCGAACAGGTTGTAGGCCAGCACCGCCGGAATCGCGACGGCCAGGCCGGCGGCGGTCATGATCAATGCCTCGCCGACGGGGCTGGCGACCTTGTCGAGGCTGAAGCTGCCCGTCGAGGACATGCTCATCAGCGCGTGGTAGATGCCCCAGACCGTGCCGAGCAAGCCGACGAAGGGGGCGGTGGCGCCGATCGTCGCCAGCACGATCTGGCCGCGGCCCAGGCGGTTCAACACGGCGTGCAGCGCATCGCGCAGACGGCGCGTCAATTGCGAGGTCTTCTGCGCGGACGCCGCCAGCGTGCCCGGCGCGCCATCCTGCATGGCGGCGTCGATCAGCGGCAGCATCAGCGCGCCGCGGTCGAGCGCCTTCAGCTGCTCGCGACCCTGGCCGAGATCGGGCGCCGCCCAGAACACCGGCAGCCCGCGGCCGAGATCGGTCCGCGCCCGAGCCAGCGTCCAGCTGCGCCAGAAGATCAGCACCCAGCAGCACACCGACATGGCCAGCAGCAGCAGGGAAACGAAACGGGCGACACCGTCGCCCGCTTGCCAGAGGTGGATCAGTTCGGTCATCGCGTCGCAGGCGTCTTGAAAAGGGCGACGATCAGGGGAGTGCCGCAGGCTCAGGCGATGCCGAGCACGTCGTTCATGTCGAACAGGCCGGTCTTGCGCTCGCCCAGGAAACGCGCGGCGCGCAGGCTGCCCTGCGCGAAGGTGGCGCGGCTGGAGGCCTTGTGGCTGATCTCGATGCGCTCGCCGATGCCCAGGTACATGACGGTGTGGTCGCCGATCACGTCGCCGCCGCGCACGGTCGCGAAGCCGATCGTCGACGGATCGCGCTCGCCGGTGACGCCTTCGCGGCCGTAGACCGCGCAGGTCTTCAGATCGCGGCCGAGCGCCTCGGCCACGACTTCGCCCATCTTCAGCGCGGTGCCGCTGGGGGCGTCGACCTTGTGGCGGTGGTGGGCCTCGACGATCTCGATGTCGTAGCCCTGCGCGAGCGCCTTCGACGCCTGCTGCAGCAGCTTGAGCACGACGTTCACGCCCACGCTCATGTTGGGCGCCATCATGACGGCGGCGCGTTGGGCGAACTCGCCGATCTTCGCCTTCTCATCGGGGCTGAAGCCGGTGGTGCCGATGACGGTCCGCACGCCCAGTTCCGCGCACAGCGCGAGGTGCGCCATCGTGCCTTCGGGGCGGGTGAAGTCGATCAGCACGTCGGCCTTGGACAGGCCGGCCTGGACGTCGCTGGAGATCGCCACGCCGGTCGTCTGGCCCAGGAAGGCGCCGGCATCCTGGCCGATCGTCGGGTTGCCGTCGCGGTCGAGTGCGGCCGCCAGTTCGAGATCGTCCGCTGCCAGCACCGCCTCGACCAGCATCCGGCCCATGCGGCCGGACGCGCCGGTGATCGCGATCCGCAGTCGGCTCATCGACGGGGCTCCAGCGGCGGGTAGTCGCGCGTCGGGCCGATCGGCTCCGGCGCAGCGGTCGCGGCCGTGCGCACCGGCGGCGGCAGCGCCTTGCGCTCCTCCTCCGTCAGCTCCAGCTTGGGCTCCTTGCCGGACAGCTTCAGCGTGTTGATCGACGCGATGAATTCCTTCTCCGTCGGCAGGTCGTCCGGGGCGTCGATCTTGGACAGCTGGTCGCCGTCGAAGGTCAGCAGGATGTGACGGTTCTGCGGCGCGGCGCCCTGGCGACGGATCGTGAACACATAGTCCCAGCGGGCCTCATGGAAGACGTCGGTCAGCAGCGGCGAGCCGAGCACGTCGCGCACCTGGGGGCGGGTCATGCCGGGCTTGATCGCGGCGATCTGCTCCTTGGTGACGACGTTGCCCTGGACGATCTCGACGCGGTACGGCGTGACCAGGCCCAGCACCTTGTCGCCGCTCACGGAGAGCGCGTCGAAGGTGGGCATCTGCGAGCAGCCGCCCAGCGCCAGCAGGCCGGCGGCGAGGACGGCCACGGAGGCGCCGGAAACGGACGGACGTGCAATGCGGGGGATACGGAAATTCAATGACATGGCACGTCTCGGCCGAGGCGCAAAGGCTATGATCAGTCGATTCTAGCGGCTCGCACCCACGCTTTTCCGCAGGCGCAAACCCCATGAACCGGTCAGACGAAATCAAGAACAGCGGGCTCAAGGCCACCTTGCCCCGCATCAAGATCCTCGAGATCTTCCAGACGACCCAGCAGCGGCACATGACCGCCGAGGACGTTTACAAAGCTTTGCTCGACGAGCGCGCGGACATCGGTCTCGCGACGGTCTATCGCGTCCTCACGCAGTTCGAGCAGGCAGGCCTGCTGTCGCGCAACCACTTCGAGTCCGGCAAGGCCGTGTTCGAGTTGAACGAGGGACATCATCACGATCACCTCGTGTGCCTCACATGCGGTTTCGTCGAGGAGTTCTACGATCCCCAGATCGAGGAACGCCAGCATGCGATCGCGTTGGATCGCGGCTTCCAGCTGCAGGAACATTCGCTCGCGCTGTACGCGAACTGCGTCAAGAAGGACTGCCCGAACAAGGGGGTGCGCTGACGGGCGTCGCTCCGGCGGATCCGCTGCGTCAGCGGGATCAACGGGATCTATGAGAAGGGGCTCCGATGGAGCCCCTTTTTCATCGCCGGAGGGTTCGGATCGACGCACTCAATTCGTGTCGTTGAGGCCCTGCTCGATCGCGCGCTGGTGTCGCTCGACGAACTCGCGGTAGGTGTCGATGCCGCGCAGTTGCAGGATGGTGTTGCGCACCGCGGCCTCGACCAGCACGGCCAGGTTGCGACCCGCGTCCACCGCGATCACGACCTTGCGCACCGGCATGCCCAGCACGTCTTCGTACAGGGGCTCGTAGGGCAGGCGTTCGAAATCCCGTTCCATCGTTTCCTTGCGGACCAGATGCACGATCAGCTTGAGACGCATCTTCCGGCGCACCGCCGTCTCGCCGAAGATCGCCTTGATGTCCAGCAGTCCGATGCCGCGGACTTCGAGCAGGTTCATCAGCAGCTCGGGGCAGCGGCCCTCGATCGCCGTCTGCGCGATGCGGAAGAAGTCCACCGCGTCGTCCGCCACCAGACCGTGGCCGCGGCTGATCAGTTCCAGGCCCAGTTCGCTCTTGCCCAGGCCGGACTCGCCGGTCAGCAGCACACCCAGGCCGAGGATGTCCATGAACACGCCGTGCCGCGTGGTGCGGTTGGCGCAGACATGCGCGAGGTAGGCGCGCACCAGGTCGATGACGTGGCCCGCGCTCTCGGCGGTGGTGAACAGCGGGATCTCGGCGCGGTCGCACATGGCGACCAGGCGGTCCGGCGGCACCTGGTCGTCGGCGACGATGATCACCGGCGGCTCCAGCGTGACGATGCGCGCGATCCGGCGGTCCAGCACGTCGCCGGAGGCCTGGCTCAGGTAGCCGACCTCGCGTCGGCCCACGATCTGGACGCGGTAGGGATGGATGTAGTTCAGGTAGCCGACCAGGTCGGCGGCCGACTGTGCGTCGCGCAGCGCGGCTTCGTCGAAGCGGCGCTCAGGATGCGCGTGCCCGGCGATCCATTCCCAACGCAGGGCCTCGCGGTGTTCCTCGAACAACCGGTCTGCGCTGATGGAGGTGGCTTTCAAGTGCGGCGGGCCGTGATCGTGGCAGCGGAAGGGGCGAAGGGCTGCGTCGTCGCTCAGGCGACCGACTTCAGCGGCTCCCAGTCGGCGATCAGGCGATGCACCGTCGCGGCCTCGGATTCGGTCTTGAGGCGCTCACGCAGTTCCCGGTCGGACAGCATCTCGGCGATCTCGGAGAGGATCTCGAGGTGTCTCTGCGTGGCCGCTTCGGGCACCAGCAGGAAGATCAGCAGCGTGACCGGTTCGTCGTCCGGCGCATCGAACCCGATCGGCTGCTGCACGCGCAGCACCGCGGCCAGCGGATTCTTCAGGCCCTTGATCCGGCCATGCGGGATCGCGACGCCGTGACCCAGTCCGGTCGACCCCAGGCGCTCCCGGGCGAACAGGTTGTCCGTGACCGCGGCGCGGGAAATGGAATGGTTGTTCTCGAAGAGCAGCCCGGCGTGTTCGAAGACCCGCTTTTTGCTGGAAGCGTCCACATCGACCAGCACGTTGCTGGCGGGAAGGATGGCGGCGAGACGGTTCATCGGGCATGTGCCGATCACGACGACCGGCGGGCTGGGGGAGCAGCGCTGCGCACCAGCGGGGCGCAGTTTCGAGGGTTGGAGGACAGGATTATAGGAATCCCGCTGGCGGCGGGGGGCCTGACGGATGCGACGGTCCTGTGAAAACGTCGCCCTTGGTGTTGCATTGCAACAATTCTCGGCAAAAAGGCGGCCCGATGGGCCGCCTTGCTGAGGGAACCCCGGGAAATCCCCGAGGCCCGGCGAGGCCACCGCCCGGCACATGCCGAGGCGGAAGCCCGGAATCGGTCATCCCGCGCTCAGATCCATGCGCTTGGCCGATTCGTGGTGGTGGTTCTGCACACGGTCCTTGTGGCGGCAGACCTGCCGATCCAGCTTGTCCATCAGCTCGTCGATGGCCGCGTACAGGTCCTCGTGCGAGTGCTCGCAGAAGATTTCCCGCCCCTTCACGTGCAAGGTCACTTCCGCGCGTTGGCGTCGATCCTTCTCCTTCTGCTTCTCCACGGTCAGCAGGACATTGATGTCCACAACCTGGTCAAAGTGCCGGATCACCCGGCTCAACTTGTTCAGCACGTACTCGCGCAGAGCCTGTGTCACTTCGAGATGGTGGCCGCTGATGGTCAGGTTCATAAAGCCTCCTTTCACAAGGGCTTGGTCGGAAACGGTGTCGAGTCGGCGGCGGATGCCGCAGGAAAAAAGAGCGGTTCAGGGTCTTGGGGGTAGGGATGCCTTGAAGGGTGAGGAAATCGATGTGGGTGGAAGGCCACGCCGCCGACCCGGAGGTCGGAAACGTGCGGGAAGCGGAAGGGAGGTCAGAAGCAGGTGTCGGATGAACGGTCCGCGAGGGACCCGGAAGGCCGCGAGGGCCGATGGCATGCGGGTTCTGAGGCGACATCGATGAAGAAGACGAGTCCAGTCTGCACCCGTTCCGGGCCTCGGGCAAGTGATCAAAAGCAAGGTTTGGGGGCGAATATTCCCGCCTTGCGGCATGGCGAGGTCCGTGCTCGAATGCTGGATGTTGTGCGGCGGACGCTTCCAGGCGCTCTTCCTTGCCGCCCCCGAGGACGCGATGTGATAATTCCGCGTCCCGATTACTGGAGTTTCCCTTGGACAGCGACCACTCTCGGTGGCCATCCACTCCAGCGTCAATCCGCCGCAGCCCCTGAGCGTTCCGCGTCATCGCGCCAAAACGCCGCCGCGACGCTTGTCCGGAGTGAGACGGGCCACCTTCGACCTGCATCCCGCGCGAGCGCTCTCCGGCGCCGCCCGCTCCCTGACACCTCCTGCGCCGCGACGATCCCCGAGGGTCCGTCAACGCGCACTCCGGCTTGCGCGTTCGCCAGAGCGCGTCACCGCCGACGAAGGACCTGCATGCTCAATGTTTTCACGCTGGACAACGGCCGCCTCAAGGGAGGCATGGTCCAGGAAGAGATCGCGACCGCCGCCGAACTGCTCGCGCGCACGGACGACGGTCGCGACCCGGTCTGGGTCGACCTGGAGTCGCCCACGCCGGAGGAGAAGGATTGGATCCGCGAGCGCTTCGGTCTGGTGATCCCCGAGGACATCGTCGACGAGGACCTGGAAGAATCCGCGCGCTTCTACGAGGAAGACAACGGCGAGCTGCACATCCGCTCCGACTTCCTGATCGACGACATGGAAGCGCCGCGCAACGTGCGCGTGGCCTTCATCCTGTTCAACAACGTGCTGTTCTCGGTCCACAACGAGGACCTGCCGGTGTTCCGCCTGCTGCGTCTGCGCGCGCGTCGCATCCCCGCGCTGATCGAGGACGCCAAGGATGTGCTGCTCAAGCTCTACGACGCCGATGCGGAGTACTCCGCGGACGTGCTCGAGGGCATCTACGACAACCTCGAGAAGGTCAGCGCACGGGTCTTGAAGAAGGACGTCAACGACACCGAGGCCGGCGAGGTGCTGGCGGCCATCGCGCGCGAGGAAGACCTGAACGGCCGCATCCGGCGCAACGTGATGGACACGCGCCGCGCGGTCAGCTTCATGATGCGCAGCCGCATGCTGAACGCGGAGCAGTTCGAGGAGTCCCGGCAGATCCTGCGCGACATCGACTCGCTCGATTCGCACACGGCCTTCCTCTTCGACAAGATCAACTTCCTGATGGATGCCACGGTCGGCTTCATCAACATCAACCAGAACAAGATCATCAAGATCTTCTCGGTCGCGAGCGTGGCGCTGCTGCCCCCCACGCTGATCGCCAGCGTCTACGGCATGAACTTCGACGGCATGCCGGAACTGCACTGGAAGTACGGCTACGTCTTCGCGATCGGATTGATGATCGCGTCGGTCACCGCGCCCTTCATTTACTTCCGTCGCAAGGGCTGGCTGGCCTGAGTCCGCCGCGCCCTCCCGACCTCCTCGATCCGGAAATACAAAGGGCCTCCGCGATGCGGAAGCCCTGGGTATAAAAGTAGCCTCAAGACGCCCCTGGCCAACGAGGGAGGGAGGGAGGAGGAGGAGAAAGGCCTCGGGATTGCAGCTTCACGAGGAAGCAGGTCTTGCGGCTGAAAGTGGATGCGTTGACTGTACTCCCATCGCTGCCGGGCTCGGTGGAAACCCGGAATATCCTCCCAGCCTGCTGCGCCTTCCGGTCCGTTTAAGCCTCCTCAAAGGGAGCACTGTTACGGCCTGATGACACGGCGACAGTCGTCAGCGATGTGTTGAACGAGCCGTCATGGTGCAGCGCATCGCGGGCGATGTCATCCCACCGATGAACGAATAAGTGAGCAACTGTCACCGGTGTCCCGCCTAGCCGGGACAGTTTGCAGGGCGATGACGACCTCTCGCCACAGGCGCACCGATTGCCCGATCCCGCGCCCTTCATTCAGCTTTTGCGAGCTGATTCGATGGGGGGAAATCAGAGTTTTCCGAATAGGTCCGCCAGCCCGCCGATTCCGCACCGATCACCGGGCTTGTGCGACCAGCTTGTCCACCGCCTGGGTGAACTGCGCGCTGTCCGGGCTGACGCCGGACGCGAAGCTCATGACCTGCTTGCCGTCGCGCGAGATCAGGTACTTGTGGAAGTTCCACTTCGGCGCCTGACCGGTGCGCTTGGCCAGATCGGCGAACAGCGGATTCAGGTCGGCCTTGCCGGCGGCGACGCTGCTCTTGCTGAACATCGGGAATTTCACGTTGAAAGTGTTCTCGCAGAACTCGGCGATTTCCTTGTTGCTGCCGTACTCCTGGTTGCCGAAATCACCGGACGGAAAACCGAGGATCACCAGCCCCTTGTCCGCATAACGCGCCGAGAGGGCCTCCAGCGCCTTGTATTGCGGGGTATAGCCGCAGAAGCTCGCGGTATTCACCACGAGGACCACCTTCCCTGCATACTGGCAGAGCGCCTGAGGCTTTTCGTCCTGCAGGCGGGGCATTTGCCGGTTGAGCAGTTCGGGGCAGGAGGCGCTCGACGTTGTGGGGGCTGCCGCGGTTTCCGCGGCAGGCGCCGCGAGAGCGGTGGATGCAGCGAAAGGCGCCGCCGACGCCAGCAGGAACGCGGCTCGCCGGAGCAGGGAACCGAAGGATGGGGTCATGGGGTTGTCTCCTGGGATCGGTAAATCCGGATGGGTTGAACGCAGGGACGCTGCGCAAGAAGCGAACGCGGCCGCAGGTTCGTTGGAAGTGCGATTAGGCCAGATCGCCCCACAGGCCGATGGCGTAAGGGAATGTCATGGTGCGGCCGTTAGAATCCGCCGCGCTTAACAGGACGCAGACAGATGCTTTATCCCGAACTCTTCAAGCAACTCGAGGCCGTGCGCTGGAACATGGACACGGATATTCCGTGGGACAAGTTCGACGCGTCCAAGCTGACCGACGACCAGGCGCGCACGATCAAGATGAACGCGATCACCGAGTGGTCCGCGCTGCCCGCCACCGAGATGTTCCTGCGCGACAACAAGGACGACAGCGATTTCTCGGCCTTCATGAGCGTCTGGTTCTTCGAAGAGCAGAAGCACTCGCTGGTGCTGATGGAGTACCTTCGCCGCTTCCGTCCGGACATGGTGCCGACCGAGGCCGAGCTGCACGAGGTGCGCTTCGAATTCGATCCGGCGCCGGCGCTGGAGACACTGATGCTGCACTTCTGCGGCGAGATCCGACTGAACCACTGGTACCGCCGCGCCGCCGAATGGCACACCGAGCCGGTCATCAAGGCGATCTACGAGACGCTCTCGCGTGACGAGGCCCGCCACGGCGGCGCCTACCTGCGCTACATGAAGCGCGCGATGACCAAGTTCGGGGACGAGGCCAAGGCTGCGTTCGCCAAGGTGGGCGTGCTGATGGCTTCCGCCCGCCGCACCGCGCAGGCGCTGCATCCGACCAACCTGCATGTGAACGCCAAGCTGTTCCCGCGCGACACCATCCAGAGCCGCCTGCCCGATCCGGAATGGCTGGAGCGCTGGCTGGACAAGCAGATCCAGTTCGACAGCGTCTGGGAGAACAAGGTCGTCGAGCGGATCCTGCACAACATGAGTCTGCTGATGGAGCGCAGTTTCGCC
>NZ_JARVXN010000030.1:0-4515 GCF_048957715.1 Mitsuaria sp. CC2 | reverse complement strand
GAGCTGACGCAGCGCCTGGCCCAGGCCGCGCAGGCGCAAGGCGGTGACGCCGCGCCGCAGACGACCTGAGCCCCAGGCGCGCTCCGCCCGCAAGAAGGCCCGCTGATGCGGGCCTTTTCTCTTTCGCGGCCACAATGCGTCGTTCCCCTGTCCTCCCCGTCATCCTTCCAACGCCATCCGCCGAGCGCTCATGAAGTATCTGCACACCATGGTCCGCGTGACCGACCTCGAAGCTTCCCTGCACTTCTACCGCGACGCGCTCGGCCTGGAGGAAGTCCGTCGCACCGAGCATGAGGCCGGCCGCTTCACGCTGGTCTATCTCGCCGCGCCTGGCGACGAGGCGGCCCAGATCGAACTCACGTTCAACTGGGACCCTGAGGTCTACACGGGCGGTCGCAACTTCGGCCATGTCGCCTATGCTGTCCCGGACATCTACGCCGCCTGCCAGCGCCTGATGGACGCTGGCGTGCTGATCAACCGCCCGCCGCGGGATGGCCGCATGGCCTTCGTCCGTTCGCCCGACAACATCTCCGTCGAGCTCCTGCAGGACGGTCCGGCGCTGCCGCCGGCGGAGCCATGGATCTCGATGCCCAACACAGGCGCCTGGTAATGCTTCGAACGCTTGTCCCTGTCCTGGTGGCCGGCTCGCTGGCGGTTCCGCTGGCTTGTGCCGCGCAGGCGCAGGGCAAGCTGCTGCTCACGGGCGGCGTAAGCAGCATCGATGGCGCGGCCGGTGGAGGCCTGACCCCCTGGGCATTGACCGGCAGCTATGCCACCAGCGGCCAGGTCGGCGCCACGGCCTACTTCACGCGACTGCCGGTGCAGGATTACAGCCTGTCCGGCTACGGCGCGTCCGTGGCCTTCGGCGAGCGCGTCGAGCTCTCGCTCGCGAAGCAGGACTTCAGTGCCGGCGGCACGGGCGCGGCGTTGGGATTGCCGGGGCTCAAGCTGAAACAGACGATCCTGGGCGCGAAGGTCCGCCTCGGCGGCGACGCCGTGCTGGACGCCGACACCTGGATGCCGCAGATCGCGCTGGGCGTCGAATACAAGCACCTCGATGCGGGCGGCCTGGCGCCGACGCTGGGTGCGCTCGGCGCGAAGCGCAACGGCGTCGACGTCTACCTGAGCGCCACCAAGCTGTTCCTCGCGCAGAGCACGCTGGTGAACGTGACGCTGCGCGCGACGCGGGCCAACCAGAACGGTCTGCTGGGCTTCGGCGGCACAGCCAGCAGCCGCTATGCGCTGATGCCCGAGATCTCGGTCGCCTACCTGATCAACAAGGAATGGGCGATCGGCGCCGAGTACCGCATGAAGCCTGACAAGCTCAACCCTTCCGCCCTCGGCGACGGATTGCGCGAAGACGACTGGAAGGATGTGTTCGTCGCGTGGGCGCCGAACAAGCACATGTCGCTGACGGCGGCCTACGTGGACCTGGGGCGCATCGTTCCGGGAATCCAGCCGCGACGTCAGCGCGGGGTCTACGGATCGATCCAGTTCGCGTACTGAAGGCCGGCGTGACGCGACGCCAGACCGCGACGACGACCAATCACTCGACGAGGAGTTCCGGATGATTCGATCGGCTCGAAGGGGATGGATGGCGGGCCTGTTGGCGCTGCTGGTCGGCATGGGCATGGCTGCCCCTGCGATCGCGGCGGACGATGCGCTGTACCGCGCGCTCGGCGGCGAGGCAGGCATCGCTCGTATCGTCGACAACTTGATCGATCGCGCCTATGCGGACGAACGCATCAAGAAGAAGTTCGACGGCGTGAATCCGAAGGCGCTGAAAGAGTCGATCGGCAAGCAGTTCTGCCAGCTCACTGGCGGGCCTTGCCTCTACGACGGCGAGACGATGGTGAAGTCGCATGCCCATCTGGCCCTGGACAAGGCTGACTTCAATGCGTTGGTCGAGGACCTGCAGTTCTCCATGGATGACCAGAAGGTGCCGTTCGCGGTGCAGAACCGCCTGCTGGCGCTGCTGGCGCCGATGCATCGGGACATCATCACCAAGTAGATCGGACGAACCTGCGCGCTCGTGGAGGGGACTCGACGACCTTGGCGCTGCGATGTCCGCGGTGCCGGTCGGCGCCATCGGGCGTCAAGGAGTCGTGCCATGAACCCCCTGTCTCAAACATTGCCGACCGTCCCGGTGGGCGCTTGCGCGGCCACGGCGCCGATGTCTTCGCATGAGTGCATTGACGCAGACAAGGTCGCTGCGTTGATGAGCCAAGTCCAGGCGTGGAATGCCCGGAAGTTGCCGCCGGTCGAAATGGCAGTTGGCGCGCTGGAATTTCTCGCCACGGGGCGCGCGGATGGCTTCGAGCGAGCGACGGAGGCGCCGCCGCCGGCGCGCGGCGAGGCGAGCAGGTCGACCACGTTCAAGCGATCGATACCTGAGATGGTGGACGCCGCGAGCCAGCGTGGCGTGCGCTTTCACTACACCTTGGGCATGGAACGGGAGCGCATCGAACTGGGCAACCAGATGTCGCGGGGATGGGCGCTGCTGCCAGAGGCTTCCAAGACACTGGCGTCTCGATTCTTGCAATCGTCTCAGCGGCAATTGCGCCCGGCGGAGTACACGCCGCCTTCACCGTTCTTCAAGAACCTGGTCGATGCATTGAAGGAAGGTGACAGCATGATGCTGGTGCTGCCCTCGAATGACGTGCTCCTGATGGCGCGCGCGGAGGGCGGTCAATTGATCGCGGTTGCGCCGGACGAGTTGTGCATGCGTTTGCCTGGCGTGTGCTCGTCGAAGGTGTATGCAGGGGAAGGCGCGCAGCAGCGTTTCGATCGCGCGTACTACATGGCTGGCCGTCAACCCTGGGCGATCTTGAAGCCGCAATGAAAAAAGCCCGGCAGAGCCGGGCTTTTTTGAATCTGGTGGCCAAGGGCGGAATCGAACCACCGACACGCGGATTTTCAATCCGCTGCTCTACCAACTGAGCTACTTGGCCGTGAGACTGGGTCTCGCTTCGTTATCCGGGTTCCAGGTCTTGCGACCCGTGCTGAACAACGAAGACAGCGACTATAGCACTAAATTCCGCTGCCGCGCTTGTTTCTCGACAAATCGACACCCAGTTGCTTGAGCTTGCGATACAGGTGGGTGCGTTCGAGGCCGGTCTTCTCGGCCACGCGGGTCATCGAGCCGTTCTCCTTGGCCAGGTGGAATTCGAAGTAGCTCTTCTCGAACGCGTCGCGCGCCTCGCGCAACGGGCGGTCCAGCTCGAAGACCTGCTCGGAGGCGAGGCCCTGGTGCGGCAGCGGCGTCACCGGCGCCAGGCCGGCCGTCTGCACCGGCATTGCACCGCCGGTGGCGATGGGCTGCATCGTCTCCGGACGCGGGTAGCTGTTGCCGATCACCGTGCCGATCACCGGCGCCGCCGGCGGTGCCGGACGCGGCGCCGTCTTCACCAGCGCCTGCTCGACCGCGCGCAGCAGCTTCTGCAGCGTGATCGGCTTCTCCAGGAAGGCCATCGCGCCGAACTTGGTCGCCTCGACCGCCGTGTCGATGGTGCCGTGGCCGCTCATCATGATGACCGGCATCGTCAACTGGCCGGTGCTGCCCCATTCCTTGAGCAGCGTGATGCCGTCGACGTCCGGCATCCAGATGTCCAGCAGCACCAGGTCCGGTCGCGAGCGCTCGCGGCTGGCCCTCGCCTGCTGGGCGTTCTGCGCGAGTTCGATGGTGTGCCCCTCGTCGGAGAGGATTTCAGACAAGAGGGCCCGGATGCCCAATTCGTCGTCAACAACAAGAATGGTTGCCATGTATGCCTACTGTTCACGCGGCCGAGGCGCGTCCTGCGCAGGGCTCGGTGCAGTCGCGAGTTTTGAAAATGATAACGAAACTTGTGCGCCGCTCGGCGGCTGATCGGCGCCGCTGGCTGCTGGGAGATTCACCAAGCGGATCCTCGCACCGTGCTCGTCGGCGATTTTCTTCACTACCGCCAGGCCCAGCCCCGTGCCCTTCGTCTTCGTCGTGACGTAAGGCTCGAAGGCGCGCTTCAGCACGTGCTCGGCAAAACCTGGCCCGTTGTCCACGATCACCAGCCGCAGCGCCCGCAGCTCTCCCGATTCCGTCAACGCCTTCTGGGTCCGCACCGTCACGTGCCCGTCCGGACGATGGCTGACCGCGTCCAGCGCGTTCTGCACGAGGTTGTGGATCACCTGCCTCAACTGCGGCGCGTCCCCGAGCATCAGCGGCGGATCGACCGCCAGGTCTGCATGCAGCTGTCCCGCCTCCTGGGCTTCGGCGTACAGCGTCAGCACTTCGGCGACCAGCCCGTTCAGGTCCAGCGGCGCGAGCTTGGCCGCCGGGAGCCGAGCATAGTCCCGGAATTCATTGACCAGCTGCTTCATCGCCTGGACCTGGTTCACGATGGTGCCCACCGATCGCACCAGCATCGCCTGGTCGTTGCCCTCGAGCTTGGACTCGAGCTTGAACTGCAGCCGTTCCGCCGACAGCTGGATCGGCGTCAGCGGGTTCTTGATCTCGTGCGCGAGCCGTCGCGCCACCTCGCT
>NZ_JARVXN010000029.1:0-171063 GCF_048957715.1 Mitsuaria sp. CC2 | reverse complement strand
GAGCGCTGCGCCGACACGACCTCGCTGATGTCGTCGAACACCAGCAGCCGCGCATCCTGCGGCAGCAGTGCGCCCCGCACCAGCAGCGTCAATGCCGTCTTCTCGTCGAGCTGCAGCTCGAACGAATCCTGCCAGTGTTCGCGTTCGCCGGATTCCGAGCTCTGCAGCTCGAAGCGCTGCCAGATGTCCTTGCTGAAAGCCGCCAGCGCCGGCAGTTCCTCCAGCTCCCGGCCCACGTAGGCCGACAGCGGCAGCTTCAGGATGCGCGTCGCGCCGGGGTTGACGGTCTCGATGTGCCGGTCGCCGTCGAACACGATCACGCCGGCGGTCAGGTTGTCGAGGATGGTCTGCACGTGCGTGCGTGCGCGCTCCAGCTGTGTCACGCTGAGCTCGACCAGCGCCCGCGCGTCGGCCAGCTGCTGCGTCATGTCGGCGAACGATTGTGTCAGTCCGCCCAGTTCGTCGCGCGAGCGGAACACCGGTTTGGCCTTCAGGTCGCCGGTCGCGACCTCGCGCATGCCCTCAGCGAGCAGCAGCAGCGGCTGCACCAGCTGGTTGGACAGCGCCACCGCCAGCAGCAGCGCCGCGAACACCGCCAGGATCAGCACCAGCGTCAGCGTGCCCAGGTACATGCGCCGCAGGCCGTCGCGCAGCAGCGAGCGCTGCAGGTACTCCTGGTTCGCCGTCGACACGTTCAGTGCGTTGCTGATCACCTTGCCGGAGATCTGCTTGACGACCATCAGGTAGCGGTCGCTGTTGGTCAACTGCAGTGCGCTGCTCGGCAGCAGTGCCAGCGACCGGATCCTGGCCTCGCCCTGCATCGCCAGCTGTTCATCCTCCAACCCTTCGAGCCGTGACGCGATGCCGTTGCTGCGCGCCTGCGAGATCAGCGCCGCGCTGGGCCGCGCCGGGATCTCGCTCGACTCCCCGCCGGCGGACAGCACCACCTGGCCGTTCCCCGCCACCAGGGCCACGCTGCGCGCGCCGAGCTGGTCGCGCAGCCGTTCCAGCGCCAGCGGCGCCAGCGCACCGTCTTCCCAGCGTTCCGCGGCGGCGCGGGTGCGGGTCGTCTGTTCGGCGCGCAGGTTCTCCAGCGTGTCCTGGCCGAGCGCCAGACCGGCCTCCAGCGCGCTGGCCAGGCGCTGGTCGAACAGGCTCTCGATGCTCCGGTTCACGAACTGGTAGGACACCGTGTAGATGAGGAGACCTGGCACCACGCCGACGATCGCGAAGATCCCGGCGAGCTTGAGCAGCAGCCGGCTGCCGAAGCGGGCGCGTTTCACCCGCAGCGCGAGCCGCGTGCCGGCCACGCCGATGACGATGATCAGCGCGGTGGCGACGGCGACGTTCACCCAGAACAGCCAGACGTAGTGGCGTTCGAGGAAGCCGCGCTGCGCGGTCGTGCTGATGGACAGCAGGAACGCCAGCATGCCGCTGGCGCCCGCGATCGCGGTCACGGAGATCAACCACGCCAGGCGCGCCGACTTGGTCACGGGTCAGGATCCTTGCTGAATCACGGGAGATGGAAGGAGCTTCGAAGTCGGCGTGCTCAGGGTTGCGGCCGGTTCGGCGGCGGCGTGGACGGCGCCTCCAGCGTCAGTGTGAGATTGCGGTCCACGCCCAGCGCCCAGCCCTGGCTGCCGCCCAGGCCGATCTGCATCGGTCGCGGGAGCTGCGCCGTGTCCAGCTTGTAGCTGAACTCCAGGTAATAGCGGCCATCGTCCTCGATGTCCTTGGTCTCGGCGACGCGCCACCCCGACACGCCGCGCAACGACGCGATCGCCTCGCCCAGCGTGTCGAAGCTCTGGTGCAGGCCGCCGGTGCTCACGCGGTACTGGCGGGTGAGCGGCTGCCAGGTCAGTCTCCAGGTCCGCGTGGCCTGGGCGACGCGGGCGTCGCGCCAGTACCAGCGGTTGCGCAAGACCTGGACCTCGGCCACGAAGTACACCGCCACGCCCTTGAGCAGCGCGTCCTCGGCCTGCCGGGGCAGCTCGAAGCGCGTGCTGAAGCTCACCGCCAGGCCGTCCTCGACGCGTTCCGCGTTCAGCACCTGCAAGGCCACGCCCTGGGCCAGCGCCCAGCCGTGCAGCGCCAGCAGCGCACCGACCAGGGTCAGGCGCTGCCACCAGGAACGCAGCGGAACGGGACGGGATGGCGGAGACACGCGGCAGGATTCAGGGGGGAGTTCTCGGGTCAGGACTTCTGCAACAGCGCGTAATAGAAGCCGTCGGTGACGGCCGGCGCGCCGGAGGCGGAGTCCTGCGGACCATTGTCTGCGAGCGGCAGCAGATGCCCGGCCCCCTGGTCGAACTGACGCGACCGCGCATCGCCATGGCGTTGCAAAAACGCGTCGATCTGGTCCTGGCCTTCGGCCTTGAAAACAGAACAGGTCGCGTACAGCAGCCGCCCGCCCGGTCTGAGCAGCGGCCACAGCGCGTCCAGCAGCTCGGCCTGGATGCGGGCGAGCGACGGGATGTCGTCGGGCCGGCGCAACCAGCGCACGTCCGGATGCCGGCGCACGATCCCCGATGCGCTGCACGGCGCGTCCAGCAGAATGGCGTCGAACGGGCGGCCGTCCCACCAGGTGGCGGTGTCGCGAGCGTCGGCGGCGCGCACCGCGCCGACGAGATTCAAGCGTTGAAGGTTCTGGCTGACCCGCGCCAGCCGTTTGGCGTCGGCGTCCAAAGCCAGCAGATCGAGGCGGTTGCCGGCGAGTTCCTGCAGGTGGGCGGTCTTGCCGCCGGGCGCGGCGCAGGCGTCGAGCACCCGCGCGCCGTCGCCCAGCTCCGGCCATTCCTCTCCCGGGGACAGGTCTTGTGGCCGGCGTTGGCCCAGCAGCAAGGGCGCGGCCAGTTGGGCGGAGGCATCCTGGACCGAGGCATGGCCTCCGTCGAAACCGGGCAGGGCCTGGACCGGTCGTGGCTCGTCGAGGACGACCGCCTGCGGGAACAGTGGGCCGGCCGCATGCGCGGCGATGCCGGCGCCCTGCAGGCGGGCGAGATAGCCGTCGAGATCGTCGTGGGCCGGATTGACGCGCAGCGTCATCGGCGGCTTCTGCTGGTTGGCTTGAAGCAGGCCCTGCCACTCGGCGGGCCAATCGGCGCGCAGACGGTCCTGCCACCAGCGCGGGTGGTTGAAGCGGGCGATCGGGTCCGCCTCCGCGGCGGCGACGAGTGCTTCGCGCTCGCGCAGGAAGCGCCGCAGCACTGCATTGGCGAAGCCTGCGCTGTTGGGCGCGCGCTGGCGCACGGCATGTACGGCCTGATCGACCAGCGTGTGGTCGGCGTAGGCCGTCTCGCCGGGCCAGAGGAGGGCGAGCGCGGTCACCAGCAGGGCATCCACCCGTGGCGGCGGATTTTTCGGAGCAAGTGCGGCGCGCACCACCTGCGCCGCGCCGAGGCGGCGCAGCACGGTGAAGCTCAGCGCCTGGACGCCGGGGCGGATCTCGGCGGGGCAGCGTGCGAGCCACTCGGTGAGCGAGTGGCCGTCTCGCACGGCCTGGACTGCATCGGCGGCACTGGCCAACAGTCGATGGAGCGGAGGCGCGCCGCCGGAGGAGGGATTCTTGGGGGAAGAGGGGGCAGACACTGGTGGAGTTTAGTGGCGAAGGCAGCGAGTGTTTTTGGGGCCTGCGACAATCCGTCCTCATGACGAGCACCCTGATTCTGAGCCCCGACGAGCTGGCCGCGCTGCCCGCGTCGGATCGCATCCGTTACCGCCTGGTCCAGGCGGGTCGTCGCCACCATGCCAACGACAACATTGCCGAGTTCATCGAAGCTGGCGAGCTGGAGCAATTGCAGGCTGAGGTCCAGACGCGGATGCAGGCGGTGCTGCAATCGCTGGTGATCGACACTGACAGCGATCACAACACGCAGGAGACGGCCAAGCGCGTGGCGAAGATGTTTGTGAAGGAGGTCTTCGCCGGTCGTTATGCGCCGCCGCCGCCGGTGACCGAGTTTCCCAACGCCGAGCGTCTGAACGAGCTCATGATCGTCGGCCCGATCACGGTGCGCAGCGCCTGTTCGCACCACCTGTGCCCGATCATCGGCAAGGTGTGGATCGGTCTGCTGCCGAGCGAGCATTCGAATCTGATCGGCCTGTCGAAGTATGTGCGCCTGACCGAGTGGATCATGAGCCGCCCGCAGATCCAGGAGGAGGCGGTGGTGATGCTGGCCAACGAACTGCAGGACCGTGTCAAGCCTGACGGTCTTGCGATCGTGATGGATGCGGACCACTTCTGCATGCACTGGCGCGGCGTCAAGGACATGGACTCGACGATGACCAACAGCGTCATGCGCGGTTCGTTCCTGAAGGATGCGACGCTGCGTGCCGAGTTCCTCGCGCTGATGAAGCACAAGAAGGGGTGATCCCTTCAGCGGTCGTTGCGGCTCAGAGGCTGCGCGCCTCGCTGAACCCGACAAAGCTCATCAGCACGCGGGTGGGGAACTGCCGGATCGCGGCGTTGTAGGCCTCGACCGACTGGTTGAAGACCTGCCGCGAGAAGGCGCGCTGGCGGTCGATCATCTTGAGCTCGTCGACGGCGCTCGCGAGGTCCGGATCGATGCTCAGTTCCGCGTGGTGCTCCACCAGCGACACCATGCGCGTCATCGCGGCGCCATGCACGGCGGCGGCCACCGCCAGCTGCGCCACCGGGTCCGCCGCGTACGGCCGCGCGCGCACCGCCTGTGCGGCGGCCTTGGCTTCCACCTGCGCCGCGGCCAGTGCGTCGAGGCTGGCCTGCTCGCTCGGCAGCCGTTCCCGCAGCCGTTCCAGCAGCAGATCGCCATGCGCGAAGCGGCGCGTCAGCGCATCGTCCAGCTGCGCGTAGGCCTTGCCGATCTCATTGCGCAGCAGCATCACGCGGTTGTAGGCGCCGATGCTCCAGAAGACCAGCACTGCGGCCAAGCCCCACAGCCACCAGTTCAAGTGGAACCCGGTCACGTCGTTCATGGCATCGGCGGCGATCACGGGGCTCAAGGGGCGACGGCCGGGCCGGCCGTTGTCGTGCTCTTCGTGAGCTGGAACTCGTTCCAGCCCTTGGCGCGCAGCTCGCAGGCCGGGCAGTGGCCGCAACCCCAGCCCCAGGCGTGCCGGGTCTTGCGCTCGCCCAGGTAGCAGGTGTGGGTGTGCTCGATGATCAGCTCGTTGAAAGCCTCGCCGCCCAGCGACTCCGTCAGCGCCCAGGTCTGCGCCTTGGTCAGGAACATCAGCGGCGTGTCCAGCGTCATCGGCGTGTCCAGCCCCAGGCTCAGCGCGACCTGCAGCGCCTTGAGCGTGTTGTCGCGGCAGTCGGGGTAGCCGGAGAAGTCCGTCTCGCACATGCCGCCCACCAGGACCGACGCGCCGCGCCGGTAGGCCAGCGTCGCGGCGAAGGTCAGGAACAGCAGGTTGCGGCCCGGCACGAAGGTGTTGGGCAGGCCGTTGGCCTGCAGCTCGATCGCGCGTTCCTGCGTCAGCGCCGTGTCGGAGATCTGGCCGAGCAGGCTCAGGTCCAGCAGGTGGTCCTCGCCGAGCTTGGCGGCCCACTGCGGGAACTGCGCGGCGATCTGCGCGCGCACGGTCTGGCGGCAGTCGAGCTCGATGCGGTGGCGCTGGCCGTAGTCGAAGCCCAGGGTCTCGACCTCGGCGAAGCGCTCCAGCGCCCAGGCCAGGCAGGCGGTGGAATCCTGGCCGCCGGAGAACAGCACCAGCGCCTTGCGGCGCGAGGCGTGGACGGCGGGGATGGTGGCGGTGGCGGCGTCGGACATGGGGAAATGGAGGGGCGCAGGCCGGGGGACCCGCGGTTGACAGGGAATGCGGCAGGCCGGAAGTGTGCCAGCACCGTGATAGCGTCGTCGGCCACAGAGGGTGTGGACATGCAACGGGAGAGGCCGATGAAGCGATTCGGCAACGTCAACAGGGGGCGGTCCGCCGCGGTCGCGGTGGTTGTGCTGGGCGCCGCGCTGGGCGGCATGGGCGCGGCACGCGCGCAGGGCGCCAGCGCGATCAGCCAGGTGCTGCTCTATCCGGGCGGCGCTCAGGTCGAACGCACGCTGACCGCCCCGGCCGGGACCGGCGTGGCGCGGTTCGCCTGCCTGTCGCCCTACCTGGATCGCGATACCTTGCAGGCTGAGGCAGCGCCTGGCGTTTCGCTGGGCGACCTGCAGTTGGAGCTGCTGCCCGTGGAGCAGGTGCCGGAGTGTCAGCGTGTCTCTCCGCGCATCAAGGAACTTGAGCAGCAGCGCAGTGCCGTCGATGCGGAGATGGGCGGCGTCGACCTGGCGCTCAAATACCTGCGCAGCGTCACCGATCGCGACGGCAAGCCCGGGGTGGCGTTGAACGCCTCGGTCGAGTCGCTGCGGCGCAGCGGCCAGGAACTGCTGACCCGCGAGAAGGCGCTGCAGACGCGCATCGCCGAACTCGATCAGCAACTGCGCATCGCGCGCGCCGCCGAGCCGGCGGTCAGCGGTCAGGTGGGCGTCGTGCAGCTGCGGTTGTCGAGCCCGACCACCGTACCGGTGAAGCTGTCCTACCGCGTGCGCAACAGCGGCTGGACGCCGCAGTATCGCGGTCGGCTCGACACGACGAAGGGCACGCTGACTGTCGAGCGGCTGGCCCGCGTCGCCCAGGGCAGCGGCGAGGACTGGAACGACGTCCGCCTGAGGCTGTCGACCGAGCAGCCGCGGCAGGCGATCGCGCCGCGCGGGCTGCCGATCTGGCGGATCTCGATGGCGCCGCCGCCGACCGTGTCGTCCGCGGACACCCGCCGATACGCCGAGAGCCCGGCGCCCATGATGGCGATGGCCGCCGCGGCACCGGCCATGGTCATGCGGCCCGGCACGGGGCAACAGGAGCTGTCTCCGCCCGTGGTGGTGAACTTCGATGCTTCCGTCTTCCAGGGCGAGTTCGCCGCCGAATACGCGCTGCCGCAACCGGTCACGCTGCGAGGCAACGGCCAGGAGCTGTCGCTCACGCTGGGCCAGCAGACCTTGGACGCGCGCCTGATCGCGCGGGTCCAGCCGCAGATCGAGGCGCAGGCCTATCTGTTCGCCGAGGCCAAGCGGCCCGCGGGCGCGTTTCCGAACGGTCCGATGCAGCTGTATCGGGACGGCAGTCTGATCGGCAGCATCCCGTTCCGTCCGAACGACGGCACCGAGTGGACCTTGCCGTTCGGTACCGACGACTGGCTGCGTGTCGATGTCAGTCCCGAGCAGCGCGACGGAGCCGACACCGGACTCATCGCCACGCGACGGGAGCGGATCGTCACGCGTCAATGGGCGATCGAGAATCGGCGCACCCGGGCGGTCACGGTGCAGGTGCTGGAAGCCGCGCCGGTCGGCGAACACGCCGACATCCGCGTGCAGACGCAGTTCTCGCCGGCAGTGACGCAGTCGGATTGGGGCAGTCGACCCGGCGTGCAGCTGTGGGAACTGCCGTTGGAGCCGGGCAGGACGCAGCGCTTCAGCGCGGTCTACCGCATCAGCGTGCCCAAGGACGCCAACGTGCTGGGCCTGCCCTGAACGGGGCGGCGGGCGGGATCGCGGGGGCTGATCAGCCCCTGATCTCGCCCTGACCCAGCACCACCCACTTCATCGACGTCAGGCCTTCGAGGCCCACCGGGCCGCGGGCGTGGAACTTGTCGGTGGAGATGCCGATCTCGGCGCCCAGGCCGTACTCGAAGCCGTCGGCGAAGCGCGTGCTGGCGTTGACCATCACGCTGGCCGAATCGACCTCGCGCAGGAAGCGCATCGCGCTGACGTGGTTGGTCGTCAGGATCGCGTCGGTGTGGTGCGAGCCATGCCGGTTGACGTGCGCGATGGCCTCGTCGAGCGAGTCCACCACCTTGATGCTGATGATGGGCGCGAGGTACTCGGTGTCCCAGTCCTCGGGCGTCGCGGGCTTGAGCAGGTCGCGCGGTACCGCTTCCAGCAGCGCGAGCGTGCGCTCGCAGCCGCGCATCTCCACGCCCTTGGCCGCGAACACCATGCCGATGCGCGGCAGGAAGTCCGCCGCCTGCTTCGCATGGACCAGCAGCGACTCGGTCGCGTTGCAGGGGCTGTACTTCTGCGTCTTCGCGTTGTCGACGACGGTCACCGCCAGGTCCAGGTCGACCTCGGCGTCGACGTAGCTGTGGCAGTTGCCGTCCAGGTGCTTGATCACCGGCACGCGCGCCTCGCGGCTGATGCGCTCGATCAGGCCCTTGCCGCCGCGCGGGATGATGACGTCGACGTAGGCGGGCATCGCGATCAGCAGGCCCACCGCGGCGCGGTCGGTCGTGTTGATCAGCTGCACCGCGTCGCGCGGCAGGCCGGCTTCCTCGAGGCTGTCCGCCACCAGCGCCGCGAGCGCCAGATTGCTGTGCAGCGCCTCGGAGCCGCCGCGCAGGATGCAGGCGTTGCCGCTCTTGATCGCCAGCGAGGCGGCCTCGATGGTCACGTTGGGACGGCTCTCGTAGATCATGCCGAACACGCCCAGCGGCACGCGCATCTGGCCGACGCTGATGCCGGTCGGGCGGCGTTTCATGCCGGTGATCTCGCCGATGGGGTCCGGCATCGCGGCGATCTGGTCGCAGCCTTCGGCGACCGTGGCCAGCACCTTCGCGGTCAGACGCAGACGGTCGACCATCGGCGCTTCCAGGCCGGACGCAGTGGCCGCGGCGAGGTCGCGTTCGTTCTCGGTCGCGAGCGCGGGGCCGGCCTCGCGCAAGCGGCGGGCGAGGGCCTGCAGGGCGAGGTTGCGTGCGGCGGTCGGGGCCGCGGCCATCAGCGTCGCGGCCGCGCGGGCCGCCTCGCCGACGCCGGTCATGTAGGCGCTGAGGTCGGTCATAGGTCTTGGATTCTGACCGATGCCCTGCTTCGACCGTCGCGCCGGGGCCATCGAAAGCCGCAAGGAGAGCCTTCGCGGTGTCGACGACGAGCCAAGGCACTGACACGACGATGGAAGTGCGGAAGCCTGGGTCGAGGGTTTGTCCCAGGAACCCGGCCCTTGCGGTGGAGGTGTTTGATCTTCTACAGTTGTAGTACGACAGGTGTAGAGATACGGAATCCGATCATGGACGAGGTCATCAACGACGACGGCAAGGGCGATGTGTCGCTCAGCGAACTGCAGCTGGCGCTGATGCGCGTGCTGTGGACGCGCGGGCAGGCCAGCACCGCCGAGGTGGCGGAAGCGCTGCGCGACCAGCAGCGCCCGCTCGCGCACACGACCGTGGCGACCTTGCTGACGCGCCTGGAGAAGCGCGGCCTGATCGCCAGCGAACGCGACGGTCGCGCGCTGGTCTACCGCGCCGCGGTGAGCGAGCCGGAAGTGCAGCGCTCGATGGTCTCGGGCCTGTTGAGCACGCTCTTCGGCGGCAAGCCCGAGGCGCTGCTGAGCCATCTCGTCGCGGAAGGCGGACTCGGCGACGACGACCTCGCCAGGATGCGTGCGCTGCTGAAGAGCAAGGGAGGCCGCCATGATTGAAGCCCTGACCGGTTGGCTGTTGAACTACCTGCTGCACAGCACGGTGATGCTGGGCGGCGTCTGGGCGCTGGAGCGCGCCGGCTGGCTGAAGCACCCCGCGTGGCGCGAAGCCTTCTGGCGCGCCGCCTTCTTCGGCGCGGTGCTCACGGCGAGCGTGCAACCGTTGACGCAGGTCACGCGGGTGGCGTTGCCGGAACTCTGGGCACCTGTGTCCGAACAGGGAAGGCCCACCGATGTCGCCTCGGAAACAACCGGCGAATCCTCGGCAACGCCGACAGCCGCGCCCACCTTCACGCCACGCCCGACCGAACGCCCGGCCGCCGGTCTGACCGTCGTCGCCGATCAGGCGATCGACATCGGCGACGAATCGATGCACCGGCGTCGCGAACTCCTGCGCGACGGCCTTGCCGCGATGCTGCTGTCCTGGCCGCTCGTCGCGCTGTTCGGCATCGGACTGACACTGCTGCGCTGGCTCGCCTTGCGCCGACAGGTGCGCGCGCTCCCGGTCTGCGATGACGCCGAGCTCGGCCAGGCCGCGACCGAATTGGCCGGCATCGCCGGCGTGCGCGCGCCGACGCTGCGCGTGAGTCCGCACTGGGCCAGCCCGCTGGTCGCGCCGGGCGGGCAGGTCTGCCTGCCCCGACGCTTGATGCGCACGCTCGACGGTCAGCAACGCGTCGCGGTCCTCGCGCATGAGATCGCGCACCTCCGCCGCCACGACCTCGCCTGGCGCCTGGCCGCGCGGCTGGTGTCGCAGCTCGGCTGGCTGCAGCCGCTGAACCGCCTCGCCGTGCGCCGGCTGGATCTGCTCGCCGAACTGGCCTGCGACGCCTGGGCGGCGGCCGAGGCCGGCGCGATGCCGCTGGCCGAAGGCCTCTACGTCTGCGCCCGCGACATGGCCGCCGCCACCGCCGCAGCGGAAGGCCGACGCGGCGCCCGCCCGATGCCGGTGCTGGCCAGCGCGATGGCCGCGGCCCGCTCACCGCTGATGGCCCGGATGGATGCGCTGCTCGCAGGTTCGCCGGCGGCCGGCACCACGCCCGCCCGCCGCCGCCTCGGCCGCGTGCTGATCGCCGGCGGCCTCTGCGCCGTGGCGCTGGCCGTGCCCATGCTGGTCATCGGCAAGGCCCCCCGGCTCAACGTCGACCTGAGCGGCGTCGGCGGCGCGTTCTCATCGGCCTTCAGCGGCATGAAGGTCACGCGGCAGGTCATGATCAGCAACGGCGTCGAGCGCCGCGTGAACTACTCGGGCGACCTGGCATTCAACGCCGACGAGACCGACGTCGTCTCGCTCGACGACAAGCTGTCGATCATGGAGCGCGTCGACGGCGTGACGCGCCGCATCGAGATCGCCGCCGACGGCAAGGGTGGGCAGGTGCGCCGCTTCTGGCTGGATGGCGACATGAAGCCGATCGACGCGCCGGCGCAGGCGTGGATCACGGCGCAGATCGAGCTGGTCGCGGAAAGCGCACAGGGCAGCGGACCGCGCGTGGAGCGCCTGCTGCGCCTGGGCGGCGTCGAGGCGGCGCTCGCCGACATCGGCAAGGCGCCGGAGTCGATGGCGCGCCGCAGCCGCATCGAGGCGCTGCTGGAGAGCGGTCCGCAGAGCGACGACACCGTGTCGCAGCTGATCGCGCTGTCCGGCCGGATGAAAGACGACTTCCAGCGCCGCACCGCGTTCATCGCGCTGATCCAGCACCGGACGCTGGCGCCCGCGCAGCAGCGCGACCTGCTGTCGCTGGTCCCGACGCTCAAGGGCGATTTCGACCGCCGCGAGGTGATCGTGGCGCTGTCGCCGCAACTCGCCAACGACGCGGCCGTGATGACTGCATGGCAGCAGGCGGTGCGAGGCTTCGGCGGCGACTTCGACAAGCGCACCGCGATCGTCGCGCTCATCGACGAAGACCATGAAGCGACGCCGGACCGCCTGCGCACGGCGATCGCCGCGAGCGGCATGATCGGCGGCGACTTCGATCGCCGCACCGTGCTCACCGCGGCGGCCCACCGGATGCGCGGAGACGCGGCGCCGTATGCCGCCACCTACGTCGACGCGGTAGGCGGCATCTCCGGCGACTTCGACCGCCGCACCGCGCTGACCGCGTTGATGGACGAGACCCAGGTCGACCGCGAGGTCGCGCTGCAGATCCTGCGGGCCTCGGGCGCCATGAGCGCCGGTTTCGATCGCGCCGAGCTGCTCATCGCGCTGGCGGAACACCTGCCGGCCGACCAGGAGGTGCTGTCGCAGTACCGGCAGGCGGCGCGCGGGCTGAGCACGCACGACCGGGGCCGCGTGGAGGCAGCGATCGATCATCTGACGCCGACCTGAGCGCCTCGGCGCACAATCGCCTGCATGGCACTGCACACCTGGACCCTCTACTTCCTGGCCGTGATCGGCCTGTCGCTGACGCCCGGCCCGAACAGCCTGCTCGTGCTCGCGCATGGCGCGGCGCACGGCAGCCGGCGCACCGTGTGGACGATCGCCGGCGGCGCGACCGGCTTCGCGGCGCTGATCGGCCTGTCGATGCTGGGCATCGGCGCGCTGCTGCAGACCACCGCCAGCGCGCTGCTGGTGCTCAAGGTCGTCGGCGGCGCCTACCTGATCTGGCTGGGGATCCAGCTGTGGCGCTCGCCGGCCATCCGGCTGCGTCCTGCCGAGGGCGCGTCGGCGGCACAGGGACGCGGTCGCGTGCTGTTCCGGCAGGGCCTGCTGTCGGCCGTGTCCAATCCCAAGGTGCTGCTGTTCTACGGCGCCTTCCTGCCGCAGTTCATCGATCCGCAGCGCGACCTGCTCGTCCAGTTCGTGTGGCTCGCGGCGACCTTCGTCGTCACCGAGGCGATCGTCGAGTTCCTGATCGCGAGCCTGGCCCACCGCGTGCGCCCGTGGCTGGAGCGCTCGGGCCGCGGCTTCAACCGCGTCTGCGGCACGCTCTTCGCCATGATGGGCGCCGCGCTGCCGCTGACGCGATGAGGGGATGACACGGTCCCCCCCTGGGAGACGGGGTCGCTGAGCAATCCAGCGATGCAACGACAACGGGCGCCTCGGCGCCCGTTGTCGTTGGTGCCCGCGCGAGGTCCGCGCGGTCGGGGTCAGGTCATCACGGCTTCGCGGCCGAGGCCGCCGCCGACGGCGCGGTCGCGTCGACCGGCGCGCCCTGCAGGTCGCGGATCTCCAGCGGCTTGCGACCGAAGGCTTCCAGCTGCGGCAGCACCTTCGCCTTGTCGCCGACGGCCACGACGATCAGCGCGGCCGGATCGACGTAGGTCTTCGTCGCCTTGTACGCGCTGCTCGCGTTCACTGCGCCGTACTTGCGCGGCAGCGAGGTGATGCTGTCCGCCGGCGCGCCGACCGCCCACTCGCTGGCGTAGCTCGAGGCCACGACCCGGTTGGTGTCGAACAGCCCCGGCAGCGCCAGCAGCTGCGCGTTGCGCACGCGATTCAGCTCGTCGGCGCCCATCGGCTTGGCGCGCATGCCGTCGATTTCCTTGAACATGTCGGTCAGCGCCGGTCCGGTGACGTCGGTGCGCACGCTGCCGCGGATGCCGAACAGGCCGCTGTCGCGGTTCATCGTGTAGGCCGAGTAGATGCCGTAGGTGTAGCCCTTGACCTCGCGCAGCTGCGTGTTGATGCGCGACGTGAAGAGACCGCCCATCGCGGCGTTCATGACCTTGATGTCCTCGGCGTCGGGCGTGCCGGCCTTCGGGCCCGGGGCGACGACGCTCAGCGCGGTCTGAGGCGCGTTCGGCTTGTCGACCAGGATCACGCGCGCGGCGACCGGCCGGGGCGCGGCCGCGTTCACCGGCGAGGCGGCCGAGGCCGGGCGCACCCACGCGCCGAACAGGCGCTCCGCCAGCGACTTCAGCTCGTCGGCCGAGATGTCGCCGGCGACCACCAGCGCGGCCTGGTCGGGCCGGTAATGGGTCGACCAGAACTGGCGCAGCGCGGCGGCGTCGGTGGCCTTGATCGAGGCCTCGTCGCCGATCGCGGCCACGGCCAGCGGATGGCCGTCGCCGTAGATCGCGCGGTTGGCGACGATCGCCGCCACCGCCGGCGCCTGCTCGCGCTGCTGCTGCAGCGCGGCCAGGCGCTGGTTCTGCATGCGTGCGATCTCGGCGGCATCGAAGGCCGGATGCAGCGCGACGTCCGCCATCAACGCCAGCGTCTGCGCGAAGTTGCGCTTCAGGCTGCTGGCCTCGATGCGGGCCTCGTCGCGGCCGGCGCTGGTGCTGATCGCCGCGCCCAGCGCGGCGGCCTCGTCGGCGATCTGCTGCGCGGTGCGCGTCTGCGTGCCCTGCTGCAGGATGCCGGCGGCGAAGCTCGACAGGCCGGGGCGGTCCGTCGGGTTCGCGGTCTGGCCGGCGCGCACGACCAGCGTCGCGCTCACCAGCGGCAGGCCCGGATTGGGCACGTGGATCAGCGTCAGCCCGTTCGCCAGCGTCAGCCGCTTGCCTTCCGGCAGCACCGAGGCCTTGGCCTTGCCGCCCTTGGGCTGCGTCTTGCGCCAGGCCACGTCGGGGTTCATCGATTCGCGTTCGCCCTTGGCGGCCTTCTCCGGCATCGGCGGGGTCGCCACTTCGGCGGCCAGCTTCTGCTCGCCCGGCGTCGCCAGCACGACGACGCGGGCGTCCTTCTTCAGCTGCTGCGCGACGACGTCGCGGATCTTCTCCGGCGTGATCGCCTGATAGCGCGCCAGGTCCTTGCCGATGTAGTTCGGATCGCCGGCCTGCTGGTTGTAGTAGTTGATCTGGTCCGCCAGGGCCTGGACCTTCTCCAGGCGCGCCAGCGTGCCGGTCTCGATGGCGGCGCGGGCGCGGACCATCTCTTCGGGCGTCGGCGGATTCACGGACAGCTCGGCCACGGCGTCGTCGACGACCTTCTGGATCTCGTCCAGCGACTTGCCGGGACGCGCGATCACCTCGACCGAGAACACCGAGCCCAGCGACAGCGAGTACTGCTGCACCTGCACCGACTGCGCCAGCTGCTTGTCGTAGACCAGCGTCTTGTAGAGACGGCTGGACTTGCCGCCGCCGAGCACGTGCGAGGCCAGGTCCAGTTCGGCGTCGCCCGGCTGGAACACGGCGGGGGTGTGCCAGGCGATGTCCAGGCGCGGGAGCTCGATGCGGTCGGTGACCTCGATGCGTTTCTCCTCGGTCAGCTTGGGCTGCGGCACGTTGACCGGCGGCACCGGATCGCCGGCCTTCAAGGGCCCGAAGTACTTCTGGACCAGCTGCTTGGCCTGCGCCGGATCGAAGTCGCCGGCCAGCACCAGGGTGGCGTTGTTCGGTCTGTAGTAGCTGCGGGCGAAGGCCTTGACGTCGTTCAGCTTGATCGACTGGATGTCGGCGTGCGAGCCGATCACCGTGGCGCGGTACGGATGGCCTTCCGGATAGAGCGCCTGGTACAGCGCTTCCTCGACGATGCCGTAGGGGCGGTTCTCGACCGACTGGCGGCGCTCGTTGCGGACGACGTCCTGCTGGTTGGCCAGCGAGACCGAATCGACCTCGTCGATCATGTAGCCCAGCATGTCGGACTTCAGCCACAGGCCCAGTTCGAGCTGGTTGGACGGCAGCGTGAAGAAGTAGTTCGTGCGGTCGAAGTCCGTCGAGCCGTTGGAATCGGTGCCGCCGGCGGCGTCGATGATCTTGTCGGCCGAGCCGCGCGGGATGTGGCGGGTGCCGGCGAACATCAGGTGTTCGAAGAGATGCGCGAAGCCGGTCTGGCCCGGGGCCTCGTTGCGCGGCCCGGCATGTACCCACAGGTTGAAGGCCACCAGCGGCAGGCGGTGGTCCTCGACCAGGATCACCTCGAAGCCGTTGGCCAGCTTCACCTTCTCCAGCTTCACGTTGAGCTTGCCGTCCACGGTGGTGACGGCGCTGGCGCCGGCCGCTGCCGGAGCGGCCAGCACGGCCGACGTGGCGGTGGCGCCGCCGAGGGCCGTCAGGACGGCCAGGGTGATGGCGGCGGGTGCCGCGGGCATGAATCGCATGGTGGGACGCTTCCCTTCAATGTTGGTGCAGTGCACGCTAACCAAAGCGGGGCACCGTCACAAGTGCCGGAACTCTGAAAGATCAAGGTTCGGCGAGTTGGAACCGATCGGCTCGCCGGCCTCACGTCAAGGCGCCGTCAACACGACGCCGGGGCAGCACAGTATCCGTGGCGGATGCAGCCGGTCACAGCGGACGCAGCATCAGCTGCTGATGCAGCGGCTGCGCGACGGCCCCCAGCGCGCGCAGCGCGCCGCCGCCGAGGTCCTCGCGCTGCAGCTGCGGCACGCGCAGGCGGCGCTCCGGGTACACCGCCGCGAGCGCCTGGATCAGCGCGCGGGCGTCGGCCTCGTGCGGCGCGATGAAGCTGTGCACCATCACGGTCTCGTCGGGAAGGCTGAAGACGATCTGGCCGTCCCCGGTCTGCCAGCCGTGATAGTCGACGCCATGCCGGATCGTGGCGGCCGTGACCTGTAGCGGCAGGTCGGGGATGCGGTGCTCGGCGCCTTCGAGCCAGCCCAGCAGATGCGGCATGTCGATCGCGTGGAGCGCCCCGCCGGTCGAAGGCGCGATCGTGCCGGGCTCGGCAACGAAGCCGAAGAGGTCGTGCTGCCTGCGGAACCCGCGTCCCTCATACAGGCGTCGTGCGCGCTCGTTCTGCGCGAAGACTTCCAGCTCCGCGGCACGCAGTCCGGCCGCGGCCGCGCGCGCGATGAAGTCGTCCAGCAGCGCGGGGGCGGCGCCGGTGCCGCGCGCGGCCGGGACGGCACCCATGGTCGCCAGGCGCCATCGGTCCGACACCGGGCGCGGCGCGACGAAAGCGAAGGCCAGCGGTGCGCCGGCCGTATCCAGCGCCACGCGCGACAGCGGCAGATCGACGCCCTGCCGCGCGAGGAACATCGGCCACTGCGCGAACGGGATCTGGAAGGGGCCGATCAAGTAGTCGGCAAATGCGGCGGTGAACGCGGCGTGGAGGATCTCCGGGGCGACTTCGTCGCCGCGGACGAAGGAGTGGGATTCAAAGCGAGGAGACAAACTCCGATTCATGACGTGGTTCTTCGGTTCGCTAAAGCGCTACCGATGCGCCCGGTGTATTGATTGGTCCGGCCACGAGCGGCGCTCCGGAAGGTACCTTCAAGAAAGTCTTCTGCGCGACCGCGTTCTCGATATCGGTCTTGAACCAACGGAGCATTTCCAGGATCTCGTCGACGAGCGTGTGGAAGCGCTGAGCATCGATCTGAAGGTACTCTCCATGAGCGATTCCGTTTCGAGTCGCTAGCAGTGTCTCGTCTAGAAGCGGAAAGCGCGTTGAATATTGGCTGCAATCGATGCCTAGCCAGTCGGCAATGTTCTTGAAAACCTCCGAGTTGAGGTTGGAATCTGAGCTGACGGCGGCCTTGGAAAGGCGCACGCCTTGATCTTGCTCGTCTCGTAGGAACGTGACTGCCGCAACAGCAGCGTTGGCTTTGTTGGACGCTCCCATCTGAGAAAGCGTGGTCCTCATGCCCAGTGCAACGAAGCAATCCTGCAAATCACGATTCTTATCCGCTCGGTGCGCTAAGTAGGCGATGTAAGCGTTCGCAGCCCCCTTCACGAATCCTTCCCAATGCGCATATAGCATTGCAACCCCTGCGCGCACATGAACATCAACGTTCTTGCCCTTCGCGGAAATGACGGACGACCGAAGCTCATGAACCTCTTTCAGGCGCCAAGCCATTTCGCCGTCCAGATGGACTAAAAGTTGGTCCGCTGATCGGATCTTCATGGTGTGCGGATCATCCGGCGAAGTGATCGCGACCGAACGGGAGCAGGTGCGTCAGACGCGTTGTGCCTCGAACGCCCATGCCCGAGTTGTTGACGTAGCGGGGCTCGCTCCAGAGTGAACGAACTCGCTGCGCCAACCAAGCCTCTCGTGCTTCGGGCTCCATATCCTCAATAGCCCTCCGGTTCAGAGCCACACCGAATGCGATGGCATCGAACCCGGATATCAAGAACTTTCCCGTGTGGCGCTCACCGTCCCAACGCTTGAACACATCGGGTCCTTCAGCAGATCGGAGCGTGTCGAAGACCCAGCGGAAAAGGTCGCGTTCCTCCTCCATCTCTGCCGCAGTCAAATGGGCGAGCTTGCGAGCAGCATCGTCGAGGTACTCGTTCACATCCAAGCCCCGGGCGTAGGGGTGGCGACGATAAGCAATGAAGCGCAACGCCATCTCGACATGTTGCTGCTGCCGCCTCTGAGAGTCGGTGAGCTGCACGGTTTCTCGAAAGCTCTCAATCTCGGTGAGTCGAGCCATCCACGCGAAAAATTCCGGATTGATCATCACGAGGACGCTGTTTCGCACCTCCTGTTCACTGAGCTTGGAGCCTCCCGTGTTGAGTCTTTGGAAGAGTTCGAACTTGGTGTCTTGATCGCTCTCTTTGCGGAGGATCTCCACGCGCATGCGTGCACGCTTGATCTCAAGCTGCAATGCGACGTTGAATGCTTCGTCGTCCTCGGTGCCATCTGCACCTTCCCACTTCATTCCCGCAAGCGCTGGCAGGAGGTTTGTTCCTCCGAGAACCAAGCGATCGTATGGTGCTCCCTCAGGCGTAAGTAGGTCACCAGTCAATTGAAGGACCGTCGAGATTCGTTGTAGCCCGTCGATCAGTTCCCACACTCCGTTCTCACGCTGAAAGACGAAAACCGGAGGCACGGGAATGCCGAGAAGAATGGATTCAATGAACCGGGTCTTTTGTGACTCCTCCCACCGGAAGAGGCGCTGGTAGTTCGGATCAATGACCAGTTCTTTGTTCCTGTACAGGCTGGCGATCTCTCCGAGAGACATGTCGTACCCATCGGTGACGACTTGTCGGCGCGCCGTGTTGAGTTGGCTCTGCAGATCTTGGACTGACATGGCCGAGGGCCTCTTTCGATGGGGAAGGAAGCATTCTGCCCTCGTCATGTGGAGGCCGAAAGCATGCTTGTGTCGATGGCCCGCGGGTGCATCGATTCGTGCTACACGCAGCCGAGAATGACGGGACTGATTCTCTATAGCCACGCCGGGATCGCCAGCCAGATCGGCGCCGTGGCCGCGAACAGCAGCGTGCCCAGCACGATCGCACCGGAGGCTTCGGCCTCCAGCGTGCGGTAGCGTTGCGCGAACATCATCGCGTTGGAGCCCGGCGGCAGCGCGGCCATCATCACGATGACGGCGAGCGGCATGCCCGACAGGCCGAAGCCCCAATGTGCGATGCCCAGCACCAGCGCGGGCAGCACCAGCAGCTTGAGCGCCGCCAGCCCGAGGAGTGTGCGCATCGCGCCGCGCGGCATGCCGTAGTACGACAGCGACATCCCGATCAGCACCAGGCACAGCGGCACCACCGCGCTGCCCAGCATCTGCAGCACCTCGTCGAGCACGGCGGGCAGCGGAATGCCGGTGGCGTGCCAGGCGAAGCCGCACAGCACCGGCAGCACCACCGGATGGATCACGGTGTTGCGCATGGTCATGAGGAGGGTGCGCTTCAGGCTCGCGCCGCCGCTGGCGTGGCGGGCGAGGTCCATCTCGACGAGCACGGTGGCGATGGTCAGCAGCGTCAGCGCGTGCAGGCTCACCACGGTGATGTGGACCGCCAGGCCGCTTTCGCCGAACACGCCGGCGACCAGCGGCACGCCGACCTGCAGCGTGTTGCCGAAGCTGGCGGTGATGCTGCGCACGGCGGGGGCGGCGGGGCTGTCGGGATGGCGCTTGCGCTCGTAGAAATAGACGGCGACCAGCATCAGCACCACCGGCGCGAAGAACGCGGCCACGGTGAGCCAGGGCAGTTGCGAGATCTCCACGCGCGCGGTGGTGCGGAACATCAGCGCGGGGACGAACAGGTAGAACGCGATGTTCGAGAGGATGCGGGCCGGGTCGTTCTCGCCGCCGGCCTTGCCCAGCCAGCGCATGTGCCCGACGAACCAGCCCATGCCTGCGGCGATGAAGATCGCCAGCAGCTTGTAGAACAGGACGGCAGTCATGGCGAAGCAGTATGCCGTCCGACGCGCGCCGCCCGCGCGCCGCCCGCACAGCCGCCTCCGTTCAACGTGAAGTCAACCATCGCAGCGACGACGTGCGGTCAGCGATTGCTGCTGGGGCCGGAATGGGGCTTGGGGTTCGCGGCCGCGAGGCCCCATGCCCCGGGAGAGCCCGCGCTTGGCGGATCGAAGTCTGAGGGCCGTCTCAGGACGCCAACGGCAGTTCCAGCGCGAAGCTGAAGCGGCTGCCTTCATCGGGCGAGGTCTCGACGGTGATCTCTCCGCCCATGAGCCGCACCAGCTGCTGACTGATCGCGAGTCCGAGCCCGGTCCCGCCGGTGCGGCGCGATTGGTCGGCCACCTGCTCGAACGGCTGGAAGAGCCGCTCCATCTGATCCGGCGCCATGCCGATCCCGGTGTCCGAGACGGTGAAGCGCAGCATCAGGCTGCTGGGTCCTTGCGCCACGACATCGACCGCGAGTCCGATGCGGCCGTGGTCGGTGAATTTCACCGCGTTGGACAGCAGGTTCAGCAGCACCTGCCGCAGCCGCTGCCCGTCGGCCCGCACGCGAGAGGGCAGTTGCGGGTCCAGCTGGACAGCGAAGGCCAGGCCCTTCTCCGCCGCGCGCGGCCGCATCGACTCGCTGCAGATCTCCAGGAGCGCCCGCAGGTCGAGCGGGCTCAGTTGCAGCGTCAGCTTGCCGGCCTCGATGCTGGCCACGTCCAGCAGGTCGGTGATCAGCACCAGCAGGTGTTCGCCCGATTCGCGCATGAGGCGGATGCGATGCTTCTGCGCGTCGTTGAGCGAGCTGTCCATCTGCAGCAGTTGCGCGAAGCCCAGGATCGCGTTCAGCGGGGTCCGGAACTCGTGGCTCATCGTGGCCAGGAAGCGGCTCTTGGCCTGGTTGGCCGCTTCCGCCCGCTGCTTGGCCTGCGACAGCTCCACGGTGCGTTCGGTCACCAGTTCCTCGAGATGGTCCCGATGCTGCGTCAGTTCCTGCTCCGCCAGCCGGCGCAAGGTGATGTCGCTGACCAGGCCCTCGATGCGCGGCGCGCCGTCGAGCACCAGATGCAGGCTGAGTTCGACCCAGAGGTCGCGGCCGTCGCGCGTCGTCACCAGCAGCGGCACCTGCTGCAGCAGCCGGTGGCGCTCCAGCGCGCGGGCCAGCCGGCGGTATTCGTCGCGTTCGATGCGCACCACGCGCCGCAGGGTCACGCCTTGCGCGTCCTCCGGGCGGCCCAGCCCCAGCATCTGCGCCAGCGCCTTGTTCACGCGCAGCAGCCGGCCGTGCCCATCGGCCTGGAAAATGCCTTCGGCGGCGTTCTCGAACAGGCTGCGGTAGCGCTGCTCGCTGCTGCGCAGCCCTTCGGCGAAATCGCGCAGCTTGCCGCTCATCGCGTTGAGCTGCTCGGTCAGGTCACCGATCTCGTCGGCATGCTCGGGCTCGATGTGGGCGCCGAGCTCGCCGCTCGCGACGCGCTGCGCCAGGCCGCGCAGCCGCGAGACCGGACGCTCCACCAGCCGCCGCACCAGCACATAGCTGGTCAATCCGATCGCCAGCAGCACGGTCGCCAGCAGGCTGGCCACCAGCCGGCGCGTCTCGCCGAGCGTCTGGTCGATGTGGCTGCGGGTGTAGACGAGCGACGCCCGGCCCAGCGCGCCTGCCGGGCCCTGGGCGCCGGCACGGTGGCTCAATTCGAATTCCAGCGTGATCGGCCGCACCGCCGGCGTCTGGCGGGTGCGCTGCAAGGTTTCCAGGCCCGGGGCCGCCAGCGTGATCGACTGGACCTCCGGATCCGCCATCACGGCGTCCAGCAGTTCCGACAGCGCGGCGCTGTCGAGGTTCCACACGGGCTCTGCGAAGCCTCGCGCCACCAGCTGCGCCATGCGCTGCTGGCGCTCGACCAGCGCCTCGTTGAGTTCGTGCTCGTGACGATCGACCCAGTACAGGCCGATCAAGCCCACCAGCACCGTCGCGCTGAGGCTCAGCGCGGCGACCAGCCGCGTCTGGATGCTCAGCGTCGATCGTCCCATGACCGCATGCCCTCTCCTGAATCGCAGAATTGTTTGCGGTCGAGTGTCGCGCAAATGCGAGGGGCGTCCGGAAAATGAGGCACGGACCGACCCCCTGGATTTCACGGGTTGCGATTTGGGGGCGCGCGAAAGGCCGGTCGCAGCCGGCCTCCATGCGCCCGACTGAGCGGGGAACCCGGTTCAGTGGATCGCGCGCACGATCAGCCCTTGGCCGCCGCCTTCTTCGCTGCGACCTTCTTCGCCGCGACCTTCTTGGCTGCTGGCTGTGCGGCCGGCTTGTCGGCGGTCCTGGCCGCCGGTTTGCCTGCCGTCTTCGCGCCCGGCTTGGCGGCGCGCGGCTCGAACTCGAACATCACCTTGCCTTCCTTCTTGTCGTAGGCGAGGAAAGCCTTGAACTTGCGGCGCGTCTTGTTGGAGACGAAGTTCTCCAGCAGGTCCGTCTTGCCGGTCGCCAGCAGCTTGGTCATCTGCTCGGCCTCGATCGGCTGCTGCAGGATGATCTTGCCGCTCTTGAAGTCGCAGGTGATCTTGTCGCCCACCGCATGCTCGCAGACGTAGTTGCTGCCGAAGTCGAACACACGACCATTGCACTTCGGGCAGTGGCCCAGCGGCGTGTAGGTGCTGAAGTCCACCGGCTCGCCGTTCTCCTCGGCCTTCTTGGCGTCTTCGCCGAAGTCGAATTCCAGCTTCCAGTTGTCGATCTCGGCGTCGAACACCAGCGCCAGCTCGGCCGTGAAGGGCCAGCCCGCCTTGGAGCGGAAGCCCTCCAGCGGACCGACCTTCTTGTCGCGCAGGAAGGTCTCGACCTCGGCCAGCTCGAAGCTGCGGCCGCCCGGGATCTTGGGGATGGAGAAACCGCACTCGTCGCCGTTGCCGACCTTGCCGGTGCAGGTGAAGCGGCGGTAGTTCTCCTTGACCACGCCGCCGCACTTCGGACATGGCGTCTTCAACGTCGCGTAGTCGCCGGGGATGGTGTCGCGGTCGTATTCCTTGGCCTTGCGCACGACCTTCTCGGTCATCGCGGCGATCTCAGCCATGAAGTCCTCGCGCTTGAGGCGGCCCTTCTCCATCTCGGACAGCTGGAACTCCCAGTTGCCGGTCAGTTCGGGCTTGGACAACTCGTCGACGCCCAGTCCGCGCAGGAGCGTCATCAGCTGGAAGGCCTTGGCGGTCGGGATCATCTCCCGACCCTCGCGCAGCATGTACTTCTCGGCCAGCAGGCCTTCGATGATCGCCGCGCGCGTGGCCGGCGTGCCCAGGCCCTTCTCGGCCATGGCCTCGCGCAGCTCGTCGTCGTCGACCAGCTTGCCCGCGCCTTCCATCGCCGACAGCAGCGTCGCTTCCGTGTAGCGCGCCGGCGGCTTGGTCACCAGCGCCTTCACGTCGGTGCTTTCGGTGCGCACCACCTCGCCGGCCTTCACCGGGACCAGCATCGCGCCGCTGGTGCCCGGCTCGGCGTTCTCGTCGGTGGCTTCCTTGCCGTAGACGGCCTGCCAGCCCGGCTTGACCAGCACCTTGCCGTTGGTCTGGAAGGCGTAGGACTTCCCGGCCGTCTTCACGGTCGAGATGCGCGTCGTGACCTGGAATTCGGCTGGCGGGAAGAACACGGCCAGGAAGCGCTTGACGACCATGTCGTAGAGCTTGGCTTCGGCCTCGGTCAGGCTGCCGGGGGCCTGCAGCGTCGGGATGATCGCGAAGTGATCCGACACCTTGGTGTTGTCGAACACCTTCTTCGTCGGCTTGATGTAGCCCTTGTCCAGCGCCGTGCGAGCGTGCGGCGCGAGCGCCTTCAGCGGGCCGGGCATGTCCGAGTTCGCGATCATGCGCGCGGTGTCCTGCGCGACGATCAGGTAGTCCTCGGGCAAATAGCGCGAGTCGGTCCGCGGATAGGTGAGGACCTTGTGCTTCTCATACAGCGCCTGCGCCAGACCCAGCGTCGTCTTGGCCGAGAAGCCGAAGCGCGAGTTGGCTTCCCGCTGCAGCGTGGTCAGGTCGTACAGGCCGGGGCTGGCGGTCGTGCTCGGCTTGGATTCCTCCGTCACCGTGGCGGGCTGACCCAGCGCCGCGGCGGCGATGGCGTCGGCCTCGGCCTGCGTCCAGACGCGGTCGGCGCGCTGTTCGGGATCGTCGGCGTTCTTCTTGAACGCGGTGTCGAACCACTTGCCTTCGTACTGGCCGGCCTCGGCGTCGAAGTTGCCCCGGATTTCCCAGTAGTCGCGGTAGACGTGCTTACGGATCTTCTCCTCGCGCTCGACGACGATGGACAGCGTCGGCGTCTGCACGCGGCCCACGGTGGTCAGGAAGAAACCGCCGTCGCGCGAGTTGAACGCGGTCATCGCCCGCGTGCCGTTGATGCCCACCAGCCAGTCGGCTTCCGAACGGCAACGCGCCGCGTCGGCCAGCGGCAGCATCTGCTGGTCGGTGCGCAACTGCTCGAAGCCGTCGCGGATCGCCTGCGGCGTCATCGACTGCAGCCACAGCCGGCTCACCGGCTTGGTCACCTGCGCCTTGGCGGTGCCGGCGTACTGGACGATCAGACGGAAGATCAGTTCCCCTTCGCGCCCCGCGTCACATGCATTGATCAGCGAGGTCACGTCCTTGCGCTTGATCAGCTTGACCAGCGCGTTCAGGCGGCCCTTGCTCTTGTCGATCGGGTTCAGATCGAAGTGGGGCGGGATCACCGGCAGGTGGGCGAAGCTCCACTTGCCGCGCTTGACGTCGAACTCCTCCGGCGCCTTGATCTCCACCAGATGGCCGACGGCCGAGCTGACGACGTACGCGTCGTTCTCGAAATACTCGTCATGCTTTTCAAATTTGCCTGACAGCGCGGTCAGCGCCTTGACGATGTCTTGCGCCACCGACGGCTTTTCCGCGATCACCAATGCCTTGCTCATGCGCTTGCTTCTTTCGTCTTCATTCAGGCGTCCAGGATCTTCATGAACGTCTGCCTACAATCCGGCCTCGCGCGCGCCCACGCACCTACGTACGTGTGTACACGCGCGCGCACCCATGAATTCAATGTACCGGACTCGCTCCATGCCGCAACCGCGCCCCGCTCCGAGAGTTCCCGCCCCCCTCGATGCCGGCGTCGACCCCACCGCCGATCCGACCGCGGACCCGACCCCGCTCAAGCGCAGCCAGCGCATCGAGGTCCGCGCCTCCGGCGTGCACGGCCGCGGCGTGTATGCGGTGGCGCCGCTGAAGGCGGGCGACAAGCTGATCGAGTACAAGGGCGAACACATCTCCTGGGACGTGGCGCTGGACCGTCATCCGCACGATCCGTCGCAGCCGGACCATACCTTCTACTTTCACCTTGAGACCGGCGGGGTCATCGACGCGGCGGTCGACGGCAACCGGGCGCGCTGGATCAACCACGCCTGCAGCCCCAACTGCGAGGCCCGCGAGGTCGACGGCCGGGTGTTCATCCATGCGTTGACGGACATTTCCCCTGGCGAGGAGCTGTTCTACGACTACGGTCTGGTGATCGAGGAGCGCTATACGCCCGCGCTGAAGAAGCGGTTCGAATGCCGGTGCGGCACGCCGGGCTGCCGGGGCACCATGCTGGCGCCCAAGGAGAAGGCGCCCAAGGAGAAGGCGCCCAAGGAGAAGGCTCCGAAGGAAAAAGCGCTCAAGGGGAAGAAGTCCAAGGCCGAGGAGAAGACGTCCAAGGAGCAGAAGGCGTCGAACGCCTCCCCGCAACGCACATCCAAGGGCGCCTGAAGCGCGTTGGAGGGAGCGTGCTCACCCTGTCAGGTCCTACAGCCACCGATTCATGGTGCGGGGCTCCGGGCGGGACCATCTCCCTCTAGACTCCGACCATTCACGATCACCGGGCAGCTCGGCCCGGGAAGACCAAGACGGGATCGCAGGATCACATTCGCGGCGATGCAAGAACATCAGAACTGGGGCGCAGAGGCCCTGTGGCAAGACCTGGAGCCGTTGCTGCCGGGGCTCAGCATCGAGGTGCTGGCGCGGGTCGAATCGACCAACGCCACGCTGATCGAGCGCGTGCGCCGCGACGAGGGCACCGTGGCCGCGGGCCGCGCGGGCGATCGACTCTACGGGCGACGCCAGCACGACCTGCACCCGTGCCTGCTGATCGCGGAACACCAGACCCACGGACGCGGCCGGCAAGGCCGCGCCTGGCACAGCACGCCGGGCGCGTCGCTGACCTTCTCGCTGTCGATCCCGGTGGAGGTGGCGGACTGGTCCGGGCTGTCGCTGGTGGTGGGCGCCGCGATCGCCGAGGCGCTGGACCCCGAGGGCAGCCGCCTGGGCCTGAAATGGCCCAACGATCTGTGGCTGGACGAGCGCAAGCTCGGCGGCATCCTGATCGAGACGGTGCCGGCCGGCAGTTCGCGCATGGCGGTGGTGGGCGTGGGCCTGAACGTGTCCGACCGCGCGAAGGTGGCGGAGTCGCAGCTCAACACGGGCTTCGCCTGCCTGCAGGAACTGATTCCCGACGTCACCCCGCCGCAGGCGCTGGCGCTGCTGGCGCCGGCGCTGGTGAAGGCGCTGGCGGCTTTCCCGCAGGGCGGCTTCGGCGCCTGGCGTGAGCGCTTCGCGCGCCGCGACCTGCTGCAAGGCAAGGCGATCACCGCCGGCGTCCTGGAAGGCAAGGGCGCGGGCGTCAGCGACCGCGGTGAACTGCTGATCGACACCCCGCAAGGCCGCCGGACGGTCAGCGGCGGCGAGGTCAGCGTGCGGCTAGGCGGCGCTTCCGCCGGACAGGGATAAGCCACGATGCTGCGCGCTGCGGTCGTCCTGCTCTTCGTCGTCAACGTGCTGGTGTTCGCGTGGAACAAGGGGTGGGTGGCCGGCATGGCACCCGCCGCGCCGCGCCTGGACCAGCAGATCAACCCGGAGCGGCTGGCGCTGCTCAACCAGAACGCGGTCACGCAGCTCGCGGCACGGTCGTGCCTGGAACTGGGACCGCTGATCGGCGATGAGCTGCTCAAGCGCGCCAACGCGGCGCTGTCGGGCGCCGGGATTCCTTCGTCATCGATCGAGACGACGGCCGTCAACAGCGGCGGCGTGTGGGCGCTGGCCACGATCAAGATGCCCAGCAAGGACTTCCGCGAACGCAAGGAAGACACCTATCGCAGCGCCAAGATCGCCTTCGAACCGCTGCAAGGCTTCCCCGACGAACAACCCACGCTGGTGCTCAGCAAGCACGACAGCGAAGCAGCCGCGCAGGCGGCGCTCGACGGGATGACCAAGCGGAACTACAAGGGCCTGCGCGTGATGCGGCTGCAGGAACCGCTGCAGCAGACGACGCTGCGCCTGTCACGGCTGGACGGCGTCCAATCCGGCAAGCTGAACGCGCTGGCCAATCCGCCCTGGGGCGAGAAACGCAAGGACTGCTCGGTGGAAGCGCCTGTGGCTTCTTCCGCCGCCAGCGCCGCGAACGGATCGAGCTCCGGCGCGAGCCGCTGACGACAAAACCTGACCCTCTCGCTTCCTCTCGGGGAGAAGAACGCTCAACCCTCCTTACTCCCTCTCCCGCATCGCGGGAGAGGGCAGGGGTGAGGGCCTGCGGCGGTGGAAGTACGGGAACCTTCCTGGAGACCGCCCACCTGAGTCGTCCGGTGCGTTGGCCGCCGAGGCATGAGGCCCCGGAGTCAAGCTCCGAAACCTCACGCCTCACCGTCCCCAACCATTGTTGTACTGCCCCGGTTTTGCTACCGAGGACTTCTTCGATCCCAGGCTCGATTACTTCGAGCGGATCCTGGCGAGACGCGGCTTGGGCCAATGCAGCGCCACGATTGCCATCACCAGAGCGGCCAGCCACAGGCCGCTCATGGCACCACCACCACCACCACCACCACCGCCGCTGCTGGACGGGGTGTCGTTGGTCGGCGTCGGCGTCGGCGTCGACGTCGTCGTGACAGCCGCGATGGCGGCATTCGCATCCAACATGCCGGCGCCACAGGTGCTGGTCGTGCACGCGCATTCGAGCTGAGGCTTCGCGCTGTCGCCGGCCACGCATTGGGCAACGCCTGTTGTGGCTTGCGCCGGGAATGCCCGCGCCGACGACTGCAGCGCTGCCTTGACCTGCGTCGGCGTGAGGTTCGGATTCACCGCCAGCATCAACGCGATCGTGCCGCTGACCAGCGGCGTGGAGAAGCTGGTGCCGGTGCCGCTGTAGTTGAACGCGTTGCTGTTGGCGACCGGCGTGGTCGTGCCGCTGTTGCTGGTGGACAGGATCGGATACAGGCAAGGGCTGCCCTTCTCCGTATTGACGCAGTTGCCACCCGGCGCGCTGATGGTCACCTGCGGGCCGAGGTTGGAGAATCCGACCTTGGTGCCCGCATGGCGCAGGCCGGCCACGGCGATGACGTTGGCGCAGTTGGCCGGCGTGCCGACGGCGATGCCGCCTTCCTTGGTCGGATCGTCGTTCTCGACGCCGTTGCCGGCCGCGACGACGACGGAAGCGCCCTTGTTGTACGCCGCGGTGATCGCGTCCTGGTAGGTCGAGCTGCACGCCCCGTCGCCGCCCAGGCTCATGTTGATGACCTTGGCGGGCGTGGCGTTGACGGGCAGGCCGGGCACCTCGACGCCGGCCGCCCAGCGCATGCCGGCGGCGATGTCCGACGCCCAGCCGCCGCACTTGCCGAGCACGCGCACCGGCTGGACCTTGGCGCCGTAGGCCACACCGGCCATGCCCTGGCCGTTGTTGGTGGCAGCCGCGATCAGGCCCGCCACGCGCGTGCCATGCCAGGAGCTGTTGTCGATGTCGTCGGAAGTGCAGCTGGACCCCAGCCGGCCGTTGGTGATGTCGGACTGGTCGACCCAGTCGCCGGGATCGCTCGGGTCGCTGTCGGCGCCGTCGCCGTCATTGGCGGTGGCGATGACGGTGGTGCCGCTGTTGCGGAAGCCGATCATGTCGTAGCCCTGGACGAACTGTCCGGCCAGGTCGGGATGATCCAGGCGGGCGCCGGTGTCGAGGACCGCGACGACAACGCCGGTGCCGGTCGACTTGTCCCAGGCGGCGGGGGCGTTGATCGACGACAGCACCGTCGAATCGGGCGCCTTGAGGTACCACTGGCCCGCAGTGACGCCGGCTGCGGAGGCGGTGGCGTACAGCGGGTCGTTGGGCACGGAGAAATGCTTCCACCAGCGGTCGACCTCGACCGACTCGACGTCGCCATCCGTGGCCAGACGCTTGGCAAGTTCGGCGGAACTCATGCCGGTGGCCGTGTAGACGTGGGTGCGGTTGTCCAGGCTGCGGCGGACCTGCAGCGTGGCGGCGTGTCTCAAGCCGAGCGTGGTGCCGCGCACCTGCGCGATGTCCTTCGCTTCGGAGGCGGTGGCGCGGGTCGCCAGCGGCCGCGCCTTGACGGCGTCGGCCTGGGCCTTGAAGCGCACGATGACGCGGGCGAAGTCGGGCTGCTGATCCGGCTTCAGGGCGGTCCCGGTGACCGCGCCGGCAGTGCCGACCCCGAACAGACCGATGACGGCCGCGGCGGCGGCGAAACGCTTCGGCAAAGACAGCACGGACATGCAGAAACTCCACAAAACTGAGCTAGCCAGTTTATGGGGGAGGCCGCTAAGAAATTGCTAATGGCGCGACACATTTGCTGCGAGGCATCACCTCTAAAGGGGGATTCCGCACGCAAAGAGCAGCTATCGGCGAACAAAGTGGTGACTGTTCGTATCGACGGCGCTCCGGGAACGAAAAAGCCCCGCCGGGGCGGGGCTTCGGAGGACGGGAAGGAGCCGCTTACTTGGCGACGACCTTGACCATCTCGAGCACCTTGTTCGAGTAGCCCCACTCGTTGTCGTACCAGGACACCAGCTTGACGAAGGTGCCGTCCAGCGCGATGCCGGCGTCGGCGTCGAAGATGGAGGTGCGCGGGTCGCCGCGGAAGTCGGTGGCGACGACCTTGTCCTCGGTGTAGCCCAGCACGCCCTTCAGGGCGCCTTCGCTCTGGGCCTTCATTTCGGCGCAGATCTCGGCGTAGGTGGCGTTGTTGTTGAGCTCGACGGTCAGGTCGACGACGGAGACGTCGGAGGTCGGCACGCGGAAGGACATGCCGGTCAGCTTCTTGTTCAGCTCGGGGATCACGACGCCCACGGCCTTGGCGGCGCCGGTGGAGGACGGGATGATGTTCTCGAGGATGCCGCGGCCGCCGCGCCAGTCCTTGTTGGACGGGCCGTCGACGGTCTTCTGCGTGGCGGTGGTGGCGTGCACGGTGGTCATCAGGCCGCGCTTGATGCCCCACTTGTCGTTCAGCACCTTGGCCAGCGGGGCCAGGCAGTTGGTGGTGCAGCTGGCGTTGGAGATGATGGCCTGGCCGGCGTAGGTCTTGTCGTTGACGCCGTAGACGAACATCGGGGTGTCGTCCTTGGACGGGGCCGACATGATGACCTTCTTGGCGCCGGCGGTCAGATGCTTTTCGCCGGTTTCCTTGGTCAGGAACAGGCCGGTGGCTTCGACGACGATGTCGGCGCCGACCTCGTTCCACTTCAGCTCGGCGGGATCCTTGACCTGGGTCAGGCGGATGCGCTGGCCGTTGACGATCAGCGTGTTGCCGTCGACCGCCACATCGCCGTCGAAGCGGCCGTGGACGCTGTCGTACTTCAGCATGTAGGCCAGGTAATCGGGCTCGAGCAGGTCGTTGATGGCGACGATCTGGATGTCCTTGAAGTTCGCCACGGCGGCGCGGAACACCATGCGGCCGATGCGACCGAACCCGTTGATACCGATCTTGATGGTCATGAGGAAAGTCTCCTGCGAGTGAAATGAATCGATGACGTCATGGGCGCGTCGCCCAGCCAGTGGACGTCGTGCCGCGGAGGTGTTCGGTCCGGCGCGTCGAGCGGGTCTGCGAGGCAGCGGGCCGGGGCGCCGGGAACCCTCGATTTGAACAGATCGGCGGCGACCGACGTTTCGAGCGGGTTACCGGGTTACATCGATCTTCAGAGGCGCGGTACGAGCGGGCACTTCAGCCGTGGTGTCGCCCGAGCGGCTGCCCAGCCAGCGAGCCAACTTGTCGCGCGCGTCAGGTCTTGGCCTGCAGGTCCAATTGGCCGCATGGCACGCGGATCTGGAGGTCCTCGCCGAACAGCGCGCGAGCCTGCTTGGGCGACGAGAACTTCAGGTTCTGCCGGGCGAGCCAGTCGATGAAGATCGCCCGGTCCGGCTTCTTCTCGCCATCCGTGACCTCATTGGGCAGCGCAGGTCCGTACATCGTGTAGTTCACGTTGAACGGGCAGGCCATGGTGTTGAAGTCGAAGCGGACACCTTCGGCTTGGGGGTTCTCGGTCATGGCCAGGAAGTCGACGAGGTTCAGCTGTTCGACCTTGAGGACCTGGCGTTGCTGGCCGGGCGGATAGAGCCTGAAGCTCTGCCGCAGCACGACGGGGGAATCGCCCGCCTTGCGGCACGGCATGCGGGACCAGCGCGCCCACTCGACGACCGTGTCGACGGCGAACCGCACGGCCTGCGCGTGCAGCACCTTGACCTCCGGCGGCTGTTCGCCGTCGCCCGCGAAGGTCATCGCGATGACGATGTTGTTGACCTCGCGACCGGCGTTCAACACGTCGAAGACCATGTCCTGCTTCGGACGCGTGTAGCAGACCTCGAGCCGTCCGCGCGGCGTGGTCTCGTCAGGGGCCAGCGGCAACGGTGCCTTCTGGGAGTTGGAGAACTCGAACTCCTGGACCGCGCTGACCGTGCCGTCGGCCGGCTGGAGGCAGGGAAGGCGATAGCGGTCGAGATGGCGCGTGACGACGTCGAGCATGTCCTCGCGCAGCGAATTGGCCAGCAGCTGCACGTCGGGCGCCTTGTCCGGCGCGGTGAACTGGAGCTTGACGCGGGCGAAGCCGCCGGTGCGATCGTAGTTCCCGCGCTCGGGGAACTTCGGCGGCTGCTCGGGCCGTTGCAGACAGCTGAGCGATTGCGCCGGCGAGGGCGGACTGACGTCCGTGGTGCCGGAGGCGGCCATCGCGCTACCGGCGATAGCCCACGAGAGAAGCGTGCCGCATGCGCGTGCGAAGAGATGCCGTGTCATCGTGCTCCCTGGATTCGAGTCTTGTCCCTGACCCGAGGGCGGCTGAGCACGCCCACGGGCGTCAAGCAGTCTATGCGGGGGCGCAGGCGAATCGAGACCCCCTTCGGAGGGGGAGAGCAGGCGGAGGCTTCTTCTCCTGTCGCCGGCATCGGCGGCATCGAGCGCCCGGAACCGGACGTGAAAAGAGGTGCACGAGGCACCTCTTCCCGTCGTGCCGGAACGGTCCGGCGCGAAACACGTGCGAAAGGGCGCTCAGCCCTTCAGGCGCGCCTTGCCCAGCACCACCTTGACGGTGTCGGCGACGTTCTCCGGCGTGAAGCCGAAGTGCTTGAACAGCACGTTGGCCGGGGCCGATTCGCCGTAGGTGTCCAGGCCGACGACGGCGGACACGCCGTACTTCCACCACAGGTCGGTGACGCCGGCTTCGATGGCGACGCGCGGCAGGCCGTCCGGCAGCACGCCCTTCTTGTACTTGGCGTCCTGGCGGTCGAACAGGCTCGTGCAAGGCATCGAGACCACGCGCACCGGGATGCCGGCCACGGCCAGCTGCTGCTGCGCCGCGATGGCCAGCTGCACTTCCGAGCCGGTGGCGATCAGCACGGCTTGCGCCTTCTTCTTCAGGCCGACGTCGGCCGGCTCGCTCAGCACGTAGCCGCCGGTGGTGATGGCGTCGACGGCCTCGCCCGACTTCTTCAGGTAGGGCAGGTTCTGGCGGCTCAGCGCCAGCACGCTGGGGCGCTGGCTGTTGGCCAGGGCCAGGGTCCAGGCGACGGCCGTTTCCGCGGTGTCGGCGGGACGCCAGACGTCCAGGCCGGGGATCAGTCTCAGGCTGGAGACGTGCTCGACGGACTGGTGCGTCGGGCCGTCTTCGCCCAGGCCGATGGAGTCGTGCGTGAACACGTGGATCACGCGCTGCTTCATCAGCGCGGCCATGCGGATCGCGTTGCGGCTGTAGTCGCTGAAGGTCAGGAAGGTGCCGCCGTAGGGGATGAAACCGCCGTGCAGCGCGACGCCGTTCATGATCGCGGCCATGCCGAACTCGCGCACGCCGTAGTTGATGTGGCGGCCGCCGTTGGAGCTGCCGTCCTCTTCCAGGCGGAAGGCGGGCGTGCTCTTGGTGTTGGTCAGGTTGGAGCCGGTCAGGTCGGCCGAGCCGCCCAGCAGCTCGGGCATCGCGGCGGTGAAGGCTTCCAGCGCGATCTGGCTGGCCTTGCGGGAGGCGACGGTCTCCGCCTTCTCATGCGCGCCGATGACGGCCTGCGCGGCGACGTCGGCGAAGTTGGGCGGCAGCACGCCGGCGATGCGGCGGGAGAACTCGGCGGCCAGTTCCGGGAACTGCGTGGCGTAGGCGTCGAACTTGTCGTCCCAGGCCTTTTCAAAACCGGTGCCGGCGTCCTTGGCGTCCCAGTCGGCGTAGACCTCGGCGGGCAGCACGAAGGGTTCGTGCGACCAGCCCAGCGCTTCGCGGGTCAGCTTGATTTCCTCGGCGCCGAGTGGCTCGCCGTGGGCCTTGGAGGTGTTGGCGCGGTTCGGGCTGCCCTTGCCGATGTGGGTCTTCGCGATGATCAGCGAGGGCTTGTCCTTGCTGGTCTTGGCCAGCGCGATGGCGGCGTCGACGGCGTCGACGTCATGGCCGTCGACCGGGCCGACGACGTTCCAGCCGTAGGCTTCGAAGCGCTTGGCGGTGTCGTCGCCGAACCAGGGACCGACCTGGCCGTCGATGGAGATGCCGTTGTCGTCGTAGATCGCGATCAGCTTGTTCAGCTTCCACGAGCCGGCCAGCGAGCAGGCTTCATGGCTGATGCCTTCCATCAGGCAGCCGTCGCCGAGGAAGGCGTAGGTGTGATGGTCGACGATGGTGTGGCCGTCGCGGTTGAATTCCTTGGCGAGCTGCTTTTCAGCGAGCGCGAAGCCGACGGCGTTGGTGATGCCCTGGCCGAGCGGGCCGGTGGTGGTCTCGACGCCGGGGGTGATGCCGACTTCCGGGTGGCCCGGGGTCTTGGAGTGCATCTGGCGGAAGGCCTTGAGCTCGGCGATCGGCAGGTCGTAGCCGGTCAGGTGCAGCAGGGCGTAGATCAGCATGGAGCCGTGGCCGTTGGACAGCACGAAGCGGTCGCGGTCGGCCCACTGCGGATTGGCCGGGTTGTGGCGCAGGTGGCGCTTCCACAGCGCGACGGCGATCTCGGCCATGCCCATCGGGGCGCCCGGGTGGCCGGAGTTGGCCTGCTGGACGGCGTCCATCGCCAGGGCACGGATGGCGTTGGCCATCTGGGTGGTGTTCGGGGTGACGACGGCAGCGCTGGTCTCGGCCATGGTGTTGGTCTCGGGCAGGGGTTGGGGCAAACCCGAGATTCTAGTGAACGTGCCGGGGAGCGGTTTCCGGGTGTGCGCGGGGTGACGAAAAGTGGCCGAAAGCGTATCGCGGAGCGGGCTCTAAACTCGCGGCCTCAATTTCTGGACCCATCGATGCGAGCCATGATCCTCGCGGCCGGGCGCGGCGAGCGCATGCGGCCGCTGACCGACCACACGCCCAAGCCCTTGCTGAAAGTGCGCGGCAAGCCGCTGATCGAGTGGCACATCGAGGCCTTCGCGCGAGCAGGCATCCGGGACATCGTGATCAACACGGCGTGGCTGCACGAGCAGTTCGAGGCGACGCTGGGCGACGGCGCGCGATTCGGCGTGACGCTGCATTACAGCCACGAAGGCGAGCGCTACGGCCGCGCGCTGGAGACCGGCGGCGGCATCGCGACGGCGCTGGACCTGCTGTGCGCGGATGGCGACGACGCGTTCTGGGCCGTGTCGGCGGACATCTTCATTCCCGACTTCGAGTTCGACGCGGCAAAGGCAGCAGCCTTCGCGGCGAGCCCGCTGCTGGCGCACCTGTGGTTCGTGCCCAAGCAGCCGCGACATCCGACGGGCGACTTCGGCATCGACGCGGCGGGCTTCGCGACGATCGATGGTGACCTGGAGGTCTACAGCAACATCGGCCTGTACAAGCGCGCGTTCTTCGACGGCGTGCAGGCAGGACAGCATCAGCGCATCCGCGCGAGCCTCGATCGAGCGATCAACGCGCGGGCGGTGACGGCGGAGCTCTACACGGGCCCATGGGCGAACGTGGGAGCTCCGGAGCAACTGGAGGAGCTCAATGGGAAATGAACCTGTCCGCTTCGCGGGCGAAGTGACGTGGCCGGAATATCGCCACATCCGACGTCGCCTGCCGCCATGGTGGGGACGGACAGCTACCGTCTTGCCGATAGCGATGCTCGTCATTCTGTGGACCGTCAGCGACTTCACATTGATGCGCAACGACCCCGGCAGGTTCGTCTTCGAACTGCTGCCGTTCGGGCTGTTGTTTGCGATCGCTGTCGGGGCCGGTTTCCTGATCGAGCGCCAACAATGGAAGACCTACAGCCGCACCCAGGCCAAAGCCAGTGGCGAGTTGAGCGCGGCGGGGCTGCTCTGGAAGACGGAAACGATCACGGCCCAGTTGCCGTGGGACAAGATCACCGGATACAAGCTCGACGATCAACTCGTCCTGCTCTATTACTCCGCGATGTGCGCGCATGTTCTGCCGCGAAGCTTCTTCGCCAATGAGGCCTCTTGGAACGCGCTGCAGACCTTGGTGAAGCAGCGCGCGAAGGCGATCGGCTGAGCACTGACGCCTCGGATCTTTGAGATCGCAGATTGCGATCTCAAACGATGCAACTCAGAAACGAGAAACCCGCCTTTTGCACGTCTGCTTGCGCAGAACCCTGGCCGAAAACCAGGACGTGTGGCGGGTGTGTTGCGGCGAAGTTTAACGCGATGCCTTCACTCGTCGCAAGTCTGAAGTGGCATCGCATCACCTGTCGGGCCATCTGCCATGGAAGGCCGATGCCAACAGGAGACACCCATCAAGCAAGACCCGGGACTTTGTCATGCGAGCGCATTCGTGGAGTCGGATTTCGCGCCGCACTTCGAGCTTCTTTGACGCAGATCAGAGGACCGCGAAATCGCGCTATGTCGGACTTGAATTTTGAGATCTGCCGACAGCCGTCAACCTGACGACTCGTTGACAAGACCTGGCCCTTCGGTGGGAAGCGGATACCCAGGCATCCCCCACACAACCCCACGAAGGCGGAATCGCCGGAGCACTTTGATTTTTATCAGAGAGTGATTCGTCGACCGGTTGCACGATGCACGCAGGTGCTTCAAACACACCAGCGCTCCAGGCCTCGCGATCAAAGCGAGGCTCTTCCCGTACTCATCGTTTACGGGCGAGATGGGTCATTCCGTGAGGGTGACCACACGACGGAGTGCTGCGTGGTTTGACATCTCGCCCACCCCTTCGATTCGATCGACCGCATGTCGCGACTCGGCAATCGAAGCCGGTGGTTTCCAAAGTTCTTCGGAGTTTTACGAACATGGGAACCCTGCATCAAACGCGTATCAACGAAACGCGCGGCCCGATCCGCGACCGCCGCCCGCTGGCGGACTGCGACCTCGGCTCGCTCATCCGCCTTCAGAACGAGTGGGGCATGAGCGACGCGCAGCTCTTCGGCCTGCGCCTCGGCGCCGACGCAGTCTGCCTGCGCACCGACGTGTCCGTCGCCTCGGCCATCGCCAACCTGCGCAACACGCTGGTGTCCGCAGCGGCGACGCTGTCGCTGGTCGAGGACAACTGCGTGGAGGGCGATCCCTCCCGCCATGTGGTCGAGAGCGTGCGCCAGTCGCTGCGCGAAGGCCTCGGGATGCTCGGCATCGTCGGCCGCGCAGTCGACGAGGTGCCCGTTTGAGACAGCAATCTGCGATCTCAACGAGCAGAGCACCGCTAGAGCAAAGCCGCCCACGATCTCAGGCCAATGACATGGCCCGAGATCGTGGGCGGTTTCTTTGGCGGCGTGCACATGTCTGAGATCTAGGAGTCCGCTTCAAATTGGTGCGCCCGTAGATGGCAAGACCTGACCCTCTTCCCACCTAGGAAGGAAGCGCCAGAAGTCTTTGCCCGTATCCATCTTTCATCGCACTGCGCTGGCGCAAGAGCTGGCAACCCACATCCTGGATGACGACCTTGCACCTGCACGGTCCGGCCTTTTTCTCGGCGCCCGTCGTCGCACCGGCAAGTCGACGTTCCTGCAGCAGGACCTCTGCCCCGAGCTGAAGCGCCGCGGCGCCATCGTCATCTATATCGACCTCTGGGAGGATCTGGATCAGGACCCAGGCGATGTCATCATCGAGGCCATCCTCGGAGAGCTCGCGCAGCATGAGGGTGTCGTCATGCGCCTTGCCCGTTCGGCCGGCTTGGAGCGGGTGAATATGGCCGGGGTCGCATTCACCCTGGACCGGGTCGGCCTGGGCAAGCAGGTCTCGCTCGCCAAGGCGTTGGCCGCGCTTTCCGATGAGTGCCAGCGAATGATCGTGCTCATTGTCGACGAGGCTCAGCATGCGAACACGACAGAGAAGGGGAGCACTGCGCTCTGTGCCATGAAGGCCGCTCGTGACAAGCTGAACATGGGGCCGCATCACGGGCTACGCATCGTGGCGACGGGATCGAATCGCGACAAGCTGGCAGTGATGGTGGCGTGGAAGGACCAGGCGTTCTTCTGCGCCCCCATGAAGGAGTTCCCCCCGCTTGGCGTCGATTTCCTGGACTGGATCTGCCAACGTGCACCGGCTTCGGCGGCGTTGCGCGTGGACGCGGTGGCCCGGCTGTTCAAGCGTTCCGGCTATCGTCCCGAGTGGATGCAGGATGGTCTGAGCGCGCTGGCCGCGCGAGACGACTGGACTCCCGCGGCGGCGGCCGCTGCCTTTGAAGAGGCCGTCGAGGCGCGCGCCGACCTGCGGGTCCAGGGCCTGCTCGGTCTGGTAGGGCTGCTCAGCCCGCTCCAATCCGCCGTGCTGCGCGTGCTCGCAGCGCAGGGCCGGCGTTTCGTGCCCTTCTGGGATCGCACCTTGGAAACCTACCGGCTCGTGATCGAGGTAGACGACGGCAACAAGGTGACCGAGCCCATCAGCGTCGAGAGCGTACGGCTGGCCCTGGAGGCGCTGAAGGACAAGGGCTTCCTCTGGCGTTCTCCCCATGGTGTTTACACCCTGGAGGAGTTCGGTATCCGTGAGGCGCTGGAGGAAGGACGCCTGCTGACGGCGTCGACGCAGCGTGTCACGCTGATGGGGAGTCAGGCGGTCTGACGCGGCACGCGGGCTGGATGTCACGCATTCACCCTGCGGATAGCAACTCTGCGGCGACCTTCTACGCGAAGGTCGCCGCTGTCGGGTCGATCACCTCGCCGTCCCCACCGGCCTTCCCGCCCAGCGCTCGCATTGCTGCCGCACCAGCTCGTTCAGCAGCTGTTCCTTCTCCACGACCCCGCGCGCCCACGTCGCGTCGTTGCCCTGCCAGCGCATTTCCTCGCGCACATACCGCAGCGCCGGTTCCGCCTTCAGCGCGACCGCGTGCGGCTCCAGCGCGTGCAGCGTGACGTTCAGGTCCTCGCGCAGGCTGCGGTGCTCACCGCTCTTCGGATCGACGAAGGTTCCCTCCAGCCCGAACCGGCACGCCTGGAAGCGGTTGAAGGTGTAGGGCAGGTAGTCGTCCTCGTGCAGCGCGAACGGCTTGTCGTGCGAGATCCACCGCGCCAGGCACTGGATCAGCGCCGCCAGCGCCGAGGCCTTCTCGATCGTCAGCGGCGTGTCGAGCACCCGCACCTCGATCGTCCCGTACTCGGGCTTGGGCCGGATGTCCCAGTAGAAGTCCTTCATGCTCTTCACGACGCCCGTGTGGGTCATCTTCTCGAAGAACACCAGGAAGTCGTCCCAGGTCAGCACGAAGGGCGCGCGACCCGACAGCGGGAACGCGAACACCGAATTCAGTCGCGCCGAATGGAAGCCGGTGTCATTCCCCTGCACGTACGGCGATGACGCCGACAGCGCGATCAGATGCGGGATGAAGCGCGACAGCCCGTGCAGCAGTCGCAGCGCGTGGTCCGGGCCTTCGCAGCCGATGTGCACGTGCTGCCCGAACACCGTGAATTGCTTGCTCAGGTAGCCGTACAGCGACGAGATCTCCTGGAAGCGCGGCTTGTCGAAGATCCGCTGCTTGCTCCAGTGCTGGTACGGATGCGTGCCGCCGCCAGACAAACCGAGGTTGAGCCGGTCGGCGCTGCGCACCAGCGCATCGCGCGTGACCGTCAACTGCTCCAGCACCTGCTCGTAGTTCGTGCACACGTTGGTGCAGAGCTCGATCATGCTGTCCGTGATCTCGGGCGTGACGTCGCCCGGCACGGTCTCGCCCTTCATCACCCGCAGCAGGTCCTTGGACCCCGGCATCAGGTCGTAGTCGTGGCGGTTGACGATCTGGAGCTCGAGCACCACGCCCATCGTCAGGGGCTTGGAGATGGCAAACGGTTCGAGGCTCATTTCTTCGCAGCCTCCTTGACTGTCGTTTCAGGGTGATGTTCGCCGGCGAGGCGCAAGCCCCATTGCACGGCGATCGGTCCCACGAGTTCCATCAATGCGATCGTGGACAGGATGACCGGCGCCAGCGTCGCCGCGACCTGCGGATGGTGCAGCTGCACCTCGCTGAAAAGCACCAGCATCGTGCCGGACACCGGACTCAGGCACACCGCCAGCGCGATGCCCTGGCGGGCGTCGATGCCGCTCAGGCGCGCCATGCCGGTCAGGGCCAGCGCCTTCGCGACCAGGCGCAGCAGCAGCAGCGCCAGCGCCAGCACCGCACCCATCGCCAGCGCGTCCAGCGTCCACGCGGAACCGACCGCGACGAACAGCATCAGCACCAGCACCCCGCCCGCCGTGCCGAAGTGGCGCGGCCAGACCCACGGGCGTTCGGTCGTGTTGCGCAGGATCATGCCGGCCAGCAGCGGCACCAGCAGCGTCGACAGGTTCAGCACCCGCGCCACGCTCAGCGCCACCAGCACCAGCCCCAGCAGCATCAGCACCGAGTTCTCGTTGCGCAGGTCCAGCCGGCGCATCAGGTTCGCGGTGAGCCGCGCCAGGAGCGCGGCCACGATGATCGATCCGATGAAGGCATACAACGGTTGCGCGACGGCCTCCAGCCAGTCGCCCTTCTGGTCCAGCGCGAGCCAGCCCAGCAGCAGCTTGTGCGCGAGCACGCCGTAGATCGTGTTCAGCGAGGTCAGCGCGAGCATGCGTTCGCTCACCTGACCGGCGGCGCGCAGCTCGGCGCCGACCCGGCCGACCACGGCGGCGCTGGACGCCATCGTGAGCACCGCGCAGCTGAAGGCGATCAGCGGCGCGACGCCCAGCAGCATCAGACCGACACCGACGATGCCGAAGGAGGCGACGGCCTCGGCCGCGCTGGCGCCCAGCAGCGCCTTGTTGTTGCGCAGCCAGCGCAGGTTCACGCGCGAGCCCATCTCGAACAGCAGCAGCGCGAGCGCGAGATCGACGACCAGCCGCAAGCGCGCGTCCAGCGCGCCGTTGGCGAAGATGCCGTGACCCAGCGCCGCCAGCACCATGCCGACGACGCTGTAACCGACCACGCGGGGCAGGCCGAGCCGGCGGTTGACGAATTCGCCGAGCACGCCGGCGGCCACCATGGTCAGCGAGGCCCAGAACAGCCAGTCGGGCCGGGGCGGCCAGCTGCTGAACTGCAGGAAGTTCGCAAAGTCGTTCATCAAGACGAAGGTTCTCCTCGAGTCGTGGACGGCGGCCAGCGCGGGATCCGGTGGGCCGGGGAGCCCCCGATCATCGGGCCAATCCGATCGCCGCCGCGGCGATGTCGGACAGGTGCTGGCAGCCTTTACTTGTCGGCTTTACCGATTGCCGGTCATCGGCAACCGGGCGGGAGCGTCAATTGCCTTCTCCGCGCCGGTCTTGTCGCTCGTGTGGCAATCGGCGGTCCGGGAGGGATCCCGGTGACGGCCGTGCCTCAGGGTCAGGACTTGCCGGCGCCGATCCTCCGCGAGGATGCGGATCAGGTCTCGGAAGCGGGGGCCGGCGGCGAAGAGCGCACGACCGTCAGGCCGCCGCTCGACAGCCAGTCTGCCATCGTTTCACGCGAACGCTGGCGCAAAGCGCCCTCAAGGTCGGGGACATCTTCGCGCGGCGCGACACCGACGACACCCTCCCATCCGTTGCGGCCGCGGCGTTTGACCGCGTAGAGCGCCTCGTCCGCCAGGGCGATCGTCGCGGCCCAATCCAGCGCCCGCGGGAACGCCGGCGCGAGCGGGAAGGCCGCGAAGCCCACCGAGCAGGTCACGTCGACCGTCCGGCCCTTGCCGAGATCGAAGGGCGTGCCGCTGACCTGTCGCCGTGCGCGTTCGGCCAGTTCCGCCGCATGCGCCCGCGAGGTGTCGCGCGCGACGATGAGGAACTCCTCGCCGCCCCAGCGGACGAGATAGTCCGCCTCGCGGAACACGGCGGTCAGACGCTCGCGCATCTGCTGCAGCACCGCGTCGCCCGCAGCGTGGCCGAGTCGGTCGTTCAGCGACTTGAAGTGGTCGAGGTCGAGCAGGAAGAAGATCAGGTCGCCGTCGTCCGACGGCGTCGCGCCGCTGCCGTGGCCGTTGCCGTTGCCATTGGCGCTGCCGCCGCGGTCGCCACCTCCCTGTTCGTGGCGACGCACCGCGAGCGCCACGTCCGCGTCGACGTGCTGCGTCAGGAAGCGGCGGTTGCGTAGCCCGGTCAGGGGATCGGACAGGCTGGACTCCTCCAGCGCCACCGTCTTCGCCTGCAGGTCGAGCGACAGGCGCTCCAGCTCCGCCGTCCGCGCCCGTACCTTGATCTCGAGCGCCAGCTGCGAACGCCGCAGGTAGGCGGTCCGCAGGGCCACCAGCAGGTAGACCAGCAGGATCAAGGCCGCGCCGCCCAGCGTGCGCGCCCACCAGGTCTGCCACCACTCGGGCATCACGCGCACGGGAATGTCGAGCGCCAGCGGGCTCCACACGCCGTTGCGGTTGGTGCCGCGCACGCGCAGCCGGTACTTGCCCGGATCGAGGTTGGTGTACACGGCCACGCGCAGGTCGGCGCCGGTGCTGATCCAGTCCGGGTCGAAGCCCTCCAGCTGGTACGCGTAGCGGTTGCGTTCGGGTTCGCTGAAGTCGAGCGCGGCGAACTCGACACTGAAGCTGCGGTTGTCCGCACCGATGGTCAACCCCTCCTCGGGCAGCTTGCCGGCCGCCAGGCGCTGGCCGTCGACGCGCAGTTCGGTGGTCACGAGCGGCGGCTGGTAGGCCCAGGCTTCGAAGCGCTCGGGCGTCACCACCAGCACGCCCTTGCTGCCGCCGAACAGCAGCCGGCCGTCGCGCGTCTTCAGGTAGGCGCGGAACCAGCCGGTGCCGATGTCGACGCCGTCGGCGTTGGTCAGCTCGTAGTAGTGGTCCTTGGCTGGGTCGTAGACGAAGTTGTGCGACCAGATGCGGCCCTCGCCATCCTCAAGGAGGTTGGCGCCGAACGAGCGGCCGATCACCCCGTGCTTCTCGCTGACGCGTTCGAACGCCGCGTCGCGGCCGTCCCAGTGGGTGAGCAGATGCAGCCCCGCCGCGGTGTCGACCCACAGGCGCTGCTTCGAGTCGACCAGCAGTCCGACGATGGAGTGGTGGCTCATGTCCCGGCCCGGCTGGGCGCGCGCCGGGATCAATTCCGTGCCGCCGGGGGCGAGGCGGTACAGCCCTTTCTCGGTGCCGACCCACAGCCCGCCGTCCGCGGTCTCCGAGAGCGCGTTGACGTCGCCCGTCAGCGGCTGACCGCCTTCCTGCCGGAGCCGGATCGGCGTGGTCTGTGCCGCCGGGGCGCCCGGCGGCAGGCGGTAGAGACCGTCCTGCGTGCCGATCCACAGCGTGCCGTCGCGGCCGGCGAGCAGCCGCCGTGCACGGCCCGTGCCGGCCTGGATGACGCGCAGCAGCTGGCGGTCGCGGGTGTACTGGTGCAGGCCGCCGTCGCTGCCGAGCCAGATCGTGCCGTCCTTCATCTGGACGAGGCTGGAGATGCGGCCGCCCGACAGCCCGCCGCGCTGCCCCGGTGCGGGGCGCAGCGTGGCGATCGAGCGCAGTTGCTCGTCGAGCACGGTCACGCCGCTCTCGTTGCTCCCCAGCCAGACCTCGCCGGAGTCGAGCTGCACCATCGCGCGGGTGCTCGGATCGATCAGCTGCGCCTGCTTGCCGGCGTCGCGGCCGCGCACCCAGGTGCTGGTGTTGGCGGGGTTGTGACGCTGCAGCCCGCCGCCGTAGCCGCCGGTCCAGATCCAGCCGGCGCGGTCGCGCATCAACGCGCGGACCTCGTTGCCGCCGAGGCTGCCGCGGTTCAGCGGATCGTGCTTCATGGTCCGCAGCAGTTCGCCGCCGGCGACCGAGCGCAGTTCCAGCCCGCCGTTGCGGCCCAGCCAGAGGTGCCGGTCGTCCAGCGCGACGAAGGTATTGACCGAGCCGTTCACCGCCTCTTCGGCGCGTTCGAGCAGCGTGCCTTCGCCGGTCTTCGGGTCGACGAGGGCGAGGTCGCCCTGCTGCGTGCCGGCCCAGACGCGGCCGTCGGGCGCGACGAACAGGCTCAGCACGATCTTGCCGGCAAGACCCGGCTTGCCCGGCGTCGAGAACACCGGTTCGAAGCGGTCCGAGCCGGCGCGCTTGCGCGCCAGGCCCTTCCAGGTGCCAATCCACAACGCGCCTTCGCGGTCGATGGCCAGCGATTGGACGCGGTCGTCGGGCAGGCCGCCCGGCGCCCCTTGGCGGTAATGCTGGAAGCGGCCCTCGACCGGGTCGTAGCGGTCCAGCCCGTGGCCGATGGTGCCGATCCAGATCTGTCCGTCGCGGTCCTCGGCCAGCGCGCGGATGGTGCCGGCGGAGACCGCGCTGCGCGGCAGCTGAGGATTGGCGTCGGAGCGGAACAGCGACAGCTTCTCGCTTTGCGGGTCGTAGGCGGCCAGGCCGTCGGCCTCGGTGCCTATCCACAGGCGGCCGTCGCGCGCCACAAGCAGGGCGCGGATGAAACCGAGGCTGCGGGCCGAGCGCACGCCGTTCTCGATCGGCGCGCCCGGCTGGCGGAAGTTGTAGCCGTCGAAACGGACCAGCCCCGCGCCGGTGCCGATCCACAGGAAACCGGTGCGGTCCTGCGCGACCGCCGAGATGATGTTCAACGGGACGGGCGCGTCGATGCCGACCGTCTCGAAACGGGGCTCGGCCAGCAGCGCGATCTCCGGCGGCACGGGGCGGTCCGTGCGCTCCGTGTTGTCGACGCGTCCGGTGCCTGAGCCTTCCGGGAACGCCGCGACGCCGCGCGGCGCGATCGCCATGGCCGAAGCCAGGACCAGCACGACGGCGGCGCACAGACTCGGCAGCAGGGGAACGGCACGTCGTCGCAGCATCGCGCGGGATGCTAGCCGTCCTGTCGTCCCGAATGCGGCACTGGCGCGACAACCCGGCCCCGTCAATGAGGGGCTTGGCGGGCGGTCTGCGGACAAACCCCGAGGGGAGAGCCGCGCTTATTTCGCCAGCGGCAGCGTGATGGCGTCGATGCGTGCCAGGACCTCGGGCGTCAGCTTCGGCGTGACGGCGAGCGCGCCCAGGTTGTCCTGCAGCTGCGACAGCTTGCTCGCGCCCAGGATCACCGTCGACACGCGCGGGTTGCGGTTGATCCAGGCGATGGCCAGCTGCGCCATCGTGCAGTCGAGTTCATCGGCGATCTTGCCGAGTTCGCCGACCGCCGCGTTGCGCTGCGGTTCCTGCAGCTGCTCGCGCAGCCAGGACATGCTTTCCAGCGATCCGCGGCTGCCTTCGGGAATGCCGTTGCGGTACTTGCCGGTCAGCAGGCCGGACGCCAGCGGGCTCCACGTCGTCAGTCCCAGGCCGATGTCGTCATAGAGCCGGGCGTAGTCCTTCTCCACGCGCTGGCGGTGGAACAGGTGGTACTGCGGCTGCTCCATCACCGGCTTGTGCAGGTGGTGGCGCTCGGCGATCTCCCAGGCGGCGCGGATCTCGTCGGCGCTCCATTCGCTGGTGCCCCAGTAGTGCGCCTTGCCCTGCGTGATCATGTCGCTCATCGCGCGCACCGTCTCCTCGATCGGCGTGTTCGGATCGGGACGGTGGCAGTACACGAGGTCGATCTCGTCCAGCCCGAAGCGCTTGAGCGAACCGTCGATGGCCTGCATCAGGTACTTGCGGTTCAGCGTGTCCTTGTAGTTGACCGTGGTGCCCGACTTGTCGATGCCCCAGTAGAACTTGGTCGACACCACGTAGGTGTGGCGGCCCCAGCCCAGCTGCCTGAAGACCTGGCCCATGATCTCCTCGCTCTTGCCGAGCGCGTAGGCTTCGGCGTTGTCGAAGAAGTTGATGCCGGCGTCGCGGGCCGCGGCCATCAGTTCGACGGCCGAGCCGGTGTCGACCTGGTTGTGATACGTCACCCAGGAGCCCAGGGACAGTTCGGACACCTGCAGGCCGCTGCGGCCGAGTCGACGGTATTGCATGCTTTTCTCCGTGGTTGCTTCCCTGAGCGTTCTCTCAGAGGCGCGCAAGCGTAGCGGAGCGCGGCGCGACTGTCAGACGGCACGTCGAATGCCCCGTGACCGCTGTCGTCGTGATGTCACCGTGAAGCTGAACACTGTGCCGCGCACATGCGACTGCACGTGCTTCATCTTCCTTCCGCAAGCCGACCGCGCGCCCGACCATGACCAAGAAGCCCCTGCTGAACCTGCTCAAGAACGACGACCACATGGCGTCCTCCGAGCCCATCGACCACACCCGGCGCCACCTGGTGCGCGGCGCGCTGGCGGCCGGTGCCCTGGCCGGACTGCCGCTCGCGGGCTGCGGCAGCGACGACGGCGACGCGCCGCAGGTCGCGGTCGTCTTCAGCCACGGCGTGGCCAGCGGCGACCCGCTGAGCGACCGCGTGATCCTCTGGACCCGCGTCCTCGCGCAGGACAGCGCCGACGTGCGCGACGTGCCGGTGAGCTGGGAGGTCGCGAGCGATGCGAACTTCGCCTCGGTGGTGGCCAAAGGCGACGCGACTGCGCGCGCATCGAGCGACTTCTGCGTGAAGGTCGACGCCACCGGACTGCGGGCGGGCGTGCGCTACTGGTACCGCTTCAAGGCGTATGCCGCGACCTCGACCGTCGGCCGCGCGAAGACCCTGCCGACTGCCAACGTGGCCCAGGTGCGGCTGGCGGTGTTCTCGTGCTCGAACTATCCGACCGGCTACTTCAACGTCTACGCCGAGGCGGCCAAGCGGGCCGAAACCGACAGCTACGACGTGGCCGTGCACCTCGGCGACTACATCTACGAATATGGCCCCGGCCAGTACGCGAGCGGGAGCGCGCAGGCGCTGGGCCGCGTGGTCGAGCCGCAGAAGGAGATCGTCGCGCTGGCCGACTACCGCCGCCGCTATGCGCAATACCGCGCCGACGCCGATCTGCAGAAGCTGCACGCCGCGCTGTCGATGATCGCCGTCTGGGACGACCACGAGGTGGCGAACGACGCCTGGAAGGACGGCGCCGAGAACCACCAGCCGGCCACCGAAGGCGACTACGCGGTGCGCCGCGCCGCCGCCGTGCAGGCCTGGCACGAATGGCTGCCGGTGCGAGACGGCAGCGATCCGCTGATCACGTACCGCAGCTTCAACTTCGGCGCGCTAATGTCGCTGCACATGCTGGACACGCGGGTCCTCGCGCGCGACAAGCAGCTCAGCTACAACGACTACCTCACCGCGTCGGGCCTGGACAGCGCGAAGTTCCAGGCCGACATGGCCCGCACCGACCGCTCGTTGATGGGCGCGACGCAGAGCCAATGGCTGCAGGCGCAGATGCAGGCGTCGACGGCCACCTGGCAGGTGCTGGGGCAGCAGGTGCTGATGGGCCGGATGAACATCCCGGCGCCCATCCTGTTCGAAGTCACCCAGCCGGGCACCGGCGTGTCGGTGTCGCAGTACGCGGCGATCGTGGCCAAGGCGCAGACGAATCCGGCGAGTCTGACGGTGCAGGAGCAGGCGGTGCTCGCCGCTCCCAGCATCCCCTACAACCTCGACGCGTGGGATGGTTATCCGGTGGCGCGCGAGACGTTGCTGGGCACGGCGCGTCAGTTGGACAAGAACCTGGTGGTCCTGGCCGGCGACACGCACAACGCCTGGGCGAACGATCTGCTGGACGCAGGGAATCGCCCGATCGGCGTCGAGTTCGCGACCTCGTCGGTGACCTCGCCGGGCTTCGAGGAGTACGTGCCGAACGAGAACCCGCAGCAGTTCGCCGGCGCGCTGACGCAGCTGATCGGTCCGCTGGTCTATGCGGACACCTCGCGCCGCGGCTACATGACGGTGACCGCGACGGCAACGGAATGCCGCTGCGACTGGATCTATGTCAGCACGATCCTGAACCGCGAGTACACGGCGACCGTCGGACAGTCGCTGCGCACGTTGCCCGGCGCGAGCGGACGGAAGCTGGTGCCGGTCTGACGATCTGATCGCAGGCCGCCTTCTTGCTCCCTCTCCCGCTTGGGGTGAGGGTCGCACGCACGTCTCGGTGCCGAGGAGCCCGGCGCTATAGTCATCCGCAGCCGGCCGCCTGACGCAGCCGGCATCAGTTTCCGGGTCGACGTCATGTCCCAGCCTCCAGTCTCCGACGCTACATCCGCCGCCTCGCCGGCCGCCGACGCTTTCGATGCTTCCTTCGACGGCAATGCGCCGCCGCTGCGCCTCGCGGTGATCGGCGCGGGCCCGGCGGGTCTGGCGCTGGCGCTGCTCGCGGCCCGTTATCTGCCGCAGGCGCAGATCAGCCTCTTCGACGCGCGGCCGCTGGAGCGCGACGTCTCCGGCGATCCGCGCACCATCGCCCTGTCGCTGGGCAGCGTGCAGCTGCTGCAGCGGCTGCGCGTGTGGCCCGCGGCGCGGGCGCAGGCGATCCGCGAAGTCCACGTGAGCCAGGCGCCGCCGACGCTCTCCAGTCCCTGGTTCGGCCCGTCGGGCGAGCCTGAAGTCCACCTCACCGCCGCCGAGCAGTCGGTGCCGCAACTCGGGGCCGTGCTCGCCTACGGGCAACTCGTGGCTCCCTTGCAGGCCGCCTGGCAGCAGGCGAGCGCGCTGGAACCGAAGCGACTGATCAGCCGTTTCGGCCAGGCCGTGGACGGCATCAAGCAGGACCGCCCCGACGAGGTCGAGATCGACGCCGGCATCGCCGAACGTTTCGATCTGGCGGTGGTCGCCGAGGGCGGCGTGTTCTCCGACCAGGCGCGCAAGGCGCTCGCGCACGACTACCAGCAGAACGCCTGGGTGGGCACGGTGACCTTGTCGCCGGACAGCCCGACGGGCGTGGCCTACGAGCGCTTCACGCGGCGCGGCCCGCTGGCGTTGCTGCCGCTCCCGGACCGTGACGGCCAACGCCGCGCCGCGCTGATCTGGTGCCAGCCGCAGGACGAAGACGAGGTCGCCGGCCTGACCGATGCGCAGCGAATGACGGTGATCCAGCAGCAACTGCCGGACCGCGTCGGCCGGCTGCAAGGCATCGGTCCGCTGAAGTGTTTCCCGCTGGGCCTGAACGCCGAACGCACGCTGGTCGAAGGTCGCCGCATCCGCATCGGCAACGCCGCGCAGACGCTGCACCCGGTGGCCGGGCAGGGCCTCAACCTCGGCCTGCGCGACGCCTTCGCGCTGGTCGAGGCGCTGCGGCGCGATCCGCGCATCGACACGGCGCTGCGCCGCGTCGAGTGGCAGCGCGCGCCGGACCGCTGGGCGACCATCCTCACGACCGACTTCCTGGCGCGCACATTCGCCTGGCGCTGGCCGGGACTGCCGGCGGCGCGAGGTCTGGGCCTCGCCGCGCTGCAGGCGCTGCCGCCGCTCAAGCGCGCGCTGGCCGGGCAGATGATGTTCGGCCGGCGATGAGCCGCGATGCCGCGCTGTTCCGCCGAGCCCTCCTGCCTATCCTCCCGTTGAGCCGCCGCCGATCGCGCCCCTTCCCATGAGCAGTCCCCCGGGCGCGGCGAGTGCCGCCGCCTCCCTCCACGACTACGCCGAACCTGGCACCACCGCCTACCGTCGCATCGCGTTCGCGCTGTTCCTGGCGGGTTTCACGACCTTCTCGCTGCTCTACAGCGTGCAGCCGCTGCTGCCGCTGTTCGCGGCGGAGTTCCACGTCGGTGCGGCGGCCAGCGCGCTGTCCCTCTCGCTGGCGACGGGTGCGCTGGCGTTCGCGATCCTGTGCGCCGGGGCGCTGTCCGAGAGCATGGACCGCAAGCGGCTGATGTTCGCGTCGATGGCGATGGCCGCAGTGCTCAACCTGATCGCCTCGGTGGTGCCGAGCTGGCACGGCATGCTGGTCGCTCGGGCGATCGAGGGCCTGGTGCTAGGCGGCGTGCCGGCCGTCGCGATGGCCTATCTTGCCGAGGAGATCCACCCCAAGGGCCTGGGCCGCGCGATGGGTCAGTACGTCGGCGGCACGGCCTTCGGCGGGATGATGGGCCGCGTCGGCGTGAGCGTGCTGAGCGATGCCTTCGGCTGGCGGCCGGCGCTGTTCATCGTCAGCGTGCTGGGCCTGGCGGCGGCCATCGGCTTCTGGTTCCTGCTGCCGCCGTCCAGGCACTTCGTGCGCCGGACCGGCGTGAAGCTCTCCGAGCACGTGGCGGCGTGGCGCGGGCACCTGATGCATCCGATGCTGCCGCTGCTGTTCGCGATGGGCTTCCTGATGATGGGCATGTTCGTCGCGGTCTACAACTACGCCGGCTTCCGGCTGATGCGCGCGCCGTTCTCGCTGAGCCAGAGCGCGATCGGCCTGATCTTCTGCGCCTATCTCTTCGGCATCGCCGCGTCAGCGACGGCGGGCGGACTGTCCGACCGATTCGGCCGCGCGCCGGCGCTGCTGTCGGGCATCGCGCTGGCGATCACCGGCGTGCTGCTCACGCTGACGACCTGGCTGCCGGCGGTGATCCTGGGCATCGTGCTGCTGACGATCGGTTTCTTCGTCGCGCACTCGGTGAGCAGCGCCTGGGTCGGCGCGCTCGGCGGCCGCAGCAAGGGGCATGCGGCGTCGCTGTATCTGCTCGCGTATTACATCGGCTCCAGCACGCTCGGCGCGATGGGCGGATGGTTCTGGGATCACAGCGGGTGGGGGGCGCTGGTGGGGTATGCGCTGGTCGTGCTGCTCGCTGCCGCGATCGCGGCATGGACGCTGCGAACCCGCCAACGCGCGCTCGTTCAATGAGGCAGCTTTAGGTCATTTCCCGTCGCACCCGATTCCGAAGAATCCGGCCTCTCATGATCTCTGAGAGGCTCCATGCAGAACAACGCTGTCCTTGCCCGCACCACGCCGGCGACTCCCCGATTTCCCGAAGAAGACCTCCACTTCTCGCTCCCCGCGGACGCACGGCCGGCCGCGCCCTTCCGCGATGAGTTCCTCGATCCCGAGCCCGGACTCTCGCCGATGCGCGCCGGCCGATGCGCCTTCATCCAGGCGCTCGCCCGTCCGCTGGATCGCGCCTTCCTCAGCGAGTTCCTCGTCGACTTCACCTGGGCGTCGTCCTTGCTGGAGGGGAGCAGCTACTCGGTCCTGGACACCGCCACGCTGCTCGAATGCGGGGAGCGCAACCCGTCCAAGCCGATGGACGAGGCGGAGCTCGCGCTCAACCATCAACGGGTCGCGGAGCATCTCTGGTCCCATCGCGAATGGAGCGTCGACAACGTCTGCAGGATGCACGCGCTGCTGACCGACGACCATGGTCTGGCGGAGGTCTGCGACTCCGATCACTTCCTGCCGATCGAGCAACGCGGCAAGCCGCGCGAGTTCCAGGACATCCGGCTCCGCCAGTCGGCCTACCTGCCGCCCTTTCGTCCGGGCACCGGCCACGCGACTTCGCTGCTGGGCCAGGTGATGGCCATCGCCCGGACGCTGCATCCGGTGCAGGCGGCGTTCTACCTGCTGACCCGCTTGGCCTACATCCAGTCCTTCGCCAACGGCAACAAGCGGACCGCGCGCATCGCCGCCAATCTGCCCTTGCTGGAGTCGGGGATGCTGCCGCTGTCCTACGTCGATGTCGACAAGGCCGAGTACCTCCGCGGCATGGTGGCGTTCTATGAACTCGGCAGCGCTCGCGTGCTCGAGAGGACCTTCATCCGTGCCTATGCGAAGTCGGTCGTGCGTGCGAGTCGGGTGTCCGACGTCATGAAGGCGGAAGGCTTCGACGCTGACGCGGTCAGCGAGCATCTGGCCGAGTACGTCACCTCCGGTCGGCGACCCACCGGCAGGCATGCAGCGGCCTTCATCGCGTGACTGCCGCAACGCCTGCGGATGCACCGTCCTGGCGCGCCGCGTCCACACGTCCAACTCCCTGACACGACGCTGAACACCCCGATCGGGGTTTCCGAGTAAGTAGTGGCATGCGTGCAATTCGACACGCTTGATGCACCATGTGCCGAGAAAGCTGACGCCCAACGACGGGCCGTTTGTTGTCTGACGGCTTCCTCGTTGGCGGGTTGGCATTCCGACCCCTCATGCACAAAGACCATTCGGAGACAAACATGAAGTTCAGCGCGCGTTGGATCACCGCTACCGCCCTGGCCGCCGCCAGCTTCGCCGCCCTCGCGGCCGACCCGATCAAGATCGGCGTCTCGGGACCCTTCACCGGCGGCTCGTCGTCGATGGGCGTCAGCATGCGCGACGGTGTGCGATTGGCGGCCCAGGAAATCAACAAGAACGGCGGGGTCTTGGGCCGGCAGATCCTGCTGGTCGAACGCGACGACGAAGCGAAAAACGAACGCGGCGTCCAGATCGCCCAGGAGCTGATCAACCGCGAGAAGGTCGCCGCCACCGTCGGCTTCATCAACACCGGCGTCGCCCTGGCCGCCCAGCGCTTCTACCAGGACGCCAAGATCCCGGTGATGAACAACGTGGCCACCGGCTCGGTCATCACCCAGCAGTTCAAGGACGCACCCGACAACTACGTCTTCCGCAACGCCGCCCACGACTCCATCCAGGCGCCGATGATCGTGGAGGAAGCCATCACCCGCCGCGGCTTCAAGAAGGTCGCCATCCTGGCCGACTCGACCAACTACGGCCAGCTCGGCCGCGCCGACCTGGAGAAGGCGCTGGAACTCAAGGGCGTCAAGCCGGTCGCCGTCGAGAAGTTCAACATCAAGGACGTCGACATGACGGCCCAGCTGCTCAAGGCCAAGGAAGCCGGCGCCGAGGCCATCCTGACCTACGGCATCGGGCCCGAGCTCGCGCAGATCGCCAACGGCATGACCAAGCTCGGCTGGAAGGTGCCCATGGTCGGCAGCTGGACGCTGTCGATGGCCAACTACATCGACAACGCCGGCCCCGGCGGGGAAGGCGCGCGCATGCCGCAGACCTTCATCCAGGAACCGACCACGCCCAAGCGCCAGGCCTTCATCGTCAACTACCTGAAGACCTTCAACCCGAAGAACAGCCGCATCGATTCGCCGGTGTCGGCCGCGCAGGGTTACGACTCGATCTACCTGCTGGCCGCCGCGATCAAGCAGGCCGGCGGTACCGACGGCCCCAAGGTCAAGGCCGCGCTCGAAGACCTGAAGACCCCGGTCGAAGGCGTCGTGACGACCTACAACAAGCCGTTCACCAAGACGGACCATGAGGCCATCACCGCCAACATCCCGGTGTTCGGCGAAGTGAAGGGCCAGCGTGTGGTCTACGCCTACGACGCCGACTTCAAGGCCGCCTCCGAGGTCAAGGTCAAGGACGTCAACGCCAAGGGCGCGATGCCGCAGAAGAAGTGACCCCGTGAAACGGCCGCCTCGCGCGGCCGTTTTTCCGCGCGCCGTCCTCGCGACGGCGCCCTCGTTTCTCCCGCAGTCCCGGACTCCGTATGCAGATCCTGACCCAACTGGTGTTCAGCGGCATCGCGCTCGGCATGATCTACGCGGTCATCGCCTTCGGCTACCAGCTGACCTTCTCGACTTCCGACACCCTCAACTTCGGCCAGGGCGACGCGCTCATGCTCGGCGCGCTGGTCGGCCTGACCCTCGTCGGCCACGGCGTCAACTACTGGCTCATGATCCCGATCGTGTGCCTGTTCGGCGCGCTGCAGGGCGCCTTCGTCGAACGCATCGGCGTGCGGCCCGCCATCAAGATCAAGTCGGAGTTCGGCTGGATCATGTCGACCATCGCGCTGGGCATCATCTTCAAGAACGTGGCCGAGAACGTCTGGGGCCGCGACGACCTGAAGTTCCCCTCGCCGCTGCCGGAAGCGCCGATCAAGTTCCTGGGCGCCAACGTGCTGCCGATGGAGATCCTGGTCGTCGGCGGCGCGCTGGCGATGATGCTGGCGGTGGAGCTCTTCAACCGCCGCTCGATCTACGGCCGTGCCGTCGTCGCGACTTTCAACGACCGCGACGCCGCCAAGCTGATGGGCATCAACACCGGGCTGGTGATCACCTTCTCCTATGCGCTGTCGTCGCTGACGGCGGCCTTCGCCGGCGTGCTGATCGCGCCGCTCACGCTGACCGGCGCCACGATGGGCGCGGTGCTGGGCCTGAAGGCCTTCGCCGTGGCCATCATCGGCGGGCTGACCTCGGGCATGGGCATCGTCGTCGGCGGGATCATCCTCGGCATCGCCGAGACGACCACCGGCTTCTACCTGTCCACCGGCTACAAGGACGTGCCGGGCCTCGTGCTGCTGCTGATCGTGCTGGCCTTCAAGCCGGCCGGCCTGTTCGGCAAGACCGCGATCAAGAAGGTCTGAGCCCATGAGTGCCATTGCAAAGATGAACCCGAAGCGGCTGGTGGCCGGCGCGATCGCGCTGGTCGCGCTGATCGCCTTCCCGCTGGTCTCCGGCAACCCGTATTACATCCACCTGGTCGAGACGATCCTGATCTACGCGATCGTCCTGTTCGGGCTGGACATCGTGGTGGGCTACACCGGGCAGGTGTCGCTGGGCCACGCGGGTCTGTTCGGCGTCGGCGCCTACACGGCCGGGGTGCTGGTCATGAAGTTCGGCCTGCCGATCTACGTGACGCTGCCGGCCGCGATCGCGGTGACGGCGGGCTTCGGCGCGCTGCTGGCGCTGCCCGCGCTGCGCGTGACCGGCCCCTACCTCGCCATGGTGACGCTGGCCTTCGGCACCATCATCCAGATCCTCATCAACGAGATGGACTTCCTGACGAACGGGCCCATGGGCATCACGCTCACCAAGCCCCAGCTGATGGGCCACACGATGACGGAGGACGAGTACTACTGGCTGGTCGTGGCGATGCTGATCGCCTCGCTGGTGTTCGTGCACCGCGTGCTGCGCTCGCACCTCGGGCGCGCGTTCGAGGCGTTGCGCGGCAGCCCGGTGGCGTCGGACTGCATGGGCGTCTCGGTCTACCGCTACAAGGTCTACGCCTTCGTGATCAGCGCCGGCCTGGCCGGCCTGGCCGGCGCGCTGTACGCCTACTCCGAGCAGTACATCTCGCCCAACACCTACAACTTCGAGCTGACGGTCTTCTTCCTGCTGGCGATCATCATGGGCGGCCGCAAGACCCGCACCGGCGCACTGCTGGGCGCGGCGATCGTCGTGGTGCTGCCCAAGCTGCTCGACGACCTGGAACTGTTCCGCTACGTGTCGGTGATCTTCGCGATGCTGGTGACCGCCGTCACCGTGGTGGCCTACCGCCGCGGCAAGGTCGACCTGAAGCAGGCCGCGATCCCGGTGGTCGGCAGCATCGCGCTGGCGGCGCTGTCGTTCGTGCTGCAGTCGATGACGGACTGGCGGCTCTCGATCTTCGGCCTGATCACCCTGTTCGTCGTGTATTACCTGCAGGACGGCATCGTCGGCTTCGTGCGCAACGCGATGCACCTCAAGGCCAAGCCGGTGGGCGAGGGCGGTCCGGTCGGGGAGAAGCCCTCCGACGCGATCTCCCAGGCCGCGGGCGGTGCGGGCGCCGGCGGCGGCGGCGAGGTCCTCATCGACGCGCGCGGCGTGCTGATGCAGTTCGGCGGCCTGAAGGCGCTGAACAACGTCGACCTGCAGGTGCGGCGCGGCACCATCCACGGCCTGATCGGGCCGAACGGTTCCGGCAAGAGCACGATGATGAACGTGCTCACCGGCATCTACGTGCCGACGGCGGGCGAGCTGAAGTTCGTCGACCGCTCGCTGGTGGGGCGGACCTCGGCGGACATCGCGCTGTCAGGCATCGCGCGGACCTTCCAGAACGTGCAGCTGTTCGGCGAGATGAGCGCGCTGCACAACGTGATGGTGGCGCTGCACCACAGCTTCGGCAGCAACCTCGTGCAAGTGGCGCTGCACTCGCCGCGCTACACGGAGGAAGACGCCAAGGCGCGCGCGCGCGCATTGAGCCTGCTGGAGTTCGTCGGCCTGGCGGACCTGGCGTTCGAGGAAGCGCGCAACCTGCCTTACGGCAAGCAGCGGCTGCTGGAGATCGCCCGCGCGCTGGCGCTGGATCCGCGCCTGCTGCTGCTGGACGAGCCGGCGGCGGGGCTGACCGCGCCCGACATCAAGGAGCTGATGCGCATCATCGGCAAGATCCGCGACCACGGCATCACCGTGATCCTGATCGAACACCACATGGACGTGGTGATGGGCATCTGCGACGTGGTGTCGGTGCTGGACTTCGGCCAGAAGATCGCCGAGGGCAAGCCGGCGCAGGTGCAGGCCGATCCGAAGGTGATCGAGGCCTACCTCGGCGGGCAGGCGGCATGAGCGCGGAGCGGAACGGGAAGCTGGACGGACTCACATGCTGAAGATCGAACAACTGCATGCCGGCTACGGCAAGGTCGAGGTGCTGCACGGCATCTCGGTGGAAGTGCCCAAGGGCAAGGTGGTCACCCTGATCGGCTCGAACGGGGCGGGCAAGACGACGACGATGCGAGCGGTCAGCGGGATGATCGCGGCCAGCGCCGGGCAGATCACGCTCAACGGCAAGCGCATCGACGGGCTGGAGTCGTACCACATCGCCCGGCTGGGGTTGGCGCATTCGCCGGAGGGTCGCCGCGTCTTCGCGACGATGAGCGTCACCGACAACCTGCGGCTGGGCGCATTCCCGCGCTACACCGGCGCGCGTCCCAAGGGCGACGTCGAGGCCGATCTCGAGAAGGCGATGGAGCTTTTCCCGCGGCTGAAGGAGCGGCGCCTGCAGCTCGCGGGCACGCTGTCGGGCGGCGAGCAGCAGATGCTGGCGATGGCGCGCGCGACCATGCTCAATCCCGAGGTCGTGCTGCTGGACGAGCCGTCGATGGGCCTGGCGCCCATCCTGGTGGACGAGGTGTTCCGCATCATTGCGCGGCTGAAGTCGGAGGGCGTGACGATGCTGCTGGTGGAGCAGTTCGCCGCGGCGGCGCTGGCGGTGGCCGACTACGGCTACGTGCTGGAGAACGGGCGCATCTCGCTGCACGGGCCCGCGGAGAAGTTGCGGACCGATCCCGCGGTGAAGGCGGCGTACCTGGGCGGCGGGCACTGACAGGTCGGCTGCCGTTCGTATCAAGGTCGATACGAACGGCGACGATCGTGTCGGGGACTCAACGGGCCGGCCAAACCGGCGATACGCAGCACCGCTTCAATGGGAGGCACCGCGCGGCCCTCGCCGCGACGGCGCCCGCCCTCGTTGAAGCGACCCATGCCCTCTCTCGCCCTGCCCGAACGCCCCCGCCGCAACCTCGTGATCGTGCGCGCCGGCGACTACTCGCTGCATCCGCAGTGGGTGGCCGACCCGCAACGCAACTTCGACCTGCTGGTGTCGTACTACGGCGCGGTCGAGGGGCTGCACGAGGACAGCTGCGATCTGTACGAACGCCGCCGCGGCCCGAAGTGGCCGTGCCTGGGCGAGCTGCTCGGCGGGCATCCGCCTCTCGCGGAGCGCTACGACGCGGTCTGGTTGCCCGACGACGACCTCGCGGTGGACACGGCGACGATCACGCGGATGTTCGATCTCTTCCATGCGCACCGGCTGGCGCTGGCGCAGCCGGCGTTGACGCGCGAGTCGTACTTCACCTTCGACACGCTGCTGCAACAGGAGGGCTTCCTGCTGCGCTACATGGGCTTCGTCGAGGTGATGGCGCCGATCTTCTCGCGCGACGCCCTGAGGCTCTGCCAGGAGTCCTTCCATCACAGCCGGATCGGCTGGGGATTGGACTTCGTGTGGCCGGGCCTGATCGACAACACGGACCGTCGCCGCATCGCGGTGCTGGATGCGACGCCGGTGTGGCACACGCGGCCGGTCCGTGGCGGCGATCTCTACAAGAATCATCCGGACGCGGATCCGCAGGAGGACGAACGCCGCGTGCTGGTGAAGTACGGACGGGAGGCGTCGCGCTTCTACGCGAAGTACCAGTTCTTCGGCGGTGTGCGCGAGGTGCGACCGCCATGGGGACAGCGCCTCGCGCTGGCGCTGCGTGCGTTGAACGCGAAAAGGCGCTGGCGGCGCCGGCGCCGCCAGCTGCTCGAACGCGGCATCGTGACGAGCCGGAGCGGGGAGACCAGCGGGACGGTGTGAATCCGGCAGGCGCATGGCCTCTATCCGTTCCCGCGCGAACCGGAGACCGCCGTCGAGTTGCCGGACCGAGTTGCTGAAGGACTTCAGCGGCGCTACCCCGACTGCCTGGGCGAAGTGGTCCAGCGCGCGCGTGAGCCGCAGGCGACCTATGCACGCGCCGGATGAACCGCGGCGAAGGGGCGGCATGGCCGCCGCCTTCGCTCAAAGGATCAGACGAACATGCCGCCCGATGCTTCCACGCGCTGCGCGTTGATCCAGCCGCTGTCGTCGGACAGCAGCGAGGCGACGACCGGGCCGATGTCGTCCGGAAGGCCGGCGCGGCCGAGCGCCGTGACCGAGGCGATGAAGCCGTTCACTTCCTTGCTGTCGCGCACCGCGCCGCCGCCGAAGTCAGTCTCGATCGCTCCCGGCGCCAGCGTGTTCACGCGGAGGCCGCGGGCGCCGAATTCCTTGGCCATGTAGCGGGTCATCACCTCGACGCCGCCCTTCATCGTCGCGTACGCGCCGTAGCCGGGAATCGTGAATCGCGCCAGGCCGCTGGACACGTTCAGCACGCTGCCGCCGTCGTTGATCAGCGGCAGCAGCGCCTGCGTCAGGAAGAACGGGCCCTTCAGGTGCACGCGCATCAGCTCGTCGAACTGCGCTTCGGTCGTGTCGGCGACCGGCGTGTGCACGCCCATGCCGGCGTTGTTGACCAGATGGTCGAAGCGTTCGCGCTGCCAGTGCTGCTTCAGCGTCTGCTTCAGCGCCTCGGCGAACGCGGGGAAGGCGCCGCTGTCGCCGACGTCCAGCTGCAGTGCCGCGGCCTGCCCGCCGAGGGCGCGGATCTCGTCGACGACCGCCTGCGCCTCGCCCGCCTGGCTGCGGTAGGTCACGATGCTGTCGATGCCGCGGCGCGCCAGATGCACCGCCGCATTGCGGCCCAGGCCGCGGCTGCCGCCGGTGATCAGTGCGATCTTGGGGGTGGATGAAGTCGTCATGGTGGGCTCCTGTGGGGCGTGTGGATCGGATGCAGGCACTTTATTGATCGACGAATGGCGTATAAACCGCCTAAGTCTGATTTGACCGTTCGTCCAAGGTGAACAAATGAACGTCAACGCCGCCCCGGCCGAGTCGCCTGCCTCGCCGCCTTCTCCGGCGCCCTCCATCGACACCCTCCAGGTCTTCGTCCGCGTGGCGGAGCTGGCCAGCTTCACGCAGGCGGCGCAAAGCCTGGGTCTGCCGAAGGCGAGCGCCTCCACCGCCGTCCAGCGGCTGGAGGCCAGCCTGGGCACCCGGCTGTTCCACCGCACGACGCGGCGCGTGCAGCTGACCCAGGACGGCCAGTCCTGCTACGAGCGCTGCAAGGACCTGCTCGCGGACCTCGACGACATGCAGACGATGTTCCAGCCGGCGGCCAGCGGCCTGCGCGGCCGGCTACGGGTCGACATGCCGATGCGGGTGGCGCACGACATCGTCGTGCCGCGCCTGCCCGAGTTCCTCGCGGCGCATCCGGGACTGGAGCTGGAGCTCAGCAGCACCGACCGGCGTGTGGACCTGGTGCGCGAGGGCTTCGACTGCGTGCTGCGCGTCGGGCCGCTGAGCGATTCGAGCCTGGTTGCGCGACCGCTGGGCGGCATGGCGATGGTCAACCTGGCGAGCGCGGAGTACCTGGCGGCCTTCGGGACGCCGCAGTCGCTGGAGGACCTGGCGCGTCATCGGCTGATCCAGTACGCGACGACGCTGGGCCAGCGCTGCCCGGGCTTCGAGTGGTGCGACGCGTCCGGCGCGACGCGCTTCGAGCCCATGGCGGGCGCGCTGACAGTGAGCGACTCGGGCTCGTACACGGCGGCGTGTCTCGCCGGTCTCGGCATCACGCAGGTGCCGCGACACGGCTTCGAGGGGGAGGTGCTGGACGGCCGCCTCGTCGAGGTGCTCCCCCAGTTCCGGCCTGCGCCGATGCCGGTGCATCTGCTGTACGCGCACCGCCGGCAACTGCCTCGGCGCGTCCAGGCCTTCATGCAATGGCTGGCCGACCTGATGGCGCCTCGCCTGTTGCCGCTATCCTCTGCATCTCCGGCTCCGGCCGCCTGACCCCCGTCGCCTCAATTGCGTTCCGACCCCGTCTTGGACCCGCATTCCGCCATCGCCCAACAAGCCCGCGCCGCGCTGCAGGCCGGTGACGCCGTCGCCGCGCAGTCGCCCGGCGAGGAGTGGCTGCTCCTGGCGCTGGAGGAGGGCGACGACGCGCAGCGCGCGCAGGCGCTGCTGCATCTGGCGCGCTGCGACCGCGTGCTGCACCGGCCCGGCGAAGCGCGCGCGCGCAGCGAGCTGGCGGCGCGGCTGTTCCGGCAGCAGGGCGACGCGGTCGGCGAGGCCGGCGCGCTGTCGGTGCTGGCGCACAGCGCCTCCACGGCAGGACACCACGAGGAAGCGATCGAGGCGGCGCTGCTCGGCCTGAGGCTGGCGCAATCGCGCGGCGACGGCGCGGCCCTGGTGGTGGCGTTGCAGGACCTGGGCGCCTGCCACGTGTGGGCGCGCAATTTCGACAAGGCGGCGGAAGTGCTGCGACAAGCCGTCGACGCGGCCAATGCGAGCAAGCCGCGGCTGTCTCCGCTGATCGCCTGCCTGTGGCTGGCGCTGGGGTCACTGCTGGCCTATGCGGGCGAGCGCGAGCAGCGCGGCCAGCTGCCGCCGCTGGGCCCGCTGGAGGGACATCTGATCAATGCGCGTCACCTGCTGTCCGAAGGCGACGCCGAGGCGAATTGCTGGTGGACTTTGATGCAGACGATGGCGCAGATATGGAAGGGCGCGACGGCCTATGCGCAGCCGGAGCTGCAGCAGACGCTGGCGCAGTTGCCGGAGCAGGAGCGTCACTGGTTGGTCGCACTGGCGGGCTGGGTGCAGGCGGAACTGGCCTGGGCGCGCCGCCTGTGGCCGCAGGCGCGGCGCGCGGCGGCGCAGACGGTGACGGCGGCGGACGCGGTGCAGCACGAGCCGCTGGCGCAACTCGGCGAGCTGATCGCCAGCCAGATCGAGGAACAGCAGGGGCAGCCGCAACGCGCGCTGCAGCGGATGCGCGCGTTGCGCGAGCGCGAGGCGCGCGTGCGCATCGCCAGCCTCGCGAGCCGCGAGGCGACGGTGCAATGGCAGCTCGACGCGCGCCGCAGCGAGCGCGACCGCGCGCAGCTCGCGGACGAGGCGCTCCGGCTGGAGAAGCTGTCGATGGAGGATCCGCTGACGGAGCTCGCGAATCGCCGCAGCTTCGAGGATCACGCGCGGGCGCAGCTCGCGGGCAGCGGCGTGGTGAGCCTGGCGCTGATCGACGTCGACCACTTCAAGCAGGTCAACGACCGGCACTCGCACCTGGTCGGCGACCAGGTGCTGAGCGAGATCGCGCGGCTGATGCGACAGCACGTGCGCGAGCACGACGTCGCCGCGCGCCTGGCCGGCGACGAGTTCGTGCTGCTGCTGCGCGGCGCGACCGAGGACATCGCGCAGCAGGCCTGCCTCCGGCTCGACGAGGCGGTGCGCAAGCACGACTGGTCGGCGGTATCGGAGGGCCTGCAGGTGAGCATCAGCATCGGCGCCGCACAGCGCCAGGAGGGCGACACGCTGGAGACGCTGATGGCGCGCAGCGACGCCGCGATGTACGCCGCCAAGCGCGAGCGCAAGAACGCCGCGATGGCGGGCACCTGGCTTACCGACGAGAGCGAAGGCGAGGGCGATTCGCCGGATTGATCATGCGCGTCGACAGCGCGCATTCCGATCAGATACACAAAAACTTGCGTGGCGATTCCGCCGAAAGGAAGCCGTGGGTCGAAGTCGACCCCTCCGATCCGAGCCAAGAATGAAGGCCTCTTCTGCAATTGCCGTTAGGAGGCTTCATGACTCTGCTGATGGACGCTGCGGCTCACAACACGCCGCTGCCCCCACCCAACTTCGCCCGTCCTGGATCGAGTGACGAATGCCTTCGACGTGATTCCGGGGCCGTACTCCATCACGGCCCGGCGTCAGCTCGAAGCAATCAATCGCCTCATCCGTCTTCGTGAGGAGGGGCGTTTCACGCCTCCGCCAGTCGGCGCGGGCAAGGGGCACATGCGCTACGACGCACCTGAACGAATGCTCGCGATCTACTCGAAGCACCGTCAGCTCCTGGAGGAGCCGCGGGGTGGCGGCGATGTCGTGGCGTGGACTCGGGAGACTCGCGATGAAGACCGTGGTCGTTGACTCGAATGTGGCGCTCGGGTGGCTGGCGCTGCGCAAGGACAGTGAGTCGCTCCACCGCTATGCCGGGCGCCTGGCAGAAGCATCGGCGACGAAGGAGGCTCGCCTCATCGCGCCCTATGTCTTCACCGCCGAGTGCGCCTATACGCTGCTGAAGCGGGGACGCGCACAAGGCTGGCCCGAGGAGGAGCTGCAGATGTACGCGGAGCTGCTCGACTTCTATCCGATTGCGATGGACGAGGATGTCATGCCGCTTCCGGAGCAGGTGGAGTTCGCCTTGCAGCACAACGTCCAGGGCTTCGACGCGCTGTACCTGGCGCTCGCGATTGAGAGGAATGCAGCGCTCGCCACGGCGGACAAGGGGCTGCGGGCCGCCGCGGAACTCGCCGGTGTTGAAGTGTTCTGACCCGCAGGGGCCTCAGTGCCCCTGCTCCCTCGCCCGCTTGAGCAGCAACTCCTTTTCGCGCTCGTTCCCGGTCATCGCCGCGGCGCGTTCGAATTCCTCTTTCGCCTCGGCGTTGCGGCCGAGCTTGGACAACAGGTCCGCGCGCACGCTGGGCAGCCAGTGGTACTGCTTCAGCGCGGGCTCCTCCCTCAGGCGGTCGACGATCTCCAGACCGACCGCGGGTCCGAAGGCCATCGACAGCGCCACGGCGCGGTTGAGTTCCACCACCGGCGACGGCTGCCGCAGCGCCAGCGCCTCGTAGAGCGCCGCGATGCGCGGCCACTCGGTGTCCTCGGCGCGGCGCGCCCGCGCGTGGCAGGCCGCGATCGCCGCCTGCAGCGCGTACGGCCCCAGGCCGTGGCCGTCATCGAGTTCAGCCGCCAGGCGATCGGCCGCCTCCAGCGCCGTCAGGCCGCGCTCGATGGCCGCCGCATCCCACGTCGACCGGTCCTGCTCCAGCAGCAGCACCGGCTGTCCCTGCGCATCGACGCGCGCCGGGGTTCGGGAAGACTGCAGCTCCATCAGCGCCAGCAGCCCCAGCACTTCGCCCTCGCGCGGCGCGAGCTTCACCAGCATGCGCGTCAGCCGCAGCGCTTCGTCGCACAGGTCCTGGCGTATCCAGCGCTCGCCGCTGGTCGCGGCGTACCCCTCGTTGAAGATCAGGTAGAGCACTTCCAGCACGGCGGCCAGCCGCTCCGACAGCGCCTCGCCGCGCGGCAGCTCGAACGGCACGTTCGCCTCGCCCAGCGTGCGCTTCGCGCGGACCAGCCGCTGCGCCACCGTCGGCTCCGACTGCAGGTAGGCACGAGCGATTTCGCCCGTCGTCAGGCCAGCCACCATCTTCAGCGTCAAGGCCACGCGCGCTTCCAGGCTCAGCACCGGATGGCAGGCGCAGAACATCAGCCGCAGCACGTCGTCGCCGATCTCGCGCGCCGCGCGATCGTCATCCAGACGCTCGACGAAGTCCGGCACGATCATCGCCTCGCGCGCGTCGAGCTCATGGCCGAGCTGCTCCAGCTTGTCGCCGCTCAGCTTCACATGGCGCAGCCGGTCCAGCGCGCGGTGCTTGGCCGTGGTCATCAGCCAGGCCGCGGGTTTGTCCGGCAGGCCCTGCCGGGGCCAGGTCTCCAGCGCGGCGACCAGCGCGTCCTGCGCCAGCTCCTCCGCCAGCGGCACGTCGCGGGTCAGTCGCGACAGGGCGCCGATGATCTTGGCGGACTCCTGCCGCCAGACGGTCGTGATCGCGCGATGGGTCTCGTCGGTCATGCGCGCGATCGTACGGCCTCGGAGGCGGGGATGCCGCTCCGCATGCCGGGCGATCGCGCCCGTCCGGACTCAGGCGCCTGGGAACTGCGTGATGTCCATGTACATCAGCTCCCAGATGTGCCCGTCCGGATCCGCGTACGCCTGCGAGTACATGAAGCCCATGTCCTGCGGCTCGCGCGGCACGGTGCCGCCGGCAGCCAGGGCCTTGGCGATCAGCTCGTCCACCTGCGCCTTGCTCTCGCAGGACAGGCAGGTCAGCACCTCGGTCGCGGCATGCGCGTCGGAGATCTTCCGCGGCGTGAAGGTCTGGAAGAACTCCTCGACCAGCAACATCGCGTAGATGTCGTCCGAGATGACCATCGACAAGGCCTGCTCGTTGGAGAACTGCGGATTGAACTCGTAGCCCATCGCGGCGTAGAAGCGCTTGCTGCGCTCGACGTCCTTGACGGGCAGGTTCACGAAGATTTGCTTGTGGCGCATGACGAGGCTCCAGAATCGGGTGGGGGGGAATGCGGAGAAGGTCCACATGTCCACGACGATCCGGCCGCGCCGGTTTCGACAGGCCGGCGCGCGGTCCTCGAAAAATCCTCCAGAAGCGCCGGGCGCGCCGGATGTTCAGGAAGCGCCGGCAGCTTCAGGCCTTGGACTCGGTGTAGCAGGGCACCATCGAACGGACCTCCACCGTGCACCACTCCGCCGCCGGGCATTCGCGGGCGATCGCGAGCGCTTCCTCGCGGGTCTTCACGTTCAGCCAGAAGAAGCCGCCGACCATCTCCTTGGCCTCGGCGAACGGGCCGTCGATCGTGGTCATGCGGCCATCGCGCTTCGCCACGCGCGTGGATCCGTTCACCGACTGCAGCGACTGCGCCGCGTGCAGCAGGCCCTTGGCCTGCAACTGGTCTGCATAGGCGGTCATGCGCTCGTAGGACTCGCGGCCCTGCTCCGGCGTGCGCGCCTCTCGCTGCCCGACAGGTTCGTTGATCAGCAGGATGTAGCTCATGCGGGTCTCCGTGGAATGCGTCCGGCGGATTATTGGCCACCCGGCGCTGTCGATCCATCCGTCACGCCGTCGATCCGTCGTCTCCCCCGTCCGGGGGACCCCGGCGTCTCCCTACACTGCGCCGCATGACTCCCGCTCCGTCCCGTCCCCTCTGGCGCGATGCCCGCCGGCTGCGTGCCTCCTGGCATGCCTGGCTGAGCAACGATGCCCGGCCCAGCGGCCCCGCTTGGCTGCAGTGGATCTGGACGGTGCTGTTCTCCTGCGCGCTGGCGGTCGGCTTCACGGTCCTGGGTTTCGTCCTGAACGCCCGCACCGCCCGCTGGACCGATCCCGCGATCTGGGCCTGGTGGTACTGGAAGAACGTCATCGTCTGCCTGACCATCGGCCTGCTCATCCAGACCCTGTTCACCGTCCTCGTGCCGCTCTTCGGCGGCCGTCCCCGCATCCGCGCCTGGGCGAACTGGAAGCGCACGGTGTTCTTCTCCGGCGTGCCGCTGCTGGGCGTGCTGATCGGCTGGGTGCCGGGCATGTGGATGGCGGGACTGGCGGGCTGGGTCCGGTTGGACTGGTCGCAGGGCGGGAAGATCATCGGCATCACGTCCGCGCTGTCGCTGTGCATCACCTTCGTGCTGCATCACTGGTTCGCGTCCAGGAACCGGCAGCTCAACGCCGAGCGCCGCGCCACCGAGGCGCAGTTGCGCCTGCTGCAGGGACAGATCGAGCCGCACTTCCTGTTCAACACGCTGGCCAACGTGCAGTCGCTGATCGACTACGACGCGCCCAAGGCCAAGGAGATGCTGGGCGCGTTCACCGCCTATCTGCGGGCGTCGCTCGGCGGTCTGCGCCGCGAGACCGGGCCTCTGGACGACGAGCTGTCGCTGGCCGCCGCCTACCTGACGGTGCTGCAGACGCGGATGGAAGACCGGCTGCGTGTCGAGATCAGCGCCTCTCCCGAGGCCCGCGTCGTCCCGCTGCCGCCGATGCTGCTGCAGCCGCTGGTCGAGAACGCGGTCCATCACGGCCTCGAACCGAAGATCGAGGGCGGCACCGTGCGCGTCGACGCCGCGTTGACCGGCGGTTTCCTGGTGGTCGAGGTGCGCGACGACGGCGTCGGGCCCGGTGCCTCGCGCCGCGCCGGCAACGGCATCGCGCTCGTCAACCTCCGCGAGCGCCTGATGACGCACTACGGCGACCGCGCGTCGCTGACCCTCGAAGCCGCCGAACCGGGCTGCCGCGTCACGCTGCGCGTGCCGCTGGATGTCTGATCCCGCCGACCGCCGACCGCCGACCGCCGACCGCTACGCCCAGTCAACGATCATGACCGTTCCCACCTCGCCCACCGCTTCCGCCACATTCACCGCGCTGATCGCCGACGACGAACCGCATCTGGCTCGCGCGCTCGCCGCCCAGCTGGGCGTCGTCTGGCCGGATCTCGACATCGTCCACATCGCCCGCAACGGCCAGGAGGCCGCGGAGCAGATCGCGGCGCTTCAGCCGGACCTGGCCTTCCTGGACATCCAGATGCCGGGTCTCACGGGACTGGAGGTCGCCGAAGGCATCGAGGGCGGGACGCGCGTCGTCTTCGTCACCGCCTATGACCAGTACGCGGTGCAGGCCTTCGAGCAGGAGCGATCGATTACGTGCTCAAGCCTGTCGAGGCGGACCGGCTGGCCCGCACCGTCGGACGGATCCGTCGCGCGCTGACGAAGCGGGCGGCGGGCGTGGCCGATGACAGCGGGGACGGCGTGGACGCCCGGCTGCTCGCCGCGCTGCAACGCCTGCATGCGCCGGGCGGGGCGATGTCCAGGCCGGTCGGACCGCTGCGCTGGATACGCGCGACGCAGGGCGACCTGATGCATCAGGTGCCCGTCGACGAGGTGCTCTTCTTCCGCGCCGACGACAAGTACACCTGCGTCCAGACCGCGACGACCGAATACTTGATCCGTACCTCGATCCACGAGCTCGCTGGACAACTCGACGGCGAGCGCTTCTGGCAGGTGCACCGCTCGACGATCGTGAACCTCGACCACGTGACCGGCACGCGGCGCGACGAACTGAGCCGCCTGTTCGTGCGCGTGCGCGGTCATGCGAGCGAGCTGCCCGTGAGCCGGGCCTACGTGCATCTGTTCAAGTCGATGTGAGTCGTCCCGTCCGACGCCTGGGAGCGGCGGGCGTCTCGCAGCGGCGGTGTTCGCCGACTCAGTGGGGGTGCTCAACTCACTGGATGAACGCCCATGTCGCTCAGGAAGCTCCTCCCGGCTGCCACTGGTCTGTGCTTGGCGGCGTATGCCACCGCCTCGCCTGCCGGGGAATTCGGCAAAGAACTGCTCGGCGGGGACGTACCCGGCTGGGCGCTGGGTCATCACAGATGCCAGGCCACGCTGATCTCGCCCCGGATGGCCCTGGCCAACGCACGATGTGTGAAGGCCTATCCGTCGGAGATATTCCTGCACTTGGACGACATGACACGCGCCAAGGGCACGGTGATCGCGCCGGCCACCGTCAGGGGGCCGCACGACGACATCGCCGCGATCGTGCTGGACCAGGCCGTCGACAGGCCGCTGGTCCCCATTCCGTCGTACCGGAGCGAGCAGCAGATGGTCGTCGAGGGGACGCCGCTGACTGTCTATGGACCGCTGAATCGAAGTGCGCCCTTCGACTGGCGTAAGCCCATCATGAAGGCCGAACCTCTGGGCGTGATTCGCTATGACTACTTCAGGGGCGTCGGAGGTCAGGTGCCGTTTGAGCCGGTGGCACCGGCCAGCGTCGCCGACTCCTTCCGGATCTGGAACTATGGCAGGCCGACGAATGCCGTCCTGGCGGACATGTTGGGCCACGCCGACTCGGTGATCGCCATCCCGCCTTGGCTCACCCGCGACGGTGCGATGTACTACTTTCCGCTCGACAACCGGGGCGGCGCCATCCTTGCGGGCAAGGGGGCGGCACAGGGCCTCGTGAGTCTGTCGACCGAATCGCAATTCCACGTCAGGGTCAGCAATTTCTGGCCGCGGGCATACCGGATCATGCTCGATCACGGTTTGCGTGAAGACGCGCTGTCCCTCGCGCTTCGCGTGTTGCATCCTTTCAATGGCGCCGACGGCCACGCCGCAGCGAAGGATTGGCGCGACTCGATGCGTGAATTGCCTCTGGGCAGCATATGGCCCCGCGAGCACAAGGACTCAAGGAAGATCGAGTTCTTCCGACTGGTGAAGGCTTCGCCGGATGGACGTCCGGGCCCGTTGCCACCCGGCTCGCGTGACGGCAACGGATGGGAATACCTGGGCGAGGAACTGCCCAGCCTCGCTTCGGCGACGACCCCGTTTCGTGGCTCGCCGCTGGCAGCGCCGGACGACGGGAAAACGCCGATAGGGACCATGGCCGTCAATGTGCGTCGGGCCGACGGTGGCGTCGAGTACTACCGCCTGCTGGCGATCGGCAACGATGGCAGATTGGCCCCCTTTCCGCGGCCGGGGCAACAGAGCCGTCATTGGGCCTATGCCGGAACCAATCTCACTGCCGTCAACTTGTCCAGGGACATCGACTTCCAGCAGAGCCTGCATCTGGACCAGTCCCGGCCGCCGATCCGAGTCGCGAATGAGGCGTGTGAGGGCGCGCTGATCTCGCGTCGCGCGATCATCACCGCGGCAGACTGCGTCGCGGACGGCGGGCCGACTCGATTCAAGCTGCTGGAGACGGGAGAGATCCTGGTCGGCAAAGGCTTCCGTTCGCAAGCGCCGGCTGACACGACCGGACTTACGGGTCTTGGTCTGGTGGTCCTCGATGATCCCGCATCCTTGAAGGATGGGCAGCGTCCCTATGTGAACAGCTATCAGCTGGAGCGCCAACTCCTGTCCGCCAGCGTTGGCGACAAGCTTCTGCAGCAACGGATGCCCATGACCAAGGAGGATTGGGAACAGCAGCTTGTCCTCTTCAGCTATCGAGCGCGGGCGACGGTCCGATACGGTCGTCAAGTCTTGGCGAACCCCTCCTGGACCTTGCCGCGTGGCAAGGTGATGTTCTTGAAGGGGGTCCGCGAAGAGCAAACCTGGGGTCCGTTCGCGGTCATGCGCGACGGCTTCGAAGGCTCGCCGCGCATGAGCCACCATTGGCCGTGGATCTATCGCACGTTGATGAACGCTGGCGCCCGCGAGGACGCCTTGATCCTGGCCTCGCAGGTGCTGAATCCGTGGCAGGACATCGAGCATGCGCTGAGACTGCCGCTGACGCGTCGGCGGGTTCAGCAATCACGGCTGGGCCACCTGCGTCCGGACCTGCTCGACTGGCAGTCGTTCGATCGGCGTGGCGTCGTCGGGCGGGTCTACGCTTACGACAACCCGTGGACGGCGGAGGTGGAGTTCTTTCGCCTCGCCGCCGACCGCGGTTCGAATGGCTACGGCTACTTCCCGATCGACCGGAAGGACAACGAAGAGTGGGAGTACCTCGGGACGGAATTGCCGTCCTGCGACGTGGTGCTGACGCCGGTCAAGGCCGGGTCCCCCGGAGGCAACGGCTCGGCTGGTGAGCTGTTCGTCCACTGGAGCGACGTCAACAGGCGCCTTGAATACTTTGAGCTCGTGGCTCCCTTTGCGGAAGGCGGATACGAGCCGCCGCCCTCCAATGGCACGGACAGCCGCCATTGGCGATATCGAGGGACGGACTTGCCGACACCGCCAGCCGATGAGGGCGGGCCCGGTGGATGCGCCTGACTTGCGCGCGAGCTGCCCGGCCATTCCTGTTCGCAAGGTCTGCGGATTGAACCTGTGCCTGAGTCGACGGGACGAAGCCTGGGGACTCACGCCGTCACGCAAGCAGGGGCGCCAGAGGTGCTGGGAGAGAGGGGCCGCCGTGGGCGCTGAAGTTCGCCGACTGACGCTCACTTGAAGAACCAGTACCCCACCAGGATCGCGCCGACCAGGCCGACCACGTCGGCCAGCAGCCCGCAGGTCAGCGCGTAGCGGGTCTTCTTGATGTTGACGCTGCCGAAGTAGACGGCGAGCACATAGAAGGTGGTCTCGGTCGAGCCCTGGATGATCGCGGCGAGCTTGCCTTCGAAGCTGTCGACGCCGTAGGTCTTGAGCACGTCCACCATCAGGCCGCGCGCGCCGCTGCCCGACAGCGTCTTCATCAGCCCGACGGGCAGTGCCGGCACGAAGTCCGTCGGCAGGCCCAGCGCGGCCACGCCGGCGGCGATGCCCTGCACGACGAACGCCATGCAGCCCGTGGTGCGGAACACCGAGATCGCCACCAGGATCGCGATCAGGTAGGGAATGATCTGGATGGCGACGCCGAAGCCCTCCTTGGCGCCTTCGACGAAGGACTCGTAGACATTGATGCGACGCCACGCGCCGACGGCGATGAACGTCGCGATGATGCTCAGGATCACGCCGCTGCCCAGCAGGCCGATGTACTGCGACATCACCTCCGGCGGGTAGCTGTGCAGCCAGCCGAACACGGCGGCCATGATCGCGATGAAGCCGCCGACGAACACCAGCACCGGTGCGCTGAACAGGTTGATGCGCTGCACCCAGGCCACCGCGATCAGGCCCGACATGAAGGAGATGAAGGTCGCCACCAGCGTCGGCAGGAAGATGTCCGCCGCGTTGAAGCCGACCAGACCCTGGTCCACCGCCATCGCCTGGCGGATCGCGATGACCGAGGTCGGGATCAGCGTGATGCCGGCGGTGTTCAGCACCAGGAACATGATCATCGCGTTGCTGGCGGTGTCCTTCTGCGGGTTGAGCTCCTGCAGCTCCTTCATCGCTTTCAGGCCCAGCGGCGTGGCGGCGTTGTCCAGCCCGAGCATGTTGGCCGAGAAGTTCATGACCATCGAGCCGCCCGCCGGGTGGCCGCGTGGCACCTCCGGGAAGATGCGGCCAAAGAACGGGCCCATCGCGCGCGCGAACAGCTGGATCACGCCGGCGTTCTCGCCGACCTTCATCAGGCCCAGCCACAGGCTCATCACGCCGACCAGGCCGAGCGAGATGTCGAAGCCGGTCTTGGCCGTGTCGAAGATGCCGGTGAGCACCTGCGTGAAGATGGTCAGGTCCCCCTGGACCAGCCGCGCCAGCGCGACCGCGAAGCCGATCAGGAAGAACCCGATCCAGATGAAGTTGAGCACCATGGGCGCGCATTATTCCGGCCCCGCGCGCGCCGGGCCGCCGCGACTGGGGATTGCGAGCATCACCTTGTGGGGGCGGGTCATAACCGGGGTCGTCCCTTGACGCCATGCTCGACGCTGTTCCCGGAGCTGGCCTGGCTGCGCTTGCTCCGGACACGGGGGGACCGGCACGCGCATGCAACGGCCTCGATCCGCGGTCGGACGCTCGATGTGAGGCGGTGCCGGATGGCGCCGGCCAAGGTCGAGGCCATTGAGGCGAGGGGCGCGTCTTCGAAGAATGGCCTCGCCCTCCAGCCCGGAGGGATTGGAGTGCCACCGATGACTTGCATCTTGAGATCCCCTCCCGATACGCGCCCCGTCCCGGATGCGCGCCTGAGCCGCCGTGACGGCCGACGCTGGCTCGCGGCTGCCGCGCTGAGCGTCCCCGCATGGGTGGCCGCCGCGCCGCAGGCCGATTACCGGATGGCCGCCTGGGCCCTCGGCGTTGAGGACTGTTCCGCGACGCTCATCACCTCGCGCATCGCGTTGACGACGAGCCGATGCGCCGATCGCGCAAAGTTCCCGGTGAGCGGCCTGGCGCTGAGCTTCACGCAACGCCAAACCGGGACTGCCTTTCCCGGACAGGTCGTGATGCATGCCGGGCTGGCGGAACTGCCGCCCAGCGGGCTGGCGTTGATCGCCCTGAACGCGTCGTCGGCCGCCGGCACGACCGGTGCGCCAATTGCGAGCTATGTCCAGGAAGCGGGACTGCTCAAGGACCCCAAGCCAGGCGCCACGCGTGAGCAGGGTCGCCGGCTCTATGCCTTCGCCACTTCGCGCGTCGACGGCTACGCCTGGGTCTACGGCGAAGGCGCGCGGGATCGCAGCTTCGACGACATGCGATTGCCGCTCACCTATCGATCCCTCGCGCGCCTGAAGTCGACCGAGCGGGGACGCTTCCAGCATTCGGGCCTCGATGTGCACTGGGACGACCTGTTGGGGGAGCGGGTGCAACGCGCGCTGCGGGGGTGGAAGGACCCCTCGGCCGACGAGCTGCTGATCCCTTTGGCCGGCACGATCGCGGACGGGATGACCCATCGTCGCCGCCCTCCCCCGATGCCGGGTTGGGGGCAGATGAGCTCGCCGTTCCGGTCCACCGACGAAGGCAGCGGGCTGCTGGCCACGGCCCGGCCGGCCGGCGATCTGGCGGTGGACGGCAAGCTGGTCGGGTTGGCCGGCGGCGGCGGCCTGCTGCACATGCGGCTGAGCGCCCACTGGCCCGCGATCTATCGGGCGATGATCGAGCAGGGATGGCGGGAGGATGCGGCACAGGTGGCCGCGCAGGTGTTGAACCTCAAGGCCTTCGAAGAGGCGCGCACCGGCAAGCCCGGACAGTTCTACTCACTGCCCAACCCGTCGACGGGCGAGGTCGAATTCTTCCGGCTGCGCCGGGTGGAGGCCGACGGCACCTATCCGGCACGACCGTCGCATGGGCAGGCGGACGACTGGTGGGAGTTTCTCGGGACGGAGCTGCCGACCCGCGCGTGGGTGATGAAGCGGCAGGCGGAGGATCGCGCGGCCGCAAAGGCGTCGGGTGTCGCGACGAACTCGCCGCTCACCCCTCTTCCAGGAACCGCTCCCGTACTTCCAGCACCTGCGGCAGCACGCTGATGAACTGCTCGACCAGCGCCGGATCGAAGTGCCGCCCGGCCTGGGCGCGCAGGTGGTCGACCGCCTGCTCGATCGGCCAGGCCGGCTTGTAGGGCCGGATGCTGGTGAGCGCGTCGAAGACGTCGGCGATGGCGACGATGCGGGCTTCCTGCGGAATCGCCTCGCCGGCCAGGCCTTCGGGATAGCCGCTGCCGTCCCACTTCTCATGGTGACCCAGCGCGACGCGGCGCGCCAGGCCCAGCAGCCCGGTCGTCTGGTCGCCGAGGATCTCGGCGCCGATGGCCGGGTGGCGGCGCATCACCGTCCACTCGGCTTCGCTGAGCGGCCCCGGCTTCTGCAGGATCGCGTCGGGAATGCCGAGCTTGCCGACGTCGTGCATCGGCGCCGCATGCAGCAGATCGTCGGCCTCCTGGTCGGTCCAGCCGGCGGCCAGCGCGAGCAGCTGGGCGTAGTGGCTCATGCGCACGACGTGCCAGCCGGTCTCGTTGTCCTTGTACTCGGCCGCGCGGCCCAGGCGCTGCACGATCTGCAGCCGCGTTTCGCGCAGCTCGTCGGCGCGCACCAGCGACAGGTGCGTGCGCACCCGCGCGCGCACGACCGGCGGGCTCACCGGCTTGGCGATGTAGTCGACCGCGCCGGCCTCGAAGCCCTCGGTCTCGTCGCGCGAATCGGCCAGCGCGGTGACGAAGATCACCGGCGTGCGCTTCGTCGCGGGCAAGGACTTCAGCACCCGGCAGACATCGAGACCCGACATGCCCGGCATCATGATGTCGAGCAGGATCAGCTGCGGCGATTCGGTTTTCGCCAGTTCGAGCGCCTTCTGCCCGTCGCGCGCGAACAGCAGCCGGTAGTCGTCCTGCAGCACGTGCCGCAGCACCTGCAGGTTGGCGGGCTCGTCGTCGACGAGGAGCAGCTTGGGGCGATGGTCGGCGGTCACGGTGTCATCCTCGCTCACCCGAGGCCGCGGCGGACGCCGTGCTCAGTTGCGTGCGCAGCGATTGGAGCAGCAGCAGCGCCGCGTCGAAGTCGAAATCATCCAGCGCCTGCGCCAGCGGAGCGACGCGCGCGGCGCCGAGCGCGCCACGCAAGGCGGCCAGCGATTCGTCGTCGAGCTCGCTGCGTTTGAGCGCCGCGGCGAGTCGATCGATCAGCGTCTTCTTCGCGCGCAATTCCTGCGCCACGGCGACCGCGGTCGCGGAGGGCTCCGGCAGGGGCATGGACGCGCTCGCCGCGAAGTCCGACGGCGTGCCGTCGAGCTCCGCCACCGCGTCCAGCGTGTGTTGCAGCGCCAGCGCCAGCGTGTCCACCAGCGCCATCAGGTTCTCTTCCTTGCCGAGCCGCAGCGCCGTCTCGACCGGCTGCGCCGCCGCGAGCAGGTCCGGCATGGCCAGGCTGCCGGCCACGCCGCGCCAGCGGTGCACCAGCCCGCGCATCTCGATCCACTGCCGGCTGTGCGTCAGCTGGTGCAGACGGGCGACGCCTTCGCGCTGTTCCTCGGCGAAACGACGCAGGCCACGCTGCCACGCGGTCACACTGCCCCAGAGGCGCAGACCCTGCTGCCAGTCCAGCGGTCCCGCCGTCGCGCCGGCCATGCGCGCGTCGGTCGAATGACGCGTCGTCGGCGCCGGCCCGGCCAACGCCGGCGAGCGGCCCGGCGTCAGGCCCAGCACGCGGGCGATCTCGGCGAACAGGCGCGCCGGCTCCACGGGCTTGACCGCGAAACCGTCCATGCCGGCGGCGAGGGCCGCCTGACGGTCCTCCTCCAGCACGCTGGCGGTCAGTGCGACGACCGGCGTGTGGCCGCGGCCCTGCGCATGTTCGAAGTTGCGGATCCGGCGCGTCGCGCCGAGACCGTCCAGCCCGGGCATGTGGACGTCCATCAGCACCGCGTCGAAGCGGCCGTCGGAGAAGGCCTTCAGCGCCTGCAGGCCGTCCGAGGCCAGGGTGACCTGATGGCCTTCGCGGCCCAGGATGATCTGCAGCAGCTCGCCGTTCTGCGCGACGTCGTCCGCCACCAGCAGGCGCAACGGCGGCAGCGTGACGGCGACTTCGGTTGCGTCGGCCTCGGCGCGCGCGGCGTCGCCCGCCGCCAGGGGCAGCCAGACGTGGAAGATGCTGCCCTGGCCGACTTCGCTCTCGACGGTGATGCGGCCGCCCATGCGCTCGACCAGCTGGCGCGAGATCGTCGTGCCCAGGCCGGTGCCGCCGAAGCGGCGCGTCGTCGAAGCGTCGGCCTGCGCGAAGGCGTCGAAGATGCGGTCCAGCCGGTCGGCGGCGATGCCGATGCCGGTGTCGATGACGGCCAGGTGGATGTGGCCGCTCTCCTGGCGCATCTGCAGCGTGACCAGGCCGCGTTCGGTGAACTTGATCGCGTTGCCGACCAGGTTCAGCAGCACCTGCTGCACGCGCAGCGGGTCGCCCTTGAAGAAACGTGGCTCCGCGCTCGGGTAGTCGAGGTACAGCGCCAGGTTCTTGCGTTGCGCCAGCAGCTTCAGCGAGTTCAGCGCCTGCTCGCACACCGTGCGCAGCGAGAAGTCGACGACCTCCAGTTCCATCGCGCCCTTGTCCAGCTTGGCGGTGTCCAGGATGTCGTTGAGCAGCGAGAGCAGCGAGCGCGCCGAGCCCCGCACCGTCGTCAGGTGTCGGCGCTGCGAGTCGGTCAGCGTGGTGTCCAGCAGCAGTTCGGTGAAGCCCAGGATGGCGTTCATCGGGGTGCGGATCTCGTGGCTCATGTTGGCCAGGAAAGCGCTCTTGGCCGCGGCGGCGGACTCGGCGCGTTCCTTGGCGTCCTCAAGCTGGCGTTGCAGGCGCTTGGGCTCGGTGATATCGAGGATCACGCCATCGATCCACTGCGCCGCGCCGCGGGCGTCGCGCACCGCGCGGCCGCGCTCGGAGACCCAGCGCTCGCCGGCCTCGCGGGTGTGGACGCGGTACTCGATCGAATAGGGCGCGTCGGCGGCCACGGCCGTTTCGACCGCGGCGTTCACGCGTTCCTGGTCATGGCGATGGATCAGCGCGGCGAAGTGCTGGCGGCAGTCCAGGAAATCCTGCGCGGGCCAGCCGGTCAGTTCCTCGACGGCGTCGTTGATCAGCAGCATCGACCAGTTGTCGTCCATGCGGCAGCGGAAGGTCACGCCGGGGCTGTTGGCGATGACGGTGCGGTACTTGGTCTCGCTGTCGCGCAACGCCTGCTCCATGGTGAGCATGCGGCGGCGTTCGTCCATCAGGTCGGTGTTGAGCCGGCGCAGCGCCAGCAGGCCGTTGGCGCCGGCGGTGATGGCGCTGATCGCCAGCGTCATCACGGTCACGGCGAGCGCGAGCCAGCCGGCGTTCTCGATGCTGCTGTTGCAGGGGCCGTCGCCCAGGCCGACGAAGCGCGCCGCGCCCATCGCCGTGTAATGCATGCCGGCGATGGCGCAGCCCATCACGACGCCGCCGAGCGCGATGGCCCAGTGGCGGGGGATCCTGCCGGCCAGGCCGAATCGGATCCACAGGGCCAGCATCGCCAGCAGCACCGCCACGACGATAGAGGCGCCGAACCAGACCGGGTCGTAGCGCAGGGCGACGCTCATCTCCATCGCCGCCATGCCCATGTAGTGCATGGCGCCGATGCCGGCGCCGACCAGCACGCCGCCGACGATCAGGCGCCAGACCTCCAGCTGATGGCGAGCCAGCAGCGCCAGCGCGACCCAGGACGCCACCAGCGCCGGGGCCATGGACATCGCGGTGATGTGGGCGTCGAAAGCGATCTGGGCACAGAGCTGGAAGGCCAGCATGCCGATGAAGTGCATCGACCAGATGCCGCCGCCCAGGGCCAGCGCGCCGGTGGCGAGCATCAGCTGGCGGCGCCAGCCCTTGGCCGGCTTGGCCATGCCCGCGACCTGCAGCGCCAGCGCCGAGGTCAGCGAGGCGACCGCCAACGACAGCAGCACCAGCGGCCAGTCGTAGCGGCCGGTGAGCAGCAGCGTCGGGGCGCCGTCCCGGAACAGGAAGAACTGCGGCAGGGCCGCGAGGAGTTCGGTCACGGAGGGGGCAGGTCGTGCGCTCGCGCGAACGCAGGACCTGGGCATGGGAGGAGTCCGCCATGGTGCCAAGAAGCGTCGTTCGCCATACGGCACAAATGCGCGGCATCCCGCCCGCAAATGAAAGCGCCCCGCGTGTGCGGGGCGCTAAGTGGCGGATATCGCCCAAACCTGCCCGACCTCCCGGTCGGATCCGGTCTTAGAACGCGGGAACGACCGCGCCCTTGTACTGCGTCTGGATGAAACGCTTGACCGCCTCGGTCTGCAGCGCGGCCGCCAGCTTCTTGACGGCCGGGGCGTTCTGGTTGTCGTCACGCGTGACCAGCCAGTTGGCATACGGCGACTCGCCGCCTTCGATCGCGAGCGCGTCCTTGGACGGATTCAGCTTCGCTTCCAGCGCGTAGTTCGTGTTGATCAGCGCCAGGTCGACCTGCGGCAGGATGCGCGGCAGCGTGGCGGCCTCGATCTCGCGGAACTTCAGCCTCTTCGGGTTGTCGGCGATGTCCTTGGTCGTGGACAGGATGTTGGCCTTGTCCTTCAGCTTGATCACGCCGGCCTTGTCCAGCAGCAGCAGCGCGCGGCCGCCGTTGGTCGGGTCGTTGGGGATCGCGACGGTGCCGCCTTCGGGCAGCGCGGCCAGGCTCTTGTGCTTGGTCGAATAGGCGCCGAAGGGCTCCACATGGACCGCCGCGACAGCGACCAGGTGCGTGCCCTTGCCCTTGTTGAACTCGGTCAGGTAGGGCTTGTGCTGGAAGAAGTTGGCGTCCAGGCGCTTCTCGGCGACCTGCACGTTGGGCTGGACGTAGTCGGTGAAGACCTTGACCTCGAGCTCGACGCCCTGCTTGGCCAGCTCGGGCTTGATCAGGTTGAGGATCTCGGCGTGCGGCACCGCGGTGGCGGCGACGGTCAGCTTCTCGGCGGCGGCGGTGCCGGCGGCCGCCAGCGACAGGGCCGCGACGGCGGCGGTGAACAGCTTCTTCATGGGTAAAACTCCTCTGAGGGACGGTGCCGGAAGCCTGCTTGGGGCGTCCGGCGATGAAAGGGGGAGGCGGGGTTCTGAGCGAGCCAGGCTCGCGGTGTGGCTCGGCGGATGGCGATGGCTATCGGTGGGACACGCGAGCCACGAGCCAGTCGCCGAGCATCTGAAGCAGTTGGACCAGCACCAGCAGCATCACGACGGTCACGACCATGACCTCGGTCTGGAAGCGCTGGTAGCCGAATCGGATGGCCAGGTCGCCCAGACCGCCGCCGCCGATGACGCCGGACATCGCCGTGTAGCCGACCAGCGTGATCGCGGTGACGGTGAGCGCGGAGACGAGGCCCGGGAGCGCTTCGGGCAGCAGTCCCTGCCAGACGATCTGGCGGGTGCTGGCGCCCATGGCGAGACCGGCTTCGACGATGCCGCGATCGACGCCGCGCAGGGCGGTCTCGACGAGGCGCGCCAGGAAGGGCGTCGCGCCGACGACCAGCGGCGGGATCGCGCCGGCCACGCCCAGCGAGGTGCCTGTGACCAGCAGCGTGAACGGGATCAGCACGATCAGCAGGATGACGAAGGGCAGCGAGCGCAGCACGTTGACGACCAGGGACAGCAGCGCGTACACCTTCGGCGATGAGACCAGCCGGTCGCGGTCGAAGAGGTAGAGCGCGATGCCCAGCGGCAGGCCGAGCAGCGTGGTGAACAGCAGCGATCCGCCCAGCATCAGCAGCGTGTCGCCGCCGGCGGTGGCGATCTCGGGCCAGTCGATGGCGCGGAGCGTGTCCAGCAGGGAAGGGGTGGCGGCGAGGCTCATGCGCGCAGCTCGTCGACCTGGACGCCGCGATCGGCCAGCAGTTGGCGCGCGGCGGCACGGTCGCCGCCGCTGACGGTGATCGTCAACTGCCCGTAGGGCTGCTTCTTGATCCGGTCGATGCGGCCGGCCAGGATGCCGAAGTCCAGATTCGCGTGGCGGGCGACCTCGCCCAGCAAGGGCTCGTAGGTGCGTTCGCCGAAGAAGGTCAACCGCCAGAGGCTGCCCGCGACATGCGCGTGGTCATCGCGTTGCTCGCCTTCGTCGACATGTTCCGAGGCCAGGACGAAGCGCTTCGCCGTGCCCGAGCGCGGGTGCAGGAAGACCTGCGCGACCGGCCCCTGTTCGACGATGCGGCCGGCTTCGAGCACGGCGACGCGGTCGCAGACGCGGCGCACGACGTCCATCTCATGCGTGATCAGCACGATGGTCAGCTTGAGCTCGTCGTTGAGCGCCGCCAGCAGATCGAGGATGGACCGCGTGGTCTCGGGATCCAGCGCGCTGGTGGCTTCGTCGCACAGCAGCACCTGCGGGTCGAGCGCCAGCGCACGGGCAATACCGACACGCTGCTTCTGACCGCCGGACAACTGCGCCGGATACTTGTCGGCCTGGTCGGCGAGGCCTACCCGGGCCAGCAACGCCCGCACGCGCGGAGCGATCCGGGCGGCGTCCCAACCGGCGATGCGCAGCGGCCAGGCGACGTTCTGCGCCACGGTGCGCGAACTCAACAGATTGAAGTGCTGGAAGATCATCGCGATCTTCTGGCGGGCGGCGCGCAGGGCGGCGGCGTCCAGCGCCTGCAAGTCCTGACCCCCGACGATCACCTGACCGCTGTCGGGACGCTCCAGCAGGTTGATCACGCGCAGCAGCGTGCTCTTGCCGGCGCCCGAAGCGCCGATGATCCCGAACACCTCGCCCGGTTCGATCTTGAGGTCCACGCGCTGGAGCGCCGGAACACGGCGACCCTCGACGTCATACGATTTGTGCAGGCTTTGAAGTTCGATCACGGGAAGAAGAAGGACGCTAGCGGCAGGTGACACCCGTTGCCGTCATGCGCCTCTTTGGGGCGGAAACCGTGATGCTTAGGGATTACCCGGCGTTTGGCAAGCAATCAATGCTTATATGCATATGCTGGGGTGGGAAATCTGCTGAATTCGTATAACGGGAAGGGCGACTTTCTTACGTCGGCAGAGCGAGCGAGGCCAACTCCCGGACAAGATCCGCAATGTTGTTGCGCAGCGCGGATTCCGTGGCAATGCGCAGCTGCTCGCTCGGGTTCAGGCTGTCGTCGATGCCCGCCTTCTGCGTCGTGCGCAGCGTCCGCTGATACAGCACCTTGCCGCCACCGGCGGCGCGTTCCGTCAGTGTGTAGCGGACGGAGAGGGCGACCTCAGGAAGCACCGGCACGTTGGGCTGCGCCAGCGCCAGGACTTCGACCTTCAGCTGATAGCGCCCCGTGTCGGGGACGTCGGGCATCAGCCCCAGGCGCCGCAACGACTCCTGGTAGGTCTGGTTCAGCGTCATCGCGTTGATCCGGCTGCCCCACCACATCGAGGTCTCCTGGCCGCCGGTGACCGGCAGCAGGTCGATGTTGCGCCGCAGCTGCGGACTGAGCCACGAGCGCAGCTGCAGCGAGTCCATGTCCGTGAGCGAGGACTCCAGCGGACGGGCCGGCGTGCCGCATCCCGCCAGCAGCGCGCAGGCGCACGCCGCGGCAGCCAGCACGGCCAGCGCGGAACGGGAAGGAGCGGGACGACGGTCGATCATGCCGGGCATCTTGCCTCCGCGAACCGGGCATCGATCGCCCGAAGTGGACCGCTTTCGAGGCCCAGTGTCCGGGCCTCACGCCGTTCGAGGGTCAGAGGCGCCGATGCTGCAGCGCCGGCAACTGCTCGCGCACTTGCGCGATGCGCGCGGGATCGACCTTGGCCATCGCCAGCCCTTCGCCCTCGGGCACGCAGGCCAGGACCTCGCCCCACGGGTCGACGATCATGCTGTGGCCCCAGGTGCGGCGGCCGTTCTCATGCGTGCCGCCCTGCGCAGCCGCGATGACGTACGCCTGGTTCTCGACCGCGCGGGCGCGCAGCAGCAATTCCCAATGCGCCTGGCCCGTCGTGAAGGTGAAGGCCGCCGGGACGCTGATGAGGTCGAGCGGACGGTCGCCGCTGAAGCTCATCGCGCGATACAGCTCCGGGAAGCGGAGGTCGTAGCAGATCGAGAGCCCGACGCGCAGCTCAGGTCCATCGGGGATCGCCGCGTCGACCGTCACCGGCGCCGCGCCGGCCTCCAGGACACGAGCCTCGTCGTAGCGCTCGCGGCCGTTGTCGTAGCAGAAGAGGTGGAGCTTGTCGTAGCGCGCGCTGAGCGAGCCGTCCGGCGCGAAGACGCAGGTGGTGTTGCGCACGCGCTGCGCGGGCGGGGTCGCGCCGTCGATCGCCATCGGCAGCGTGCCGCCGAAGATCCACACGCCGTGCTCGCGCGCCGCGCGGCTGAGCGCGCCCTGGATGGGCGCGTCGAGGTCGCCGTGACGCTCGCCGAAGGGCAGCTTGTCGGTGTCCTTGTGGCCCATCAGGCAGAAGTACTCGGGCAGCGAGACCAGCGCGGCGCCCTGCCGGGCGGCTTCGCCTATCCAGTGGCGGGCGCGTTCGAGGTTCTCTTCCAGCCGGGTGCCGGAGACCATCTGGATCGCGGCGACGGTGACCGGCGATCCGGCGGTCGTGGATGGCGTGCTCATGGGGCGGACTCTCCTTGCGCGGTGGCCGTGCTGTTGTAGCTGCCCTGCGGCTGGGCGCGGCGCTGCAACTGCTCGATGCGGGGGTCGGACCAGGTGCCGGTGACGCGGAATTCCTCGCTGCTGGCGGCGGCGAGCGGCTTGCGCAGCAGCCACTGCGCCAGGAAGGCGCCCAGCCCGATGGCGGGATTCACCGCGGCATAGGCGAGCGCGGCGCCGCCGGCGTTGATCTCGGGCAGCACCAGGACGTGCAGGTCCTGGGTCTCGGCGGCGAGGTCGGCGCTGCCTTCCATCAGGACCGCGGCCTGCAGGCCTTTCATGCGGAGGTTGTCGCTGCGCGCCACGCCCTTGCCGATCTTGATGTCGCCGGTGACGTTGTCGAACGCGAAGCCCTCCGAGAACACGTCGCGGAAGTCCAGCATCAGCCGCCGCGGAATGGACTGCAGGCTGAGCACGCCCAGCAGCCGCCCGACACCGGGCTCGGCCTTCAGGAACTGCCCCTTCTCCATCGCGACGTTCAACTGGCCGCCCATGCTGGCGTAGTCGGGCGACAGCGGCGAGCCCTGCCAGGACACCTGCCCGGTGAGCTCGCCCTTGCCGCCGCGCAAGACCTGGCCCTGGCCGAGCCGCTCCATCAGCTTGCCGGCGTCCGCGACCTCCAGCTTCCAGTCGAGTTCGGTCCGGCGCAGCGTCTTGCCGGGCTCGGGCGCCCACTTGCCGGAGGCGCTCAGCGTGGCGTCCGGGCTCTTGAGCAACAGCCGGCCCAGGCGCCAGTCGCGCGCGTCGTTCTGCTGCTGGGCGTCGATCTCGAGCCTGCCCAGCCGCTTGCCGCGCAACTCGAAGTCCTCGACGACGATGTCCAGGGTCGGCACGGAGCGCGGCTGCTTGTCGAGCAACTGCTCGACGCCGTCGACGTCGCTGCGAGGCACGGACAGCCGCGACAGCCGCGCGTAGACCCGGCCCGGCTGGTTGGGTTGCTCAGGCCGGACTTCGATGAGGCCGCTGAGCTGTTGCGCATCCATCGAGACGCGCCATCCCGCGCCGGCGTCATGCGAGATCCCGGCCGTGACGGCGTTCAACGTGCGGCCCGAGAGCTGCAGCGTCTGCGCCTTCAGGGTGAACTGCGACGGTGCATACCCGCCGTCGGCCATGCCGTCGGTCGCGCTGTCGAGCGCCGAACCGTCCTTCGCGCCGGTCAATCCCGGCAGCGCGGTCTGCCAGGCGTCGGCGTTGAACTGCTCGAAGGTGGCGCGCGCCACGACGCCCTGCGGGGGCAGCTCGGGCAATTTCTCGCGCACGGCGACCGCGCCGCGCAGGACCTTGGCCTCGTGCGTCACGTCGCGCTGGTAGAGCGCCTGCACCGGACCGGCCTCGACGCGCAGTTCGTCGCGCTGCGAGCCGGCCGGCGCCGCCACGGCGCGCGTGACGATGCGCAGGGGCCAGGTCTCGTCGACGGTCTTGCGCATCGGCGCCGGCAGGTTCACCGCGATGCCTTGCATCGGGCTGGCGACGGTGACCTCCGTCTGACCGCCCTTGAGCACGCCGAGTTCGAAACGCAGCGAGGTCTGGCCCGTCATCACCGAGGCGACCTGCTGCAGGCCCAGTTCCGGCGCGTTGCGCAGCGCGTCGGCCGTCACCGTGCCCAGCGCGGCGAAGCGCATGGCGCCGTCCGGCTGGCTGCCGCCGTCGAAGGTCGCATCGCCGCCCAGCACGCGCGCCTGGCCGTTGCGGATCTGCAGGCCCTTCTGGTCGAAGCTCACCAGCGCCTTCGCCTGGCCGAGCATCGGGGTGTCGGGCCGAATGCGCACGTCGTTGCCGGTCAGCGTGACCAGGCCCTTCACCGTCGTGTCGTCGATGTGCATCAACGGCAGGCGCAGGTTGAGCTTCAGCGCCAGCGGGCCGGTGGCGGTGGTGTTGTCCAGCACGTGGCTGGTCAGCGCCGCGACCGGCGAGTTCTTCACATAGCGCAGGCCGTCGACCAGCGCGCCGCGCGCCTGGCCGTCGATCTCCAGCACCGGCGCGTGGTGGTACAGGTCGGCGATCGCCCCCTGGACGTTGAAGACCTCCACGCCCATCAACTTCGTCCTGGCGTTGCGGATGCTCATCGAGGCGCGGTCGAAGATCAGTTCGGCGTCCAATTGCTCCATCACGGGCCAGGGCGACTGGAAAGCGGGACGGTCGTCCTCCGCCGGATGGCTGGGCACGTAGGCCAGGGTCAGGTTGCGGACCTGTCCGGCCACGCGGAACTGGCCCTTGCTGCGCGGCGCGTCGAAGGGGAAATCGAGCAGGTCGCCCTGCAGCCGCACCTGGATCTTGTGGACGGTGCCGTCGCGGATGGCGTCGCGGACATACCGCCGCGCCTCGTGGCCCATCGAGGCGGGCAGGTAGCGCAGCACGCGCGGCGCCTTGATTTCCTCGATGCGGCCGGTGAGGTCCAGCCTGCCGGCGTCGTGCGGGCGCTTGCCGTCGCCGCTCTGCCAGGCGCCGTCGATCTCGGCGCGCAGGTCGTCGTTGGCGAAACGGACGCCGTTGAACTGCACCGACCAGCGCGTGCGAGGGGCGTCCGGGGCGGACGCCGCGCTCGCGATCGAGGCGGCCGCGAGCGGGCCGGCGGCGGGCGTGGCGGCCGGCGCGCGCTTGCCGCCGGCTGGTACCGCCGGACGTTGCGCCTGCCAGCGCAGGGTGGCCTGTGCCTGCTTCAGCGGCACGGACGGCTCCTCGAAGACGCCGGGCAGTGTCACTTCGCCGTTGTTGATGGCCAGGGTGGCGGTGCCGCCCTGCTCGTTGGCGTCGAACTGCAGGTCGGCGCCGCTGACGCCGGGCCGGCCGGTGGGCGGCGCGGACCCCGGATCGGCAGGCGGCTCCGGGGTCGCGGCCGTCAGGTGCAGCCCTTGCAGCTGACCCTTGGCGCGGTAGCTGCGCGGCGCGTCCAGCGGGCCGTCCCAATGGAGCTGCAGGGCGTTGAGCAGACCGGCGGGTTTCATGTCGGCGATCTGCTGGCGTTGCGTCTCGGCCAGCGGCAGCCGGGCGAGGATCTGGGCCCCGAGGGTCAGGTCGAGCTGCTGCGCCTGGAAGTCTCCGCCGGTGAGCCCGCCGGTCTTGGGATCGCGCTTGACCTCGAGCGCCCAGTCCGAGCGCGGCCAGTCGAGGCCGTCCCCGGCCTGGAAACCGAGCGCCTGGGCTTCCAGCGACAGCGATTGCGGCGTCTGCTTCAGCACCAGCCGGCCGCCGATCTTGGCGAGCGCGAGCTCCGGCAAGCCCGGCGCGACGCGCAGCTTGACCGCGCGCAGGCCCATGTCCAGGGTCAGGCTGCGCGGCTCGCCTCGGTCGACGTCCAGCCAGGCGCGCAGCGCGCCGTCGCCTTCGTTGAGTTCGAAGGGCAGGTCCACATAACGACGCAGCTCGCTGACATCGGTGCGCGGCAGATGGCCGAAGAGCTGACCGCTCCAGCGCTGGACCGCGCCCGGCCGGTCCAGCAGCGACTGGGTGAACTCGCCGCGCAGCGTGAATCGCTCGCCCCAGCCCGCGGGCGGCGTGGCGTCCAGCCGCAGCCGGTGGCGGCGCAGGCCGTTGCGCAGGACGAGGTTCAGGTCGAAGAGCTCCAGCGGCGGTGCCGCGCGCAGCTCGTCGACCCAGCGGATGCGGCCGTGCAGGATGACGAACTCATGCTGCTCGAAGAACCAGTCGGCGGCGTCGTCGGAAGCCTGGGTGTCCGAGGGGCCGTCGACGCTGAGCCCGGCGATGAAGACCCGGCCCTTGGCGTCGCGGCGCAGCAGCAGCTCGGGGCTGTCCAGCAGCAGTTGCGAGAAGCGCAGTTCGAAGGCCAGCAGCGAGCGCGGCGACAGCGCGGCGCTGACGCGGGGCAGATGCAGCGCTTCGTGACCGGAGGCGTCGACGACCCGCACGTCGCGCAGGTCCAGCTTGGGGATCCAGCCCGAGGAGGTGGCGCTGATGGCGCCTATCCTGACGGGTACCCCCAATGCCTGGGTGGCCTGCTTTTCGAGCTCGGGTCGCCAGTCGTCGATGTGGGGCAGAATCGCCCAATGCAACGCCAGCCAGGCCGCGATCAGCAGGGAAAACACCCCTGCCGAAGCCACACCGAGCCAGAGGGCGCAACGTGCCCACCAGCGTCGTTTCGCGACCGCGGAACCGGAGTCAGGACTGGTGGCGGCGGACGAAGACATGTAAGGGTGGACGGCGGTCGTCGAATCTAGCACAGCCATTCCGGCCATGAGCCAGCGAGAGCATTCTTTACCGATGGATTCAGTTGCCTCGGCAACCTCAGACACGACGGGCGTTCCGACGCCGGCCGCGTCCGCGGACCACAGCCGTTTCGTTCAGCGCATCCGCCGCCGTTACGCGGCTGAATTGTCGTTGCTGCCGCCCGGACTGCCGGACGACGTCACGATGCGCGCCGTCGTGGACCAGCTCCGGCAAGCCGGGCGCCCGCTGCCCGCCGCGCTGCGCGTGATGCGCCAGCTGGTGATGGAGCGGCTGGCCGTGCTCGACGTCGAGCAGGGCGCCCCGATGACCGACGTGACGCAGACGATGACGCACCTGGCGGAGGTGGCGCTGGACATCGGCGTGATCGCCTGCCGCGCCGAACTCGACGCCCAGTACGGCGCGCCGCGCGACGCCGGCGGCCAGGACATCGACTTCTGGGTCGTGGGCATGGGCAAGCTCGGCGGGCGCGAGCTCAACGTCTCGTCGGACATCGACCTGATCTATGTCTACGAGGAGGACGGCCAGACCGAGGGCGGCGCCGGCGGCCAGAAGATCTCCGCCCACGAATACTTCGCCCAGCTGTCGCGGCGCCTGTCGACGCTGATCGGCGACGTGACCGAGGACGGCCAGGTCTTCCGCGTCGACCTCGCGCTGCGGCCGAACGGCAACTCCGGGCCGCCCGCGGTGAGCATGGCGATGCTGGAGGAGTACTTCCTTGTGCAGGGCAGGGAGTGGGAACGCTTCGCCTGGCTGAAGAGCCGCATCGTCGCGCCACGCGAGAGCGTCAAGAGCGGACGCGCGATGCAGCTGCGCAGCCTGGTGACGCCCTTCGTCTACCGGCGATACCTGGATTACGGCGTTTTCGAGGGCCTGCGTCAGCTGCATCGCAAGATCCGCGACGAGGCCCAGCGCCGTGCCGCCGGCCGGCCGGAGCGGGCCAACGACGTCAAGTTGTCGCGCGGCGGCATCCGGGAGATCGAGTTCATCGTCCAGCTGCTGCAGGTGGTGCGCGGCGGACAGTTCCCGGAGATCCGCACCCGGTCGACGCTGAAGGCGCTGACGCGCCTGGCCGCACGCGGGTTGATGAAGCCCGAGACCGCGACGGCGCTGGCCAAGGGGTACGACTTCCTGCGCCGCGTCGAACACCGGATCCAGTACCTGGACGACCAGCAGACGCATTGCCTGCCCGCGGCCGATGAGGACATCGGCTGGATCGCGCGCAGCCTGAACCTGACCTGCAACAGCCACGCCTGTCCGCTGCTGGACTGGCTGATGGAGGTGCGGGAGCTGGTGGCGACCGAATTCGACGCGCTGCTGCATGACGGCGTCGCGCCGGGCGGCAAGGGCAACTGCAGGAACGGCATGTGCGGCGGTCCGCCGCTGCCGATCGACAGCGAGGAGTTCCTCGACAAGCTGCAGCCCGAGCTGGCGGCCAATGTGCGGCGCTGGGCTCAGCAGGCGCGGGTGCAGAACCTGCGCGAGGAATCGCGCCTGCGGCTGGCCAAGCTGGTCGGTCGCGCGGCGCTGGCGGTACGCCAGGGCGAATGCACGATGGACGCGGCCCAGCGCTTCGTGGACTGGATCGAGCCGCTGCTGCGCCGCGAGAGCTACCTCGCCCTGCTGGTCGAGCGGCCCGCCGTACAGGGCCGGCTGCTGAGCCTGCTGGGTCTGGCGCGCTGGCCGATGCGCTACCTGATGCAGCATCCCGGCGTGATCGACGAACTGGCCGACGCGCGGCTGCTGCACGAGCGCTTCGACGGTCCCGCCTTCATCCAGGACCTGCAGGCGCGTCACGACGCGTGGGCCGAACACGGCGAGGCGAGCGAGGACGCGCTGCTGGACAGCGTGCGCCGCGCGCATCACGCGGAGGTCTTCCGGACGCTGGTGCGGGACGTGGAAGGGCAGATCAGCGTCGAGCAGGTCGCCGACGAGCTGTCGCTGCTCGCCGACGCGACGCTGCAGTGCGTGCTCGCCTGGGCGTGGGACCGGCTGAAGCAGAAGCACCGTCCGACGCCGCGCCTGGCGGTGATCGCCTACGGCAAGCTGGGCGGCAAGGAGCTGGGCTACGGCAGCGACCTGGACCTGGTCTTCCTCTTCGACGATGAGGACGAGAACGCGGCCGAGATCTACGGCGCCTTCGTCCGCAAGCTGATCACGTGGCTGACGATCCGCACCGCGGCGGGGGAACTCTTCGACATCGACACGGCGCTGCGTCCCAACGGCAACTCGGGGCTGCTGGTGACCTCGCTGTCGTCGTTTGAAAACTACCAGGGCGGGCGCGGCAGCAACACGGCCTGGACCTGGGAACACCAGGCGATCACGCGAGCGCGATTCTGCGCCGGCGACGCGTCGCTGGCCGAGCGCTTCGAAGCCACGCGCCGCGCGGTGCTCACCGCGCCGCGCGATCCGGCGGCGCTGCGCGAAGAGGTCGTCGCGATGCGCGAGAAGCTGCGCGCCGCCCGCAACGTGCGCGCCGGCTTCTTCGACATGAAGCACAGCCCGGGGGGCATGGTCGACGCCGAGTTTGCGTTGCAGTACCTGATCCTGGCGCACTCCGACCAGCATCCGGAACTGCTGGCCAACGCCGGCAATATCGCGCTGCTGCAGCGCGCCGAGTCCTTCGGCCTGCTGCCGGCCGACGTGGGCCGCCAGGCGGCCGACGCGTACCGCGAACTGCGTCGCGTGCAGCATCGGGCACGCCTGAACGAGCAGACGACCTCGCTGGAGGGCGAGGCCGCCGAGGCGCTCGCGCCGCAGCGCGACGCGGTGCTCGCGCTCTGGCGGGCCGTCTTCGGCTGAGATCGCGGAGCGGAACCGGATGCCGGGACGCGCGTGGCTCCTCGTCGCGATGGCACTGGCCATCGGCTCGCTGGTGGCCTGGGTCCAGGCGCCGCCTGTGCAGACCGCGCTCGAATGGCGACCTGAGCTCGCCGGGCGCGAGCCCTGGCGCGCCATCAGCGCGGCGTGGCTGCACTGGAGCCCGCAGCACCTGATCGCGAACCTCGCCGGCTGCGCGGTGGTCGGCCTGCTCGGCGTGGCCGCGCGCTTGACGGCGCGCGATGCCGTGGCCTGGCTGCTCGCCTGGCCGCTGACGCAATTCGGCCTGTTGATCGAGCCTTCCCTTGAACGCTTCGGCGGCGCGTCCGGCGTGCTGCACGCGGGCGTGGCGGTGGCTGCGATCGGGATGATGCGGATGCGGGCCTCCCACGGGCGGGAGCGCGTGATCGGACTGCTCATCGGCATCGGGCTCATCGTGAAGGTGGCGGCGGAGCGGCCCTTGTCGGCGCCGGCCTTGCGCCACTGGGACGGCTGGAACATCGCGATCGCGCCGCTGGCGCACCTGACGGGACTGATCGCCGGTGTGGCGACGGCGCTGCTGTGTGCGGTGGCCGCGCGGGCCTGGACACGCCGCGCCAGTGGGCGCACCAGCCGCCGGGCATGATCCGACCCCATGCAACGCAAGCAGCATCTCGACAGCACGGCGGTGGTCATCCTTCTGGGCTGCTGCGTGCTGTGGGGCCTGAACCAGGTCGCGGCCAAGGCTGCGCTGACCGAGATCGGCCCGCTGTGGCAGGCCGCGCTGCGCTCCGGGCTCGCCGGCGCGCTGGTCTGGGTCTTCGCCGCGGCGCGCGGCATCGCGCTGTTCCGGCGTGACGGCAGCCTGCCGGGCGGCCTGCTCGCCGGCGTGCTGTTCGCGGCCGAGTTCGCCTGCATCTTCGTCGGCCTGCAGTACACGACGGCGTCGCGGATGGTGGTCTTCCTCTACCTGTCGCCGTTCGTTGTCGCGCTGGGCATGCCCTTGATCTCGCCGGCGGAGCGGCTGACGAAGCGGCAGGCCGTGGGGCTGCTGATCGCCTTCGGCGCGGTGGCGTTCGCGTTCGGCGAGGGGCTCCACGGCACCGGGCAGACGATGCAGTGGCTGGGCGATGCGCTCGGCGTGCTGGCCGCGCTGCTGTGGGGTGGCACGACGCTCGCGATCCGCGCGACCAGGCTGTCCTCCGCGAGCGCGGAGAAGACGCTGCTGTACCAGCTGGCGATCTCCGCGGCCGCGCTGGCGGCCGGCGCGGTCGCGACCGGGGAAGCACTCCCGCTCGCCTGGTCCTGGCGCCTGCTGGGGCTGTTCGGTTTCCAGGCCGTGATCGTGTCGTTCGCGAGCTACCTGCTGTGGTTCTGGCTGATCCGGCACTACCCGGCGACCAAGCTCTCGAGCTTCACGCTGAGCACACCGCTCTTCGGCCTCATCGCCGGCGCGCTGCTGCTCGGCGAGCCGATCACCCCGCGCCTGATGCTCGCCCTCGCGGGGTTGGCGGCGGGGATCGTGATGGTGAATCGCTGAGGCTGGTCAGGATGAGGTGAGGAAGTCAAGGACCGGGTTCCGAGGCCGCGGCGGCTCGTCAAAGTGCCGATTCCCTCCAAATGGGAATGCGGGGACGGTTGAAGTCACCCCTTCGATCCTCGAATGGGGGAAGGGGCTATCGCTTCGCATCACCGTTCGCCGATTCGCCTGCGCGAACGCCGTGACGCTCTCGCAGTCCGACAGTGACTGCCTTGCTGCCGGATGAGGTTCGGGCGCCCGCGTGGCGTTCGACGTTCACGTCGTGAGGTCGCCGGCAGACCTTGTCTGCCAAGGAGGGCGCCCATGTTGTCCAACGTCCAGAACCGCGCCGTCCCGTCGCCGATCGACACGACGCCCGGCGCGCCGCCGAACACGCCGGTGTCGACGCCGTCAGGCGGGCAGGGCGGCGGCGCGGCGACGCAGTTCCCGGGACTGGCGGCGCGTCCGAGCGGTCCTTCGTCCTCCGGTGCCGGTGCTCCGCCGCGCCGATCGAATTCCCTGCCGACGCTGCCTTCGCAACAGACCGCGATGACGGCGTTGCCGTCGGGCAATCCCACGCCGGCTCGCCCGACGCTGAGGCTGGACACCAACATCCCGCCTGCCCAGGCGCAGACAGTCTCGCCCAGTCAGGTGCCCTTGCCAGAGACGCCGGTCTCGCCCAGCAAGGTGCCGCTGCCGGCAACCCCGGTGTCGCCGAGCAAGGTGGCATTGCCGGAGACCCCGGTGTCCCCGAGCAAGATCGCGCTGCCCGACAGTCCCGTGTCGCCGAGCAAGGTGCCCCTGCCCGAGACGCCGGTCTCGCCCAGCAAGGTGGCACTCCCCGAGACACCGGTCTCGCCGAGCAAGGTCCCGTTGCCCGAGTCGCCGGTCTCCGACAGCAAGCCTCAAGTTCCGGAGAGTTCGGTCGCGGCGGGCAAACGTCCCGCGACTTCGCTCGGAGGGCCGGCGCTGCTTGCTCCGAAGCTGCCAACGAAGACGTCCTCCGGCCCGCCGCGACTGAATCTCGCATCGCCGCAGACGACAACGCCCGCACCCACTCCGACCGCGGCCGCAGCGGCAGCGACGGCGACGGCGACGACAACCGCCGCGGCCAGTACGTCGACCACGGCAGTGGCAACGACTGGCACCCCGCCCGCCAACGTCTCCGGCAAGCAGCTCACCGACGCCTTGCTGGCCACGCTCGGACAGCGCGCGACGACTTACGGCGGCGGCCACGCCATCGCCTGGGCGGTGCAGGCGATCACGCTGATGAGCGCCGGCGCGGCGGGCGCGTCCAAGGAGGCGCTCGGCGTGTCGTCCAACGTCCTCGGCGGACTGGCCGCGGCACTGGGCAAGGAGTTCATCGGCGAGCACATGAAGACCAGGCCCTCGCTGGGCGCGACGATCAAGCTTCCCAGCGCCACGACCCTGCAGACCGAAGGCCCGCGTGTCATGGCCGGCTTCAACGACATGTGGACGGCCATCGCCGGCGGCATGAGCGGCGTGGCGATCGCCAGCAAGCTCACCCCCGCGCTGACCGAGGGCTTCAAGGCCAAGGGCATGAGCGAGCCGATGGCCCAGGCGACGGCCATGATGGTCACGGCCGTGGCGCAACGCGCCGTGAGCGCCGGCTTCGATACCGTGTCCGACCTCACCAGCACGGTGATGAAGAGCAGGCTACCCGGTGCCACCGGCGGGACCGCCGTCAACGACAAGGTCGACTACGCGACGATGAAGGCCGGCATGGCCGCGCGGATGATGATCAACTGGGGCCTGACCTTGCCGGTGGGCATTCCCGTGGGCCTGGGCAAGGCGCTGACGGACGGCAACGCGTTCGCCAAGGCGGCGGCCTCCAGCGCGCCGGCCTGGGCCGGACTCAACTTCTGGATCAACGCGAAGATGAACATGGCGCCGATGTTCAAGAAGGACGAGCCGGCGGTCGTCACGCCGCAGCCGCCTATCGCCATGACTGCCATGACGGCAACGACGCCGATGCGCCCCGGGAACGACAACAACGTCTGAGCGCCGGCGCGGCGGGGCCGTTCAGAGCTCGATGATCCCGCGCTTCAGCGCGATCGTGACGGCGTGGGTGCGGTCCTTCGCGGACAGCTTGCCGAGGATGGTCCGCATGTGGACCTTCACCGTTTCCTCGGTCAGGGACAGGTGCTCCGCCACCTCCTTGTTGGCGTGGCCCAGGGCCACCAGTCGCAGCACCTGCGTCTCGCGCAGCGACAGCGCGCGGCTGCCGGCGTGCTGCGCGATGGCGGCCTCGATCGCCGGGGGCACCATCATCCTGCCGGCATGCACGCCGCGGATGGTGTCCAGCAGCTCGGTGCGCATCAGCCCCTTGAGCAGATAACCCACCGCCCCCGCCTTGATCGCGCGCGCCGCCTGGAAGTCGCCGGGGAAGGTCGTCAGGATCACGATGCGCGCCTGCGGGAACTCGCGCCGGATCGCGGTCATCGCCTCGATGCCGTCCATGTCGCGCATGCGCAGGTCCATCAGCGTCACGTCCGGCTGGTGCTGGCGGAAGCGCGACAGCGCCTCCAGGCCGGTGGCGGCCTCGGCCACCATGCGCATGTCGGGCTCGGCGTCGATGACCGTCGTGATGCCGCTGCGCATCAGCGCATGGTCGTCGACAGCCATCACGGTGATGGGGGAGGAAATCGGGGCGGAGTCGTTCACGCGCAAGCAGCGGTCAGGTCGGGCGCGCCGGATCGGCGGCGCGGAAAGGCGAAGCGTAGCGGCAGCCGCCGCTCCGGATCACGCCGCGACCCGATGTCCCTCCCTCGAAAGAGTTAGCCCGCGCGTGTCGCGCCGTCGCCTCGCCTCACCCCCGCGGATCGCCCGTTCCCGGCGCCGCTTCTGATAGTGTTCCGGCCCCATGAGCTTGTCCCGCGTGCTGTCCCTGTCCCTCCGCCGAGCGATCGGCGCGGCACTGCTGATCGCGACGCTGCTGTCGACCGCGGGACCGGTCCTGGCGCTGGACCGCTCGCTGGCCTTGAACCAGTTCCACCACCGCGCCTGGACGGCGGCGGACGGCGTGCCGACGGAAACCTGGAGCATGGCCCAGACGACCGACGGTCTGCTCTGGATGGGCGGACCGAACGGCTTGACGCGATTCGACGGCGTGCGCTTCGAGCGCTTCCTGCCGACGCGGCCGCATGCGTTCCCATCCGGTACCGTCGCGAAGGTGCTGGCGGCGTCCAACGGCGACCTGTGGGCGGCCTTCTTCCCGCGCGGCCTGGTGCGCATCCGCGGCGAGCAGGTCTGGCGGGTGCCGGCGTCCGAGGCGGTCGCGAGCGCGCGCATCCGGTTCATCGCCGAGGATGCCGACGGTGCGATCTGGGCGGGCGGAGCCACGGACCTCTTCCGCTTCGAGGGCGAGCGCTGGGAGCGCATCGGCGCGTCGTGGGGCCTGGAGGGGCGCGCGATCGACGGCCTCGTGGTGGACGGGCGCGGCACCGTCTGGCTCTGCGACAACGATCGCCTGCTCGGCCTGCCGCAGGGGGAGACGCGTTTCCGGACCGTGGGCGACTGCAAGGAGGCGACCAGCCTGCAGGTGCTGCGCGGCGAGGCCTGGCTGGTTTTCGCCGGCGAGATGCGCAAGGTGCCGGCGCTGTCGCGCCTGCCGATCGCGCGGGATCCGCGTCTGTCGACGCGCCGGGGATCGTCGACGGTGGTCGACCGGGACGGCAACCTGTGGACCGTGTTCTGTCCGGCGGGCCTGTGCCGTCGGCGGCTGCCCTGGCCGCTGGAAGGCGACCGCGTGCCGCTGACCGGCGAGTACGAGCGCTTCGCCGCGCCGGAAGGGCTGTCGGGCGACTTCGGGATGATGATCCTCGAGGACGCCGAAGGCAGTCTGTGGGTCGCGACCAAGACCGGCCTGGACCGTTTCCGGCGCGCGCCGCTCGTCGCGGCGCCGATGCCGCGGGCAACCAGCAATTTCGCCCTGGCGGCGGACCCGGGCGGCGGCGTGACGGTGGCCGCGTTCTCGCCGGTGGCATCGACGGTCTGGCGCCTGTCGGGCAACGCCGGCAACGCCGGCGAGGCCGAGCGGCTGCCGGCGCCGGGCGCGCAGGTCACCGCCGCCGGTCGCGACCGGCAGGGACGACTCTGGCTGGTCGGACCGGCCGGGCTCTGGCGCCAGGACGGCAGGCGCTGGCAGGAGATCCCCCGGCCGCCGGGTGTCGGCGAGCGCTGGATCGGCGGCATCGTGCCGTACGGCGACGGCGTGATGGTGTCGTTCCAGCGAGGCGGCGTGCAGACCTGGGACGACGGCCGCTGGTTGCCGTTCTCGCTGCCCGGCGAGCCGGCGCCGCTCGAGGCCTCGGTGGCCTGGTCGGGCGGAGACACCTACTGGTTCGGGCTCAAGGATGGCCAGGTGCTGCGCTGGGGCGACGGCAAGGTGCGCCGGTTCGGCCTGACGCAACCCGGGAACATCGGCGACGTGCTGCACGTCTACGCCGGACGCTCGCGCCCGCTGATCGCGGGCGAGCGCGGCGTGGCCATCCTGTGGGACGGCCGCTTCGTCCCCTTGATGGCGGACGTGCCCGAGGCGCTGGCCGGCGTGTCCGGGATCGCCGAGACGGCGACCGGCGATCTCTGGCTCAACGGGCGCAAGGGCGCGGTCCATGTGCGTCGGGACGCGCTGCGCGCCTACCTCGCCGATCCCTCGCAGCCGCTGAAGATGGAAGTGCTGGACGCGCTGGACGGGCATCCCGGCGGCGCGACCGCGTTCTGGCCGCAGCCGAGCGTGGTGGAGGGCGAAGACGGCCGACTGTGGTTCGCTGGCACGACCGGCGTGGCCTGGCTCGACCCGCAGCGCCTGCGCGGCACGCCGGTGGCGCCGGTGGTGCGGATCACCGGTCTGCGCGCGCACGGCGTCGAGTACACGCCGGGCGCGCCGGTGACGCTGCCGAAGAACACCGAGATGATGGAGTTGCGTTTCTCCGCCGCGAACCTCGCGATGCCCGAGCGGGTGAGCTTCCGCTACCGGCTGGACGGCATCGACACCCGCTGGCGCGAGGCGGGCGTGCGGCGGGAGACGGGCTACAACAGCCTGGGCCCGGGCAGCTACCGTTTCCACATCCTGGCGATCAACGGGGACGGCGTGGTCGCGGACGAGGAGGCCATCCAGGACATCGTCATCCCGGCCGCCTGGTACCAGACGGTGGTGTTTCAGCTGCTGTGCGTGGCCGCGGCGCTCGCGACGATCTGGGCCCTGCACCGGCTGCGGTTGAAGCAGGCCGCGCGGCGGGCCCGCGAGAAGATGCGCACCCGCATGGCCGAGCGCGACCGCATCGCCCGCGAGCTGCACGACACGCTGCTGCAGGGCGTGCAGGGATTGATCCTGAGATTCGAGGCGCACTCGGCGCAACTGCCGGCCGAGCATCCGGTGCGCGCCGCGATCGACGCGGACCTGGTGATGGCCGACGACGTGCTGGACGAAAGCCGCCGTCGGGTGATGTCGCTGCGGGGCTCCGCGCCGCTCGGCGCGAGCCTGCCGCGGGCGCTGGAGGACATCGCGTCGCAGCTGGCGCGGGACTACGACGGCGAGTTCCGGCTCGAGATCGTCGGCCAAGAGCGGCCACTGCGGGCGGAGGTCCGCGACGAGCTGCGCCTGATCTTCGGCGAGGCGCTGCTGAATGCCTTCCGGCATGCCCGGGCCGGCCGGATCACAATGACCTGGCGCTTCGGATGGTGGCGGCTGGGGATCGAATTGCGGGACGACGGCGCCGGCATGCCGGTGGATCTGGCGGCGACCGGCAGGCACGGGCACATGGGGCTCGCGTCGATGCGGGAACGGGCCCAGACGCTGGGCGCGTCGCTCCGGATCGAGAGCGCGCCGGAGAAGGGGACCACCGTCGCGCTGACGATGCGGGCCGCCAAGGCCTACTCGACCTGGCGTGCCCCGCCAGGACCCACTTGAAGAAGGACCTCTGATGAGCTCAAGACTGTTTGCCCTCGCGACCGCCGCGGCGCTCGTGTCCTCGCTGGCGGTGGCGCAGACGCCTGCCGTCGCGCCTGCCTCGCCTGCGTCGCCCCCCGCGATGCCAGTCGTCGCCGCCGCGCCCGGCATCGCCGCGGCGGTCGCCGACGCGACCCGACCGGCCAAGGACGTCCAGCAGGACGCCTCGCGTCGACCGGTGGATCTGGTGGCGTTCTCCAAGGTGAAGCCCGGCGACAAGGTCATCGACGCGGTGCCCGGTGGCGGCTACTGGACGCGGATCTTCTCGACGCTCGTGGGGACGACCGGCAGGGTCTACGCCTACGTGCCGTCCGAGTTCGCGGCGTTCAAGTCCAACCCGCTGGCGACGGCGCGGGCCATCGCGACGGAGCCGGGCCACGGCAATGTCGAGGCGACCTCCAGCCCGCTCGCGGAGCAGCCGCCGGCGCGCATCCACAACACGCTCGACGTGTTCTGGACCTTCGAGAACTATCACGACTTCCACGACAGCTTCATGAAGGGCGCGGACGTCGGCGCCTACAACAAGGCGGTGTTCGCCATGCTGAAGCCCGGCGGCTACTACCTCGTGGCCGATCACTCGGCCGTGGCGGGGTCAGGTCTGAAGCACACCGAGGACCTGCATCGCATCGACCGTGAGACGGTCAAGACGGAGGTGCTGAGAGCCGGCTTCGTGCTCGACGGCGAAACCGACGCGCTGGCCAATCCCGCCGACGACCGCACGCTGAAGGTCTTCGATCCGGCGATCCGCGGGAAGACGGATCGCTTCGTGCTGCGGTTCAGGAAGCCGGCGCAGTAAGCGCGTCCCCGACACGCGCCGGCATGAACGACAAGCTGCTCGCCCTTCGCCTGTTTGAACGCGTGGCCCGCACGGGAAGCTTCTCGGCCGCGGCGCGGGAGCTGGACCTGTCCCAGCCCTCGGTGTCGCGCATCATCGCGGCGCTTGAACAGGACGTCGGTGCTGCCCTCGTCACGCGCACGACGCGCGCACTCACGTTGACGGACGCCGGGGCGGATTACCTGACGCGCATCGAGGCGATCCTGGCGGCGCTCGAAGAGGCCGATCATGTGGCGCGCGGGTCGCTGGAGTTGCGCGGCTCACTGCGCGTCGCCTTGTCGGCGAGTTTTGGCGTCCGGGAGATCGTTCCCTTGTTGCCGGGCTTCCTGGCGCGCCATCCGCTGCTGAACGTCAGCCTGCTGATGAGCGATCAACGGCAGGACACGCTCAAGGAGGGCGTCGACGTCGCGCTGCGGCTCGGCGACCTGGCGGATTCGAGCGCGACCGCGCGGCTCATTGGTCGCACGCATCGGCTGATCGCGGCGGCGCCGGCCTACTTGAAAGCGAACGGCACGCCGACGGCGCCCGCTGAACTTGCGACCCACACGGCCATCTTCGGCCCCGCGGGAACGAGCGCCGCGGGATGGCGGTTCCACAAGGATGGGCGGGACATGACGATCCGCGTTGACAGCCGCCTGAGCGTGTCCGCCAACGAGGGCGCGGTGGCTGCGGCGGTGGCGGGGTTGGGCGTCGTGACGACGTCGCTCTGGGGATGCCGCGCCGAGCTCGCGAGCGGAGCGCTCGTCCAGCTGCTTCCCGACTGGAAGATGAAGGACGTGGAAGTCCACGGCATGTTCACGCCGGGCCGACCGCCGAAGCCGTCGGCCCGGGCCTTCGTCGAGTACCTGATCGCCGAGCTGCCTCGTTGATCGGGCTCGGCGGTCAGGCGCTGATCAGGCGCGTTGGCCGCCGGAGGCCGTGATCCGTTCGCCGGTCACCCAGGCCGAGTCGTCGGAGGCCAGGAACTGGGCGACGCGGGCGATGTCTTCCGGCTGTCCGGGGCGACCGAACGGGATCGTGGCGACGATGGACTTGACGGCCTCTTCCGGCCAGCCGAGGGCGGCGATGCCTTCGGTGATCGTGGCGCCTGGGGCGAGGGTATTGACGCGGATCTTCTTCGGCGCGAGTTCGACCGAGGTCACGCGGGTGATGGCGTCGACGGCGCTCTTGGACGCCGCGTAGACGGCCGAGTTGGGCATGAAGCCGACGCTGGCGATCGAGCTGACGTTGATGATGCTGCCGCCGTTCGGACCGAAGTGCTTCGCGGCTTCCTGCGTCGCGGTGATCACGCCCAGCACGTTGGTGTTGAACTCGCGATGGAACTCCTGCTCGGTGGCTTCCTGGACGGGGCCGAAGGCGTAGACGCCGGCGTTGTTCACGAGGATGTCCAGCGTGCCGAAGGCGCGCTTGGACTCTTCGAACAGGCGGCGGATCTCGGCGGTCTTGGAGAAGTCGGCCTGGATCGCGACGGCCTGGCCGCCGGACTGCTTGATCTCGGCGACCACGGCGTCGGCGGCGTCCTTGCTGGTCGAGTAGTTCACGACGACGGACGCGCCAGCCTTGGCGAACTGCTTGGCGATGCCCGCGCCGATGCCCTTGGAAGCGCCGGTGACGATGGCGACCTTGTTGGTGAGTGTGCTCATGGTTTCAATCTCTGGATGACGGCGCCGGGGTGGCGTCGGGATGAACTTTGGGTCATCGTCCAGTGAATGAGTAGCGGTGTTGGCGACTAAGACTTATTCGTGAACGGCATTCGCAAGCGCTGGGTCGGGACGTTCGTACCTACGGTCTGAACGGCAAGCGCGTTACCAGCGCTGGGGCGCCCGCACCAGCTTGCTCACGTCGTAGCCCTGGCTCGCGACGAGCGCCACGAGCTGCTGATAGTCGGCGTCGGCCATCGCCGGGCGGCGCGACATGATCCAGACATTGTCGCGTTTCTCGCGCCCCACGATGACCGCATCGTAGGCCTCGCTGAGGTGAACGATGCGGTAGTCGGCCTCGAACGGCCAGATGAACTGCACGCCCCAGATGGCCCCGTTGCCGCCGCGCACGAAGCCCTTCGATCGCAGCGTCTTGCGCTCGCCATCGAATCCGTCCTTGTTGTAGTTGTAGGTGATCGCGATCGTCCCGTCGGCGGCGAGCTCGTAATGCTCGACCGCATTCCAGGCATCCTTCTCGATGAAGGTGGGGATGACGCCGATGACGTACCAGTCACCCATGAAGCGTGGGATGTCGACACTCGACATCAACCGCAGCGGTGGCTGCCGTGTGGAGGTGGCGCAGGCGGTGATCGCCAGGACCACGCCTGCGGCGAGCGCGGCCTGCTGCGCGATGCGGAAAACAGGGCGTCGGAAGATCATGGCGTGGACCCGGTAGGCCTCGTGTGGTGGATGATGGGTCTACCCGGCACATGCCGCTCCCGCCTGTGAAGCGGATCCGACAGCGAGTCGCGTGTTTTCCGCTTCATCCCCCCTTTTCTGCAGTCCGTCGCCCCCCGCTGGGGGAGCGCGGTCCGGCTTGCTATGGTGTGCTACATCAGCAACACACCGGCGCTTCCGCGCCCCGCGTCATGCACAGCTGGAACGATCAAGCGCCGATCTATCAGCAGCTCGCCGACCGACTGGCGACGCAGCTGCTCGACGGCGACCCTCCTGAAGGCGAGGCGCTGCCCTCCGTGCGCACCCTCGCCAGCCAGTACCTCATCAACCCGCTGACCGTCAGCCGCGCGCTGCAGGCCCTTGTCGACGAGGGCCTCGTCGAGAGCCGCCGCGGCCTGGGCATGTACGTCCGCGACGGCGCCCGGATCCGGTTGCTGCACACCGAACGCCAGCAGTTCCTCCAGGAGGAATGGCCCCGGTTGCGGGAGAAACTTCGCCGACTGGGCCTCAAGCCCCAGGACCTGAATTGGGAGGACGCATGAAGACGCTCATCGAGGCCAGCCATCTGAGCCTGAATTACGGACGCAAGGCGGCCCTCCAGGACCTGTCCTTCACCATCCCCGCCGGCCGCGTCGTCGGGCTGCTTGGCCACAACGGCGCCGGCAAGACCACGCTGATGAAGACACTCGTCGGACTCAAGCGCGCCGAAGGCGAGCTCCGCGTGCTCGGCCTGGATCCCCATGCGGACCGCGCCCAGCTCCTGACCTCCCTCTGCTACATCCCCGACGTCGCCGTGCTGCCGCGCTGGGCCAAGGTGTCCGAACTGATCCGCCTCATGACCGGCCTGCAGCCCGCCTTCTCGGCCGACCGCGCCCGGCAACTGCTCAAGCGCACCTCGGTCACCGAGAACGACAAGGTCAAGCACCTGTCCAAAGGCATGGTCACCCAGCTGCACCTCGCGCTGATCGCCGCCATCGACGCGAAGCTCATGATCCTCGACGAGCCGACGCTCGGCCTGGACGTGATGTCGCGCAAGAGCTTCTACGAGATGCTCATCGACGAGTGGTGCGACGGCGAGCGCTCGGTGCTCATCTCGACCCACCAGGTCGAGGAAGTCGAGACGCTGCTGTCCGACGTGCTCATGCTCGACGAAGGCAAGCTGGTGCTGAACATCTCGCTGGCGGAGATGGACGAGCGCTTCGTCGCGCTGTCGCATGACCCCGACGCCGCCGAGCTGGTCGCCGCCAACCACCCGCTGCTGCGCTACCGCGTGCAGGGCCGGCCCGCCGCGCTGTTCGACGGCGTCCCGCCCGATGCCGTCGCGCACCTGGGCCAGCGGGTGCGCCCCAGCCTCGTCGACCTCTTCATGGCGCTGACCCGCAAGCCGGAGCGCCAGGCCACCGAGGCCTGACCCGCCCGGTTGCGAATCACGGCGACCCCCAGCGACCCTCTTCAAAGGATCACCCCATGACGCTCTTCAACACGCTGCTCCTGCGCGAGTGGCTGCAATACAAGCGGGCCTGGATCGGCCTGGTGCTGGCGCCCGTGCTGGTGCTGCTGGCCCTGGTGCCGTTCAGCCAGGTCGACGGCATCGACGTGCCCAGTCCCGAACCGGTCGCGCTGATCGCCGGCCTGCTGACCGTCGGCCTGGTGCTGGCCTTGTCCCTGGCCGTGTCCGTCTATCAGCTGATGGGCCTGGCCCGGCGCGACCAGCAGGACCGCTCGATCGAGTTCTGGTCCTCGCTGCCCGGCAGCCATGCGGCCAGCGTCGGCGCGCCCATCGTCGCCCACGGCATCCTGGTCCCCGTCGCCGCCACGCTGCTGGCGCTGGTCGGCGGCGCGATCGTCGGCTCCGCGATGGCGTTCAAGGAATTCGGTTTCGCTGCGCTGCAGCAGACGCAGTGGGGCGCGCTGTTCGCCGCCACGACCTGGCTGGGCCTGCGACTCGCGGTCGGGCTGGTGTTTGCCGCGCTGTGGTTGTCGCCGATCGTGCTCGCGCTGATGGCCGCCTCGGCCTGGCTCAAGCGCTGGGGCGCGCCGCTGCTGGTCATCGGCGTCGCGGCCTTCCTCAACATCTACAAGAACGAGACCGCCGCCGAAGTGCTGCGCAATGCGCTCATCACCCAGGTCGCCGGCGTCGGGCGTTCTTTGGTCCAGAGCGGGACAAGATTGGTCATCGACTCTGACAAAGAAGGTCACCTCAACCTGCAGGACTTCTTCGACATGCTCTACCGCTTCCCGGATTACGCCCGGGAAGGACTCCCCCAGGTCCTGCAGGCCGCCTGGCATCCGCAGTTCATCGGCGGACTCTTCGTCGCCGGTCTGTGTTTCTGGCTGCTGGTCCTGCAGCGCAAGCGCAGCCTCTGAACGCAGACGGAAGTCCCGAACGAAAAAGGCGCTCCCGAGGGAGCGCCTTTCACTTGGTCGGCGACAACTCGTCAGCGACGGTCGAAGACCTTCAGGCGACCGTCGCCGCGGCCGTCGGCGCCAGGACCTGGCGCAGATCGCCTTCGGCATGGTCGAGCCAGGCCATCGCGGCCAGCAGCGCCAGCACGGCGACGGCGGCACCGAGCACCGGCAGCAGCAGGCGGCGCCATCGGTGAGCGGCAATGGGAGGCTGCGCGGGCACCGGCGGCGCGGCGCCGTGGAGACGGGCAGGGGCTTTCATGGCGGAACTCCGGAGAAAGGCAGGATCGCGGGAGATCGCCGCCGGGCTCAGGGCAGCACGGCGCCCAGGCCCCACAGCAGCGTCGGATAGACGGCGCCCCAGGCCACCGCGAGGATCGCGAGGGCCTTGATGCCGACGAAGATCGGCGGGACGTGCTTGGCGGTGACGGCGGGCTTCGACATGGTGCGCTCCTTGAGCTGGCAGCTCATGGAATGCAAACGGCGTGCCAGTCCCGCGCGTTGACGGCATCGACCGTCCAGAACATGACGTTACTCACGCGCTACCGGACTGACATGTGCTCACGCGCTCCGGTCCACCCGCAGCGCCAGCAGCACCGAGGTGTGCGTCTTGATCACGCCCTCGATGTCGCCGATCTCGTCGAGCAGCGCGTCCAGTCGCGCCGTGCTGTCGGCGCGCAGCGTCGCCATGTAGTCGAACTCGCCGCTGACCGATGCCAGCTGGCGCAACTCCGGCAGCCGCGAGAGCAGCTTCACCACCTCGCGTCCGGCGCGCGGCTGCACCGTGATGCCGACGAAGGCCTGCACACCGCGCTCCACCGCCTCGCCGCCCAGCCGCACCGTGTAGCCGGCGATCAGCCCTGCTGACTCCAGCCGGGCGAGCCGCGCCACCACGGTGGTGCGGGCGACGCCCAACTTGCGTGCGAGGTCCGCGGTGCTTTCGCGTGCGTTCGACTGCAGCAGCGCGATCAGGTCGCGATCGGTCTGGTCGCGCAGCGTCGCCGGAGCGGCGGGCTGCGAATCCGACGCCGATGCCGACGCCGATGCCGATGCCGATGCCCGTGGCGATCCGACGGGAGAGGCGGGAGCGGTCTTCCTGGCGTTCATGGGGCGAGGCCTTCGACAGGCTGTGACGGAGTTCTCGGGATAAACCCTTGTTTTCGCCGGAATGAAGGATCCGGCTGACGGATCGTCAGTATGGATGTGTTTTCCGTCGAACTCGCGCTTTCTTTCGTCAGTGCAGGTCGGGACACTGCCCGCATCGCATCTGAAACCTCATCCGCACAGAATCACAAGGAGTACGACATGAAAGTGGCACTGCTGGGCGCCGGACACATCGGCCAGACCATCGCTCGACTGCTGCAGGGCAGCGGCGACTACCAGGTGACCGTGATCGACAAGAACGCCACCGCGCTGCAGCTGCTCGCCGGCCAGGGCCTGGCGACCAGGACCGTCGACACCGAGGACAAGTCCCAGCTCGCCGCCGCGCTGCGCGGCAACGACGTGGTCGTGAACGCGCTGCCGTACCACCTGGCCATCACCGCCGCGCACATGGCGCTGGAAGCCGGCTGCCACTACTTCGACCTGACCGAGGACGTGGCCGCGACCAAGGAGATCAAGCGCATCGCCGAAGGCGCGAAGACCGCGTTCATGCCGCAGTGCGGCCTGGCCCCCGGCTTCATCGGCATCGTCGCGCATCACCTGGCCAAGCGCTTCGATTCGCTGAGCGACGTGAAGATGCGCGTCGGCGCGCTGCCGGCGTTCCCCACCAACGCGCTGAAGTACAACCTGACCTGGTCGGTGGACGGCCTGATCAACGAATACTGCCACCCCTGCGAGGCCATCCACGACGGCGAGGCGATCTCCGCGCTGCCGCTCGAGGGGCTCGAGCACTTCTCGCTCGACGGCACCGAGTACGAGGCCTTCAACACCTCCGGCGGCCTGGGCACGCTGTGCGAGACCTGGGAAGGCAAGGTCCGCAACCTGGACTACAAGACCGTCCGTTATCCGGGTCACCGCGACCTGATGATGTTCCTGCTGGACGACCTGGCGCTGAAGAACGACCAGGAGAAGCTCAAGGACATCATGCGCAAGAGCATGCCGGCGACCATGCAGGACGTGGTGCTGGTCTTCGTGACCGTGTCGGGCATGAAGAACGGCGTGCTGATGCAGGAAGTCTTCGCCCGCAAGATCTTCGCCGAGCGGGAAGGCGAGCAGCCGCTGTCGGCCATCCAGATCACCACCGCCGCCGGCATCTGCGCCGCGGTCGACCTGTTCCGCGAAGGCAAGCTGCCGCAGTCCGGCTTCGTCCGCCAGGAAGAAGTCGCGCTGCCCGACTTCCTGGCCAACCGCTTCGGCAAGGCGTACCAGCAGTCGCGACAAGTCGAGTCGATCGGCTGAACGATCGGCTGATCGCACGACCCGCCTGAACGCCTGAAGGAGAATTCCCCGATGACTTCCACCACCACCGACCTGCTGGCCGCCCTGGGCGTGCCGGCCGCCGCCGTCACCGGCGGCGCCATGACCGTCCGCAGCCCCATCGACGGCGCCGTCATCGGCGCGGTCCACGAGGCCAAGGCCGCCGACATGACTGCCGCGATCGCGAACGCGCAGCAGGCCTTCCTGGCCTGGCGCGCCGTGCCGGCGCCCAGGCGCGGCGAACTGGTCCGCCTGTTCGGCGAAGAACTGCGCGCCAACAAGGCGGCCTTGGCCCGCCTGGTCTCGCTGGAGGCCGGCAAGGTGACCAGCGAGGGCGAAGGCGAAGTGCAGGAGATGATCGACATCTGCGATTTCGCCGTCGGCCTGTCGCGCCAGCTGCACGGCCTGACGATCGCCAGCGAGCGTCCCGGCCACCGCATGATGGAGCAGTACCTGCCGCTGGGCGTGGTGGGCATCATCTCGGCGTTCAATTTCCCCGTCGCGGTGTGGGCGTGGAACTCGGCGCTCGCCCTGGTCTGCGGCGACACCTGTCTCTGGAAGCCCAGCGAGAAGACCCCGCTGACGGCGCTCGCGACGCAGGCGCTGTTCGAGAAGGCGGTCGCCCGTTTTGACGGCGCCCCGAAGTTCCTGTCGCAGGTCCTCATCGGCGGCGCCGCTGTCGGCGAAGCGATGGTCGACGACACGCGCGTCGCGCTGGTCTCCGCGACCGGCTCGACCCGCATGGGCCGCGCCGTCGGCCCGCGCGTCGCGGCGCGCTTCGGCCGCTGCCTGCTGGAGTTGGGCGGCAACAACGCCATCGTCGTCACGCCGAGCGCGGACCTGGACCTCGCCGTGCGCGGCATCCTGTTCGGCGCTTACGGCACGGCCGGCCAGCGTTGCACGACGACGCGACGCGTGATCGCGCATGAATCGATTCATGACGAGCTCGTCGCCCGCCTGGACCGCGCCCGCGCCCAGCTGAAGATCGGCAGCCCGGTCGAGCCCGGCAACCTGATCGGTCCGCTGATCGACAAGGCCGCCTTCGACGCCATGCAATCGGCCCTGGCCGCGGCGCGCGAGCAGGGCGGCGAGGTCAGCGGCGGCGAACGCGCCCTGGCGTCCCAGTACCCGGAAGCCTACTACGCGGTGCCGGCGCTGGTCCGCATGCCGGCGCAGTCGGCCATCGTGAAGCACGAGACCTTCGCGCCCATCCTGTACACGCTGAAGTACAAGACGCTGGACGAGGCGATCGCGCTGCAGAACGACGTGCCGCAGGGGCTGTCCTCGGCGATCTTCACCAACGACATCCGCGAGGCCGAGACCTTCGTCAGCGCCAGCGGCTCCGATTGCGGCATCGCCAACGTGAACATCGGCACCTCGGGCGCGGAGATCGGCGGCGCCTTCGGCGGCGAGAAGGAAACCGGCGGCGGCCGCGAATCCGGCTCCGACGCATGGAAGGCCTACATGCGCCGCACCACCAACACCGTCAACTACTCGCGCGAGCTGCCGTTGGCGCAAGGGGTGAAGTTCGATGTCTGAGCGGAGCGCGGATCTGGAGGCATTGACGACGCTCAACGCGAAGGTCACCGCGGCGAGGGACAGCGGGCTGTTCCAGCTGCTGCGTGGCGCGCTCGGCGACGAGGCCGCCCGCGACGCCTTCGCGCGCGTGCAGGTCGTGCCGGCCTTGCTGCGTCCGGTTGGCGAGCCCCTCTCTCCCCTCTCGCGCATCTCGCGCGCCGAACTGGCGCAGGCGCTGAACATGGCGCTGTTCCTCGACGTGACCGACCGCGTGCCGATGGCGGCCGCTTACGTGGCCGATCTGCAGCGCGACGGGCAGCAACTGGTCTTCGACCACGGCGCGCTGCGCACGGTGGCGTGGCCCTCGGGCGCGCTGCCGCCGGGCGAGGCCGCGATCACGCGCGTGCTGAGACCGCTGGGCTTTGCGATGGCGGCGACCTATCCGCTGCCGCGTCTGAAGATGACCGGCCGCGCCTGGCGCCATGCCGATTTCCCGGAAGACATCGCCCAGTTCTTCGTCTCGGAGCTGCATCCCGAGCAGTTCTCCGGCAGCTTCCAGGGCGCGGTGACGCGCGTGCTGTCGACGTCGCAGGATCCGCTGGCGCCGGCTGACCTGGCCCTGCTGGAGCACCTCGCGCGCGACGGCGAGCTGCCGATCGGGTCCGCCGTGGCGCTGCTGCCCAAGCTGGTGGGTTGTTTCGCCCGGCAGCATGCGCTGTTCGAAGCGGACGACTACCAGCTCCTGCTCACCGAGTCGGCGGAGATGGCCTGGATCGCGACCGAAGGCAACGCCTTCAACCATGCGACCGATCGCGTCGCCGACATCGAAGCCGTCGTCGCGGCGCAGCGCGCACTCGACCGGCCAGTGAAGGACTCGATCGAGACCTCGGCGACCGGTCGTGTGCGCCAGACGGCGTTCAAGGCGGCGCGCGTGATGCGTGAGTTCCTCGATCGCGGCCAGCGCGTGAGGCTCGAAGTCCCGGGCAGCTTCCATGAATTCATCCAGCGCGCGCCGTTCGATGAGTCGGGGGCGCTGGACCTGGCCTTCGACGCGGGCAACGCGACCGGCATCTTCAAGATGACGGCCGGCGCGGCGAAGGACGCCGACACCACCGGCGAGGCGGCGGCGTGCTGAGCTTCCAGGCCGGCGGCTTCCTCGCGGAAGCGATCGCCGTCTGCGGCGAGGCCTTCGTGCAGGTGGGCGCCGACATCGAGACGCGCTATCTGCAGCCCGCGCGATACGCGGCGGGGCGTGCGGCCGCGCTCGTGCGTCCCGGGAGTCGAGACGAAGCGGCGCGCGTTCTGGCGCTCGCGGCGGCCAGCGGACTCCGCGTGGTGGTGCAGGGCGCGCACACCGGGCTGGTCCGCGCAGGCACGCCGGACGACGCGAACGGCGAGGTGCTGCTCAGCACCGAGCGGCTGCGCGAGGTTTTCGAGCTCGACCTGCTCGACCGCACGCTGCGCGTATCGTCGGGCTTCCGCCTGTCCGAGATCAACGAACGACTCGAACCGCACGGTCTCTGGTTCCCGGTCGACCTGAGCGCCGATCCTTCGATCGGCGGCATGGTCGCCCACAACACCGGTGGCACGCGGATGCTGCGTTACGGCGACGTGCGCGCCAACACGCTGGCGCTGGAGGTCGTGCTGGCGGAACCGGCGGGTCAGGTCTTGCGCCTGGGACAGGGCCTGCAGAAGGACAACTCGGCGCTGGCGCTGGGGCAGCTGTTCATCGGCTCGTCGGGCAGCCTGGGGCTGGTCAGCGAGGTCACGATCAAGCTCTCACCGTTGCCGCGTCAGCGCGCCGTGGCCCTGGTGGCGCCCTCATCGCTGGAAGAGGTCTTTCCGCTCTACGCCGACGTGATGCAGCGTTGGGGCGGCCTGGTGTCCGCCTTCGAAGGCATCAGCCGCGCGGCGCTGGAAGCCGGACTCCACGGCCAGGACGTCGCGCGGTGGTTCGAAGGGCAACTGCCGGACTACGCGATGCTCATCGAGCTCAGCAGCGAGCTGCCGGCGGATCAGCTCGCCCTCGACGGCCTGCTGCAGGGCTGGCTCGAAGGCGAATTCGAATCCGGTCGCGTGCGCGATGCGGTGCTCGACGCCGACGAGGCGATCTGGGGCCTGCGCCATCGCATCAGCGAAGGACTGCGCGTGCAGGGCAAGGTGATCGGGCTGGATCTCTCGCTGCCGCGCCGGCACTTCATGGCCTTTCGCGCGCGCGGAGCGGCCTGGCTGGCCGAGCGCTTCCCGCAAGTGCGGCTCGCCGACTTCGGCCACCTCGGCGACGGCGGGATGCACTTCAACATGGTGTGGCCGGCGACTGCCGGGGCGCTCTCGGCGGAGCAAGAGCTGAGCCTGCGCGAGGGCCTGTATGCGCTGGTCGCGGAGCTCGGCGGATCGATCAGCGCGGAGCACGGGGTCGGTCCTCAACTGCAGGCGGCGTACCGCGCGCATTGGGAGCGGGCCGAGCCTGCGATGCTGGATTGGGCGAGGAGAGTACAGGCGTTGTGGGATCCGCACACCCGTCTTGGAAAAGTGAGTTGGGGCGGCTGAATCGCTTGCCTGATTCCAAAACCGTGCTAAAGTCCAATTCTTCGCTGCAGACAGCAGTCAAACGCAATAGCAACGAAGAAAAATCCTGAAAGCCCAGGTGGCGGAATTGGTAGACGCACTAGTTTCAGGTACTAGCGGGTAACTCCGTGGAGGTTCGAGTCCTCTCCTGGGCACCAAATCTGAAAAGCCGGCTTCCAGCCGGCTTTTCTCATTCTGAGGCCCAGGAAGTGATGTCCAGTGGACATCACGGGGGGCTCGAATGGTTTGGACCGGGAGGTCCAAACCGGGGTCGCGCTTGCGTGACCGAGTCCTCTCCTGCGAAGTCAGCGAGTGCTGTGGCAAAGTCGGGCGAGCATTTCGGATCTCTATGCCGCCACGTAAACCCGCCACCATCATCGACGTCGCTCGCGAAGCGGGCGTCTCCATCAAGACGGTATCCCGGGTGTTGAACCAGGAGCCGGGTGTCCATGCCGAAACCCGCGAGGCGGTGCTGAAGGTCGTGGCCGACCTCAAGTACCGGCCGAAGCAATCGGCGCGCAGCCTGGCTGGCGGACGGTCTTTCCTGATCGGTCTGCTGTATTACGACCCGTCGGCGGCCTTCGTCGGCGGTGTGCAGCAGGGGGCGACCTTGCGCTGCCGCGAGGCGGGTTACCACCTCGTCGTCGAATCCCTCCACAACGACGCGCCCGACCTCGCGATGCAGGTCGACCGCATGGTCTCGGCGCTGCGTCCCGACGGCATGATCCTCACGCCTCCGCTCTGCGACAACCCGCAGGTGCTGTCCGCGCTGCGCGAGAGCCAGACCCCGTGCGTGCTGATCTCCCCGGCCGCCGACGAGCCCGACCATCCCAGCGTCCGCATGGACGACGTGCACGCGGCGGAGGAGATCACCAACCTGCTGATCAGCCTCGGTCACACACGCATCGCGATCATCAAGGGCGCGAAGGAGCAGGTCGCGTCCAAGCGCCGCTACCAGGGCTACCTAGCCGCCTTGAAGGCGCACAAGCTGCCGCTGGACAAGGACCTGGTGGTGCAGGGGGACTTCACCTTCGACACCGGTGTCGAGGCCGCCTATCAATTGCTGAGCCGGCGTCAGCGCCCCACCGCAGTCTTCGCGAGCAACGACGACATGGCGCTGGGCGTGCTGGCCGCGGCGCAGCGACTCGGCCTGGCGGTGCCTGGCGACCTCTCGATCGCCGGCTTCGACGACACGCCCGCCGCCGCGCGCGTGTGGCCGCCGCTGACGACGGTGCGTCAGCCGATGGACGACATGGCGCGCGCTGCCGTCGACCTGCTGATCGGCTCGCCGCGTGACGCCGAGCCCGACGCGGAAGCCGAAGCGTCCGCGAAGCCCAGGCACCGCGTCCTGCCGCACGAGCTGGTGGTGCGCGACTCCACGGCGGTGCTCGGCACGAAGGCCGCGCCGCGGCTCAGGAAGGCCTGAGCGACCTCGAGCGACCTCGAGCGACTTTACGCCGCGCGCTTGCCCGTCCGCGCGAGCAGCTGTTCGATCAGCACCCGATGCGGCGGCAGATCCCGCAGCGCATGCGCGCCGAGCTGCGCGATCGTCGCGAACTCCTTCCGCGCCTCCTCGCTGCGCATCAACGCGGCAGCGCCTGTTCCCAGCTGCGTCTTGAATTCCATCCCGTAGAGGACGTACTGCCAACTGGCCGGCAGGTACATCTCGACGTCGGTGATGAAGTCCAGCCGTTGCGGCGGTCGGCAGCGCCACATCGCGAGCTTCTCCTTCAGCGTGTCGGTGAACGACGCGGGATCCGCGTTGTCGCGCCAGAACGCCGTGTCCGTGCGCTGCGTCAGTCCGTAGTGAAGCTTGATGAAGTCGACGATGCGCGCGTAGCGCTCCTTCATGAACGCATTGAAGTGCTTCGCCACCGGCGCAATGTCGCCGTTGAACGGGAACAGCTGTCCGATGAGATAGGCGGCGGTCTCGATGAGCCCGATGCCCGACGATTCCAGCGGTTCCAGGAAACCGCCCGACAGCCCGACCGCCACGCAGTTCTTCACCCACTGCGTCTCGCGGTACCCGACGTCGAGCACGAGCTTGCGCGGCGTCAGCGTGTCCGACGCGGGGCCGATGTATCGGCGCAGCGCCCGCTCCGCCTCCTCGTCGTCGCAATGCCGGCTGCTGTAGACATGGCCGATGCCGCGCCGCTCCTGAAGCCCGATGTCCCAGATCCAGCCGTGGTCCTGCGCGCTCGCGATCGTGTACGACGCGATCGGCGCATCGGGCCGCGCATACGGCACCTGCATGGCCAGCGCGCGGTCGACGAAGAGCACATCGTTCAAGGACTTGAACGGCGAGTCCAGCGCTTCTCCGATCAGCCGCGCACGGAAGCCGCTGCAATCGACGTAGAGCCCGGCCGTCAGGGGGCCGGCCTCCTTCGTGTGCACCGCGGCGATGGCGCCCTGTTCATCGAGGTCGACGCGATCCACGGTCGCGATCACGCGCTTCACGCCGAGCGCCTGCCCGTGCTCCGCGAGCAAGGCGGCGAAGCGCCCGGCGTCGAAGTGATACGCGTAGTTCAGCGGCCCGAGGAAGTCCCCGTCGCTCGCCCGCTTCGGCCCGTGCCTCGCATCCGCGACGGCCTTCTGCAGCGTCACCGCCTCGGCGAATGCGCGTCCCTGGCCGGCCTCGCCCATCAGCCAGTACGGCAGCAGCTCCGGCGCGCCGGGGCGCTGGCTCGGCTGGCTGAACGGATGGAAGTAGTGATCGGCGCCCGCCGCCCCCGGCGGGCGCACCCAGTGCTCGAAGCGGATGCCCTGCTTGTAGGTGGCCGAGCAGGCGTCGAGGAATTCAGCCTCCCGGATGCCGATCGCCGACAGCGTCCCGCGGATCGACGGGAAGGTGCCTTCGCCGACGCCGATGATGCCGATGTCGCTGGACTCCACCAGCGTGATGCGGACGCCGCCGTGCGCGGTGCCGAGCTGCCGCGCGAGGAACGCGGCAGTGAGCCAGCCGGCCGTGCCGCCGCCGACGATGAGGATGTCCTGGATGGGCTGCATGGCTTGTCTCCTGTTGTCTTCTTCGGAACCGCGTCGTGATCGCAGGCGGTCGCGTCAGGATCGCGCCTGCACGGGGTCTGCGATCTACGGGTAAATGATAGTGAGCAAAATGACAACGATGTCAGCCCAAGCGTTGACAACGTTGTCATGCGTTGCCTACGATGCACTCAAATTAGAAGAACACGACCCGGAACAGAGCTTCATCTCGAAAGCCACCCAGGAGACAACATGACTGACCGCCTCATCCGCCGGCCGCGCCTCGGCCTTTCCACGCCCGTCCAGATCGCCGTGCTCGCGCTGCTGGCCGGAGCGTCCCACGCCCAATCGACCGAGGCGCCCGCGCCTGCGCCGCAGGCCGAGAGCAGCAGCTCCGCCTCGACGTCGTCGGCCACTGCCGGCGAGGGCAAGGAAAACAAGGCGCTGCCCCAAGTCGTCGTCACGGCGACCAAACGCGCCACCTCGCTGCAGAAGACGCCTATCGCGGTGACCGCGATCAGCGCGTCCACCATCGACGACGCCCACGTCAAGAGCATGCTCGACGTGTTCAACCTGGTGCCCAGCATGCAGGGCACGGGGCAGGGCGACCACGGCATCGTGAGCATCACGCTGCGCGGCATCGGCAACGACTCCGCCAAGACCGAATACGCCGACCCCGAGGTCGCGCTGTTCGTCGACGGCGTCTTCGCGCCGCGTCCCGAAGGCGCCGCGACCATGCTGTTCGACCTGGACGGCATCGAAGTGCTGCGCGGTCCGCAGGGCACGCTGTGGGGACGCAACTCCACCGTCGGCACCATCAACATGAAGACCGCCAAGCCGGTGTTGAAGGACAACTCCGGCTACGTCGAACTGGGCACCGGCACCTACAACCGCCTGGGTGCCAAGGGCGCCATCAACATTCCCCTGGGCGACACGCTCGCGGCGCGCGTGGCGTTCATCCACGAGCAGCACGACGGCTACGTCGACTACCAGAAGCCGACGCAGTACACGATCGCGCAGCAGCAGGCCGCCTACAACGCGGGCAACACGGCCGGCACCTTCCCGCCGTTCCAGCCGATCAACTACAACCTGTTCACCACCGGCGGACCGAAGTACAACGCGCAGGACCAGACCGCCGCGCGCCTGAGCTTCCTGTGGCAGCCGATCAAGGCCTTCCGCTGGGACGTGTCGGTGGAGCAGTTCGCCGACCGCGGCACGCCGGCGATGAGCCTGATGCAGACGCCGCGCGAAGGCCAGAAGTTCTGGTCCGCGCTGATCGACACGGCGCCGTCGCTCAAGCGCGACTCCACCTCGATCCGCAGCCGCGCCGAATACGACATGGGCGGCATGTCGCTGGCCTACGTCGCGGGCTACACCCACTTCAAGGGATCGGGCACCTACGACCAGGACTTCGGCGTCCAGATGCCGACGAGTTTCACGACCGGCGCGACCCACCAGGAAGACAACACCGTCTGGACCAGCTACCGCAGCCAGAGTCATGAAGTGACGCTGCAGAGCACGGCCAAGCAGACCATCGACTGGGTGCTGGGCCTGTACTACGCGGCCGAGGACAACGGCATCCGCTTCGACATCCCGATCATGAACGGGACGCAGCAGGGCACCGTGAACTGGCAGGGCTCGTTCATCCAGCCCAAGGAGACGGTCGATTCCAAGGCCGCCTTCGGTCAGGCGACCTGGAACCTGACCGACGCCTTCCACGTGACCGGCGGCCTGCGCTACACGCACGACGACCGCAAGAACATCGGCGGGCGCGGCTGGACCTGGAACGGCAACCCGGCGGCGCCGCAGATCCCGCTGAACCCGACGATCGATCCGACCGATCCGGCCAACGGCTACGTCGCGGGCAACATCAACGACGCCCACTACAAGGGCAGCAAGACGACCTGGCTGGCGCGCGCGACCTACGACATCGACAAGAGCTCGATGGCCTACGGCAGCGTGTCCACCGGCTACAAGTCCGGCGGCACCGGCGACGGCGGCCTGCCCTACGGCCCGGAGACGCTCACCAACTACGAAGTCGGCTACAAGACCTCGTTGCTGGACGGCCGCATGACTTTCAACGTCAGCGCGTACCACATGAAGTTCAAGGACTTCCAGTTCAGCGCGCCGGTGATCGTCAACGGCAACCGCCAGTTCGCCTACTCCAACGCGGAGGGTGCCAAGGTGTCCGGCCTCGAACTCGAGACCGCGTGGATGATCACCAACGACGACAAGCTGATGCTGTCGGCCTCGTACACGAAGACCAAGCTCGGCGCGCTGGTGGCCGCGTCCAACGACTACCAGCTGCCGACCTGCTTCGACACGACGCTGGGCGGCAACTGCCTGAACGTCACCGGCAACGAACTGCCGCACGCACCGAAGGTGGCGATCCAGCTGATGTACGAGCACGTCTTCCCGCTCGCCAACGGCGACCAGGTCGCGCCGCGCATCAGCTACCACTACCAGTCGGCCAACTGGCTGTCGGTCTTCAACCTGGGCGACGGCGACCGTCAGAAGGCGTACTCGACGGCGGACATCAGCGTGCGCTACACGTCGAAGAAGAACTGGTACGTCGACGGCTTCGTGCGCAACGTGTCGGACGAGAAGATCAAGACCAGCGCGGGCAGCTCGGTGAGCTTCGCCAATCCGGTGTGGACCGCGCAGTACGCGGCGCCTCGGACCTTCGGCCTGAACGCGGGCTACAACTTCTGACCGCTGTGCCCGATGTCCACCTGACCCGGCGATCGGCAGCGCGTGCGCTGCTGGTGGCCGGGGCGGCCGCCGCGCCCCCCGGCGCCTTTCCTGGAGCGGTGTCGGCGGCGGCCCAGGGGGCCCCGACGCGCGCACCGACCTCGGTGCTGCGCGTCGCCACATTCCCCGACCTCGACCGCGCCGCGATCGCGGCCGCGCCACGGTGGCGCGCGCTGCATCCGGAGGTCGAGCTCAAGTTGCTGTCGATGCAATACGCGGATCACCATCTGTCGATGACGACGGCGTTGGCGACGGGCTCCGGCCTGCCCGACGTGATGGCGATCGACCTGCGCTACATCGGCAAGTTCGCCGGTTCGGGCGGCTTCGTCGACCTGAACCAGGCACCGTTCCACGCCGCCGCGCATGCCGACGACTACGTCCGCTTCGCGATGGCGCAGGGCGTGGGCCCGAACGGCACCCAGGTCGCGATCCCCGCCGACATCGGACCCGGCACGTTGATCTACCGCAGGGACCTGCTCGACAAGGCCGGCGTCAGCGAAGCGGAGATCACCCGCGACTGGGCCTCGTACCTCGCCGCGGGCGAGCGCATCCGCAAGACCACCGGCGCCTACCTGATGGCCGACGCGGCCGATCTGCGTGACATCGCGCTGCGCCAGGGGCTGCAGGACGGCGAAGGCCTCTACTTCGATGCGGAAGGTCGCGTGCTCGTCGAGTCCGCGCGCTTCCGCCATGCCTTCGAGCTCGGCCGCGCCGCGCGCCGCGCGGGCCTGGACGCTCGCGCGATCGCGTGGACCAACGACTGGGCGGCCGGCTTCAAGCAGGGCCGCATCGCGACGCAGATGATGGGCGCCTGGCTCGTCGGCCAGCTGCGCAACTGGATCGCGCCGCAGACGTCCGGACTTTGGCGTTCGGCGCCGCTGCCCGGCGGCGTGCAGGCCGCGTACGGCGGATCGTTCTATGCGATCCCGAAGAAGGCCGCCAACAAGACCGCCGCCTGGGACTTCATCCGGCTGATGACAGCCGACGCGCAGGTGCAGTTGGAATCGCTCAAGGTGCTCGACAGCTTCCCCGCGATGCGCGCCGTCCTGCGCGATCCGGTGATGGACGAGCCGATCGCCTTCCTCGGCGGGCAACGCGCGCGCCAGCTGTGGCGCGAGACCGCGACGCGCATCCCCGCGATCCCCGTGAACCGATTCGATGTCCTGGCCACGACGGTGATCCGCGACGAGTTCGAGCGCGTCATTTCCAAAGGCAAGGCGATCGCGGAAGCCTTGGCCGATGCGCGGTATCTCATCGAGCGCCGCGCTCGCCGTCGCTGAGGGCCCACGCATGAACGCGCGCCCCTCTCCCTCGCTCGCCGCACCGCGCCCGTCCCGGGTGCGGTTGCCGGCGCTGCGGTCGCGTCGACTCGCGCCCTACCTGTTCATCGCGCCGTTTTTCGCGCTGTTCCTGGTGTTCAGCCTGTTCCCGCTGATCTTCTCGATCTACCTGTCGCTGCAGCAGTGGAATCCGGCAGAGGGCCTGCACACGATGCATTGGGTCGGGCTGGAGAACTACGGCTACGCGCTCACCGACCCGTGGTTCTGGGACGCGCTCTACAACACCGCCTGGTTCGCGCTGGTGGCCGGCGTGCCGCAGCATCTGGTCGCGCTGCCGCTGGCGTTCTTCATCCACCGGCGCTTCAAGCGCGGCCGGGACCTGATCGTCGGCGCGTACTTCGTCCCGTACATCACGTCGAGCGTGGCGATCGCGCTGATCTTCACGACGCTGTACTCGAAGGACTACGGCCTGATCAATGCCGCGCTGGCGGAGCTGACGCGCATCCCGTTCATCGGCAGCCCGCTGGCGTCGCTGACGGCGCTGAAGGACGGCGGCATCGACTGGCTGGGCGACGCCGACGTCACGCGGCCCGCCGTGGCCTTCGTCGTGTTCTGGCGCTACCTGGGCTGGAACCTGGTGCTCTACCTGTCGGGCCTGCAGGTCATCGACAAGGACCTCTACGAGGCGGCGACGCTGGACGGCGCCACCGAGTGGCAGCAGTTCTGGCACGTCACGCTGCCGCTGCTCAAACCGATGATGTTCTTCGCGGTGACGCTGACCATCATCGGCAACCTGCAGCTGTTCGAGGAACCCTTCATCCTCGTCGACGGCGAGAAGGGTGTTTCGTCGTCCGTGATGACGACGGCGATCTTCATGTACCGGACGGCGTTCTCGGACGGGGACTTCGGCACCGCCTCGGCGATGTCGTGGCTGATGTTCGTGCTGATCGCCGCGCTGACCTGGCTCAACGCGCGGCTGTTCGGCCGCGACCCGCGGAGCGCCCATGGCAAGCGCTGAACGCCATTCACGGGTCCGGTCGGCGTGGCCGGCGCGGCTGCTCGTGGCCGCGGGCGCAGTGCTGCTCGTGGCGCCGCTGTACTTCACCTTCGTCCTCGCGACGCACGGGCGCACGGAGATCTTCGACAACCCGCCGCCGTTGTGGTTCGGCGACGCGGCGGGCTCGAACCTGAGGCTGCTCGAAGAACGCCTGCCGTTCTGGCGCAACCTCGGCATGAGCCTGTACGTGGCCTCGATGACGACGGTGCTCAACCTGCTGCTGTGCTCGCTCGCCGGCTACGCCTTCGCGATCTACGAGTTCCGCTTCAAGGGCACGCTCTTCGCGATCGTGCTCGGTTCGATGATGCTGCCGGCGTTCATGCACATGATCCCGAGCTTCATGGTGATGGACGCGCTGGGCTGGATCGACGAGCCGCGCGCGCTCTACGTGCCGGCGGCCGCGAGCGCGCTGGGCATCTTCCTGATGCGGCAGTACATCGGCTCAGCCATCCCGCCCGACCTGATCGACGCCGCGCGCATCGACGGCTGTGGCGAGCTGCGCATCTTCTGGAGCATCGTGCTGCCACTGCTGATGCCGGCGCTGGGGACGCTGGGCCTGATCACCTTCATCGCGAGCTGGAACAACTTCGTCGCGCCGCTGGTGGTGATGCGCTCGGCCGAGAACTACACGCTGCCGCTGGCGCTGCGTTCGATGCAGGCGCCCAACAACACCGAATGGGGCGCGCTGATGATCGGCAGCGCCATCGCGATGCTGCCCTTGCTGGTGGCGTACTTCTTCAGCGCCCGGCGGCTGGTCGCCGGGCTCACCTCGGGCGCCGTGCGCGGCTGACCGAACCGACGCCGGAAACGCCATGGCCACGACCGCTCCAGCGAACTCTCCTGCGACATCCGCCGCCGGCGCGATGTCCTCCCCCTCTTCGAATCTTTCGATCCCTACGACCACGACTGCCACCACCATGCACGCGAACGACGCCAACCCCGCCGCAGACACCGCCACCTTCCAATCGCTGATCCAGTCGTTGCCCGCGGATTTCCAATGGGGCTCCGCCACCAGCGCCGCGCAGATCGAGGGCGCGGCCCGTGAGGAAGGGAAGGGCGAGTCGATCTGGGACCGCTTTTGCGCCCAGCCTGGTCGCATCAAGGATGCGTCCAACATCGACGTGGCCTGCGACCACTACCGGCGCTATCCCGAAGACGTGAAGCTGATGAAGTGGCTGGGGCTGGATGCCTACCGCTTCTCGTTCTCGTGGCCGCGGGTGCAGCCGCTGGGACGCGGCGCCTGGAACGAGGCCGGCTTCGCCTTCTACGACCGGCTGATCGACGAGCTGCTCGCCGCCGGCATCAAGCCCAACGCGACGCTGTATCACTGGGACCTGCCGCAGGCGCTGGACGACTCGATCGGCGGGCTGCTGTCGCGCGACGTGGTGCCGCTGTTCGCCGAATACGCCGCCGAGATCGCGCGCCGCTTCGGCGACCGGCTGTCGACGATCGCGACGCTGAACGAGCCGTGGTGCTCGGCGACGCTGGGCTACGAGACCGCGCAGTTCGCGCCCGGCCACACGAATCGCGCGGAGGCCTACCAGGTCTCGCACCACCTGCTGATGATGCATGGCGCGGCGATCCAGTCGATGCGCGCCGTGGGCTCGAAAGCCCAACTCGGCATCGTGCTGAACCACACGCCGTCTTTCCCGGCCGATCCGCTCAGCGAGGACGACCGCCGCGCCGCGCGCATCGACGACGGCACCAACGTGCGCTGGTACATGGACCCGGTGTTCCGCGGCCAGTACCCGGCCGACATCGTCGAGCACCTTGGCGCGGACGCGCCGAAGCTCCAGGACGGCGACCTGGCGCTGATCCAGCAGCCGCTGGACTTCCTCGGCATCAACTTCTACACACGCAGTGTGCTCAACGGGCAGCAGCAGTTCGTGACGCCGCCGGGGGAGCTCGGCTTCACCGACATGGGCTGGGAGATCTACCCGCAGGCGCTGACGCAGCATCTGCTGCGCATCACCCGCGAGTACACGCCGCCGCCCATCGTGATCACCGAGAACGGCATGGCGAACGCGGACCGCATCGTCGACGGCCGCGTGCCCGATGCCGCGCGCATCGCCTACCTGCGCGGCCACCTGGAGGCGCTGGCCCAGGCCGTGGCGCTGGGCGCCGACGTGCGCGGCTATTTCTACTGGAGCCTGCTGGACAACTTCGAGTGGAACTCGGGGTACCTCAAGCGCTTCGGGCTGTTCCACGTCGACTACGCGTCGCAGGAGCGGCTGGCCAAGGACAGCGCGCACTGGTATCGCGATGCGATCGCGGCGTTCAAGGCCGGTCGTTGAAGGGGCGTTGAGCGCGAGACGCTAAACACCGGCCGCGACGACGTCCGCCCTCGGGATCCGCCGGCGGGCTGTGGCAGCATCCGAGGCTTTTGCGGGCAGGCGAAGCGCTTGCCCGGCCAAGCTCTGGAGCATCGGTGAAGGAAGAGAAGGCATGAGACAAGGCGCAAAGACGGCGCCGGCGCGTTTGCTGGCGGATGTGGGCGCGACGCACGTGCGTTTCGCCAGTCAGGGCGGCGCGGCCGATCCGCTGGAACACGTAGCGCGGTATGTCTGCCAGGACTTCGATACGCTCGCGGACGCGATCTTCTATCACCTGCATCGCGAGGGCCTGCGGACGCCGCGCAGCTGCGCGATCGGCATCGCGACGGCGGTCACCGGCGATCACGTCCGGATGACCAACCACCACTGGAGTTTCTCCACGCGGGCGCTGCAGTCCGCGCTGGGCGCGGAGCGGCTGCTGGTGATCAACGACTTCACGGCGCTCGCGCTGGCGCTGCCGACGATCGGGCCGCAGTCGACACGCCAGGTCGGCGGCGGCGCGGCCGTCGTCGGCGCCGCCCGGGGGCTGGTCGGACCAGGAACGGGCCTGGGTGTCTCCGGCCTCCTGCCTTCCGAGGACGGGAACCCGATGGTCGCCGTCGGCGGCGAGGGCGGACATGCGACGCTGTCGTCCTACGATCCGGAGGAGCGCGCCGTGCTCGACCTGCTGCATCGCCGCTTCGGCCACGTGTCGGCGGAACGCGCGGTGTCGGGGCCCGGTCTAGAGAACCTCTACACCGCGTTGGCTGAACTCCGCGGGCTCAAGCTCGCGCCCGGCGAAGGCCGCAGCGCACTGGCCATCACCACGGCCGCCCTCGCGGACGAGCACTTCAGCAGCGACGTCCTCCGCATGTTCTGCGCCCTGCTCGGCGACATCGCCGGTCACGTCGCCCTCACGCTCGGCGCGCGCGGCGGGCTCTACATCGGCGGCGGCATCGTGCCCCGCCTCGGCGAGTGGTTCGATCGCAGCCCGTTCCGGACGCGTTTCGAAACCTGCGGACGACTGACCTCCTACCTGCGCGCCATCCCGACCTTCGTCGTCCATGAGGCGGACCAGGCCCCGCTGCTCGGTGCGAGCCGGGCGCTGGATCGGGAAGTGCTGACCCACTAAGAAAACAGGCCGGGAATCCCGGCCGATCTGCTTGGCGAAGGTCTGATTACCAGATCCGGATGCGGTCCTCGCTGGACTTGAACATCTTGTCGCCCGGCTTGGTCTTGAAGGCCTCGTGGAAGCCATCATGGTTGACGGCGGCACCGTTGGCGCGGAATTCCGGCGGCGAGTGCGGATCGATGGTCAGCAGCTGCAGCTTGCGCTCGTCGCGGGCCTTCTCGCGCCACGCCTGCGACCAGCCCATGAAGAAGCGCTGCTCGCCGGTGTAGCCGTCGATCACCGGCGCCGGCTTGCCGCCCAGCGAGCGCAGATACGCCTTGTAGGCGATCTGCAGGCCGGACAGGTCGGCGATGTTCTCGCCCAGCGTCAGCTTGCCGTTCAGATGCTTGCCGGCGATGGGCTCATAGCCCTCGTACTGGGCGACCAGCTTGTTGCCGATGGCGTCGAAGGCCTTGCGGTCGTCGTCGGTCCACCAGTTGCGCAGCTTGCCGTCGCCGTCGAACTGGCTGCCCTGGTCGTCGAAGCCGTGGCTGATCTCATGCCCGATGACCGCGCCGATGGCGCCGTAGTTCACCGCGTCGTCCGCCTTCGTGTTGTAGAAGGGCGGCTGCAGGATGGCAGCCGGGAAGACGATCTCGTTGAGCGTCGGGTTGTAGTACGCGTTGACCGTCTGCGGCGTCATCAGCCACTCGCGGCGATCGACCGGCTTGCTGGCCTTGGCGGCCTGGCGCTTCCACTCGAAGACCGAGGCGCGCAGGTTGTTGCCCACCGGATCGCCGGCTTTCACCTCCAGCGCGCCGTAGTCGCGCCAGACGTCGGGGTAGCCGATCTTCACCATGTACTTGGACAGCTTGTCCTGCGCCTGCGCCTTGGTCGCCGGCGTCATCCAGCTCAGCTTGTCGATGGACTCCTTGTACGAGGCCAGCAGGTTGTTGACCAGCTGCACCATGCGCGCCTTGTCGGCGGCCGGGAAGTGGCGCTTGACGTAGACCTCGCCGACGGCCTCGCCCAGCGCGCCGTTGACGTTGCCCACGGCCTGCTGCCAGCGCGGCAGCTGGCTCTTCGCGCCGGTCAGCGCCGCGCCGTGGAAAGCGAAGTGCGCGTCGCGGTAGACCTGGGGCAGGGTCGAGGCGTTGGCGTCGAGCGTGCGGAAGGTGAGGTAGAGCTTGAGGTCGTCGAGCGAGGCTTCACCCAGCAGCTTCGCGGCGCCGGTCAGGTAGCTGGGCTGCGAGGCCGAGAGCTTGTCCAGGCCCGGCAGCGAGGCGGCGGTGAAGAAGGCGTTCCAGTCGAAGCCCGGCGCCTTCTGCGCGAGCTCGGCCGGCGTCATCGGGTTGTAGGTCTTCTGCGGATCGCGCAGCTCGACCTTGTCCCATTGCACCTGCGCCAGGCGCTCCTCGAGCGCCAGCACGCGCTGCGCGCTGCCCGCCGGATCGGCGATGCCGGCGGCCTTCGCCAGCGTCTGCAGATAGTCGACATAGGCGCCGCGGGCCTTGCCCAGGCGTTCGTCGTCCTTCTTCAGGTAGTAGTCGCGGTCCGGCAGGCCCAGTCCGCCCTGCCAGGTCTGCAGGCGGTTGATGGTGGGATCCTGGTAGTCGGCCTCGATGCCCAGCGGCACCGGCAGGTCGACAACGCCGGTCTGCGCGCCCAGCCAGGTGGCGAGCTGTTCGCGCGTCTGGATCGCGGCGATGCTGTCCAGCAGCGGCTTGATCGGCGCGAGGCCGGCCTTGTCGATCGCCGCGGTGTTCATGTAGGCGGCGTAGTAGTCGCCGATCTTCTGTTCGACGGTGCCGCCCTTGGCCTTCTTCTTCGAGAGGTCCTCGATGATGGCGCGCGCCCGCTTGTCGGAGAGGTCCGCGAGCAGGTGGAAGGCGCCGTAGGAGGACTTGTCGGCGGGGATCTCCGTGGTGGAGAGCCAGTGGCCGTTGGCGGCGCGGAAGAGGTCGTCCTGCGGGCGGACCGACTTGTCGTAGCCCTTGAGGTCGAGACCCGATTGCGGCGGCGCCGCCATCGCGAAGCTGCCCAGCTGCATCAGCAGGGCAAGGGTGGTGAGGCGGAGGGCAGTCTTCATCGCAAGCAGCTGTTGAGCGCGGGCCGGGCCCGACGAGACCCCCAGCCTATGCCAGAAGACAGGCCCATGACAAAAGGCATGAGCCCGCCTGTGGCGCCCGTCGCACCGGGACTTTCCTGCTTGCCGCAGAGCGGATCAGGTGGCTGGGGAGCGCCCGCCGGCGCCGGCCAGCGCCCCGGCCTTTACCTTTGCTTGACCGGCGGAGGCGGGCGATCGGGTGCTCAAGGTGAGGGCCGCGATGACGAGCGCCGCTCCTGTCCATTCCTGCATCGCCGGGTGCTGGCCCAGCGCGACGCTCATCAGCAGCGCGGACACCGGCACACCGTTCAGGAACAGCGTGCCTCGCGACGCGCCGAGTTGCCGCACGCCGAAGTTGAAGGCCACCACCGCCGCGACCGTGGGCACGGCCGCGATGTAGACGAGGTGCGGCACGACCGGCGTCACGTCGGACCAGGCAGGCGCGGCGATCCAGCCGCCGGCCGTCGCGACGAGCGCGAACGCCACCTGCCACGGCAGTGCCGCGAGGGCGGTGAGACCGGTGTATTCGAGCGGGCTGAGCTCCGGCACCTGGGCCGCGCCGCGCGTGTAGAGGACCCAGCCGACGGTGCCCAGCAGGGTCAGCGCGTCGCCCAGCAGCATGTGCGGCGGACCGTCGGTGCGCCCCAGCACGCCGGAGACCAGCACGACCCCGCTCAGCGCCAGCACCGCCGCGCCGGCCACGGCGATGCCCGGCCGCTGGCCGTCGAGCAGCCAGCGCAGGAGGATCGTCGTCATCGGCATCGTCGCCATCAGGACCGCGCCGTGCGAGGGCAGCGAGAGCTTCAAACCCTCCAGCACGAGGATGCCGAAGAAGCCGTAGCCCAGCACGCCCTGGCGCGTCAGCGTGCCGAAGTGCGCGCGGAGCTTGGCCCAGGGCCGTTCGCCGAAGAAGACGACCAGCAGCGTCATGCCGACGCCCGCGAGCAGGTAGCGCAGCGCCGTGAACCAGATCGGATCGAGGCGGCTCAGCACCGGCTTGCCGACGAGGAAGAGGCTGCCCCACGAGACGGCTGCGAACAGCATCGCGACGGTGGCGGCATAGGGATTGGAGAGGCTCATGGCGGCCTTCGCTTTCGCAGGACTTCGATGGAACGGCAGTCTGGGCGCGGCCGCGCGCACGGTCCATGCGCATCTTTGGAACAGGCGTTTTGAGAATCCGAACGCGGGTCCGACGCCGGCTTGTCAGAATCCGGACCCATGGAGCTGTACCAGCTGAAGAGTTTTCTGGCCGTCGTGGCCGAACGGAACCTGACCCGCGCCGCGGAGAAGGTGTTCACCTCCGTGCCCGCCGTCAGCGCGCAGATCAAGGCGCTGGAGGAGGAGTTGGGCGTCCAGCTGTTCGAGCGCAGCTCGCGCGGCATGACGCTGACGTCCGCCGGCGAGAAGCTGGCCGAGGAGGCCCGTCGCACGCTGGATGCCGCGCAGCGCCTGCGACAGGCGGCCGCGCAGATCCGCGGCGAGGTGCAGGGCGTGCTGCGCATGGGCACGGTCACCGACCCGATCTCGCTGCGGCTCGGGGACGTGATGGTGAAGCTGGCCGAACGCCATCCCGGCATCGCGCTCCAGCTGATGCAACGGTTGTCGCTGCACAGCGTGCAGGCGCTGCGCCGGGGCGACGTGGACTGCGCCTACGTGCTCAACGAAGGCGGCTCCATCGACGGCCTCGACGTGCGCAAGCTCAAGCGGATGGAACTGGTCATCGCGGTGCCTCGCCGCTTCACCGACCGCGAGTGGCCGGTGTCGCGCGACGCGCTGCTCTCGCTGCCTTGGATCGAGACGCCCGCGAACTGCGGCCTGCGTCCCGCCGCCGAGCGGCTGTTCCGCGGGGCCGGCCGCGAACCCGGCCAGGGACTGATGGCCGAGACCGAAGCCGCGGTGCGCGGCATGGTCGCCAGCGGGCTGGGCGCGGCCATCCTCCGCAAGGACCAGGCCGAGGAGGCGGCGCGCGCCGGCGAACTGCGCATCTGGCCGCATTGGCAGGATGAGACCTGGCTGTGCTGGCTGCAGCGCGAAGGCGCCGACGACCCGGCGCTCGCCGCCGTGCGCGAGCTGGTGCTGGAGACCTGGGAGCACTGACCTCCGGACATTTCCCGACCGACCGGTCGGGCTGCGATACTCCGTCGATCACAACGGAGACGGCATCGTGGAGACCCTGCAGATATCGACCGACGCGCGTGGCGTGGCCCGCGTGACGATGAACCGGCCCGAGGTGTTCAACGCCTTCGATGAAGCCATGATCGCGGCCCTCGATGCCGCCTTCGAACGGCTCGGCCAGGACCCCGCCGTGCGCATCGTCGTGCTGGACGGCGCCGGCAAGGCCTTCAGCGCCGGGGCCGATCTCCAATGGATGAAACGCGCGTCGGAGGGGACGCAGGCGTGGAACGTCGAGGACGCGCGCCGCTTTGCCGGCATGCTGGACCGCATCGCGCGCTGCCCGAAACCGACGATCGCGAAGGTCCACGGCGTGGCATTGGGCGGTGGCGTCGGACTGACGCTGGCCTGCGACATCGCGGTCGCCGCCGCCGGGGCGCAGTTCGCGGTCAGCGAAGCCCGTTTCGGCATCCTGCCGTCGGTGATCGGTCCCTACGTGATCAATGCCGTCGGGCCGCGCGAGGCGCGTCGGCTCGCGTTGACGGCCAGCCGCATCCCCGCTGCCGAGGCGCTGCGGATCGGCATGCTGCACGAAGTCGTCCAAAGCGACGCGCCGGACGGCCTCGATGGCGCCGTCGAGCGCTGGATCGCGGAACTGCTGATGAACGGCCCGCGGGCGCAGGCGGAGATCAAGACGCTGTTCGCGCAGCTCGAGGTCGGTCCCGTCAGCGATCAGGTCCGCGAACTGACCGCGCAGACCATCGCCCGGGTGCGCCTGGGCGCGGAGGCGAAGGAGGGCTTCGCGGCCTTCCTCGGCAAGCGGCCCGCGAACTGGGTGCCCCGTCCCGATTGATCCGGGCCGGGAGCAGAACCGGACCGTGCGCCGCAACGTGCGCCGCAATGTGGACCGGAAGGCGAAGAACACGGAGACAGCAATGACGGAATCGACTGGATCGACGGGATCCTGGCGCGTCGGGACGGCACCGGCCGCGCAGGCGACGGTGGCGGTGATCGGGGCAGGCGTGATGGGCGCGGGCATCGCGCAGGTGGCGGCGCAGGCCGGCCATCCGGTCCGTCTGATGGACCTGCGCGAGGGCGCCGCGGCCGCGGCGATCGCGCAGATCGGCAAGGCGCTTGACGGCCTCGTGACCAAGGGCCGGATGGAGGCGGCGGAGCGGGAGGCGGTGGTGGGCCGGCTCTCCCCGGCCGGCGCTACCGCCGACTTGAAAGAGGCGGCACTCGTGATCGAGGTGATCGTCGAGAAGCTCGAACCCAAGCAGGCGCTGCTGCGTGAGCTCGACGCGCTGCTGCCGCCGGACGCGCTGATCGCGTCCAACACGTCGTCCATCAGCATCACCGCGCTGGCCAACGGGATGACGACGCCGCGCCGCCTGGTGGGCATGCACTTCTTCAATCCGGTGCCGCTGATGAAGTTGGTGGAGGTGGTCTGGGGCGCGGAGACGGACCCGTCCGCCGCCGAGGCGATCGAACAGCTGTCCCGCCGCTGGGGCAAGACCCCCGTGCATGCGAAGTCGACGCCGGGCTTCATCGTGAATCGCATCGCTCGACCGTATTACGCCGAGACGCTGGCGCTGCTGCAGGAGCAGGCGGGCTCGCCCGCGCAACTGGACCGCGCGCTGCGGAGCGCCGGCTTCCGCATGGGACCGTGCGAGCTGATGGACCTCATCGGACACGACACCAACTACCTGGTGACGCAGTCGGTGTTCGAGGCCAACTTCGGCGACAAGCGCTATCAGCCGTCGCTGGTGCAGAAGGCCCTCGTGGACGGCGGACGCCTGGGGCGCAAGTCGGGCAAGGGCTTCTACGAGGGTGTGCCCGGCGGGACGCCGTCGACGCCGCCGGTTGATGGCGAGCCCGGCCCGGTCACACTGGCGGGGCAGGGCGCGTTGGTCGAGCGCCTCGGTGCCTGGATGACGACGCGCCGTGTTGCGTTCGAGCGCGACGCAGCGTCGGATTGGAACGGCGTCGCCGTCGAAGGTCTGCAGTTGCACTTCACGCGCGGGCGTTGCGCCGCGCAACTGGCGCATGAGCGCGCGCAGCCCGGTGTGGCGGTGATCGACTGGCCGCTGGCGCCGGATCGCATCGAGGGTCTGGCCATCGCCTTCGCTCCACGCGTCGACGCCGAATCTCGGAAGCAGGCCGAAGCGCTGCTCCGCCGTCTCGGCTGGGAGCCGCTGGTGCTGCGCGACGTACCGGGTCTTGCCGTCGCCCGCACGATCGCAATGCTGGTCAACGAGGGCGCGGACGCGGTCTGGCAAGGCGTCTGCGATGAGGCTGGCGCCGACACGGCAATGACGCTCGGCGTCAACTACCCGGCCGGACCGTTCGAGTGGCTCGCACTGCTCGGCGCGACGACCGTCGTCGATACGCTCGACGGGCTCTTCGCCGCCTATCGCAGCGAGCGCTACCGCATCAGTCCGCTGTTGCAGCACCGCACCTGGGACCGACCGAGCGCGGCCGGCGGGAGCCGGGGGCCCCAGGCCTCATAAGTCCCAGAATCGGCCTGGGGCCCCCGGCTCCCGCCGGCTCGATGCACCGGGCTACGTGCGCCCATGAAAAAAGCGACCCGCGGGTCGCTTTCTCGTTGGCGCTTCCGGACTCGTTCTGGAGCCTCAGAGCAGCATGCGGAGGTGGGCTTGCGCCTGCAGCAGCGGGGGCAGGCAGTGCTCGACCATCTGTTCCATGCTCATGCGCGTGGCATGGACGCTGATGGCCATCGCGGCGACGGTGTCGCCCTTGTAGTTCTTCAGCGGCACGGCGACCGAACGCAGACCTTGTTCCAGCTCCTGGTCGATCAGCGCGTAACCCTGGGCGCGGGCCCGGGCGATCTCGATGCGCAGGCGCTCCGGATGCGTGATCGTGTGCGGGGTCAGCGCCGTCAGTTCCTGACGGGCGATGAAGGCGTCGACCTCCGCCTGCGGCTGCGCCGCCAGCAGCACGCGGCCATTGCCGGTGCAGTAGGCCGGCACGCGGGTGCCCGGTTGCAGCGTCGGGGACACCACGCGACCCGCGCTCGTCGCCGAGATGCAGATCACGTCGTTGCCGTCCAGCACGCCAGCCGACGAGGCTTCCTTCATCGCGTACGCCAGCTTGTGCAGCTCGGGTTCGATGATGCGCGGCAGACGGGCGGAGTGCATGTAGCTCTGGCCCAGGCGCAGGACCTTCGGGGTCAGCGCGAACATCTTGCGGTCCTGCGAGACGAAGCCCAGGTGGGTCAGCGTCAGCAGGTAGCGGCGAGCGGCCGCGCGGGTCAGGCCGGTGCGGCCGGCAACTTCGCTGATGGTCAGTCTGGGGCGCTCCTGATCGAAGGCTTCGATCACGGCCAGACCCTTTTCCAGGCCAGCGACCAGATCGCGCTTCAGCGGACCGGTACGGACTTCAGCATCAGGGGCGGGGACGACCGCTTGGATCGCGGTCAGTTCATCATCAAAGGCTCGTGCAGCAGACATGGCGAAGAGGGAGGACGTGCGTTTGACGCCCAAATCTGCTGGGCGTAAGCAGGTGATGTCCGGAACTATAGGGACAACCCTGTGAAGAATCTTTGCCAGGGCAAATGTTTTATCCGCAAATCGCACGCATATGCATCAAATTGGTGCACTTTCTGCGCAGAACGCCCCACCGCCTGGAGCAGGCAGCGTGAACGGGCGTTCAGCGGGAAAAAGGTGCGCGAAACCGCGGTCGGTGGTCGCTAAGCAAGCGGTCAATAGTCAGACATCATGCTTGTCACCGCATATCGCTACATATATGAGCGGTATGCGCCATCAAACGAAGTCAGTATCACACGCGATGTGCGATTGGCGCCTACGTGGTCCTACGTGCGCCCATGACTATTTCTCTGTCGTCCCCAACTTTTGGCTATAGGTCGCACGTCAGGGTGAAGCCCCGCCAGTGCACGCGCACTGCACCAAAATGAGGTCAGACAACCTGGGCGATTGCTGGATTCCTCAACCCATTCGCGGCGAAGTGTCTTCGCCATGAACAAGGGACAAGATGTCGGGTTCGATCTTCGGTTTCCGGAGGGGTCAAACGCGTTCGACGACGACCGCGATGCCTTGACCCACACCGATGCACATCGTGCACAGCGCGTAGCGGCTCCGGGTCCGGTGGAGTTGGTTGATCGCCGTGGTGATCAGCCGAGCGCCGCTGGCGCCGAGCGGGTGACCCAGCGCGATCGCCCCGCCATGAGGGTTCACGCGAGGATCGTCGTCCTGCAGTCCGAGATCGCGCAGCACCGCCAGACCCTGGGCGGCGAAGGCCTCGTTCAGTTCGATGACGTCCATCTGGTCCAGCGTGAGTCCGACCTGTGCGAGCACCTTGCGCGTCGCCGGCGCGGGACCGATGCCCATGATGCGCGGCGCGACGCCTGCCGTCGCCATGCCCAGCACCCGGGCGCGCGGGGTCAGGCCGTGCCTGGCGATCGCCGCTTCGCTCGCCATCAGCAAGGCACAACTGCCGTCGTTGACGCCGGAGGCATTGCCGGCGGTCACGCTACCGTCCGGCCGGACCACGCCCTTGAGCCGGGCCAGCGCCTCCAGGCTGGTCTCGCGCGGGTGCTCGTCCTGCCGGACGACGACCACGTCGCCCTTCTTCTGGGGAATGGTCACCGGGCAGATCTCGGCGTCGAAGAAGCCGCTGCGCTGCGCGGCCAGGGCCTTGCTCTGCGACGCCAGCGCCATGCGGTCCTGGGCGTCGCGCTCGATGCCGAAATCGACGGCGACGTTCTCGGCGGTCTCCGGCATGGCGTCGACACCGTACTGCGCCTTCATCTTCGGGTTGATGAACCGCCAGCCGATGGTCGTGTCGTAGAGCGCATTGGCGCGCGAGAAGGCCGATTCCGCCTTGGGCATGACGAAGGGGGCGCGGCTCATGCTTTCGACGCCGCCGGCGATCATCAATTGCGCCTCGCCGGCGCGGATCGCCCGGGCGGCGCTGCCGACGGCGTCCATGCCGGAGCCGCAGAGCCGGTTCAGCGTCACCCCGGGCACGGCGATCGGCAGGCCGGCCAGCAGGGCGGACATGCGCGCGACATTGCGGTTGTCCTCGCCGGCCTGATTGGCGCAGCCGTAGATCACGTCGTCGAGGGCTTCCCAGTCGAGCGACGGGTGGCGCGCCATCAGGGCCTGGATGGGCACCGCCCCCAGATCGTCCGCGCGGACCGACGACAGGGCGCCGCCGTATCGCCCGAAAGGGGTGCGCTGCGCATCGCAGATGAAGGCATGCATGAAAAGTCTCCTGTATCTTTATGAGAATGCGAGGTTCGGGGGATCATAGGGTGACGCTGGAAAAACCTGTGACAAGTTGCACGGTCCCCTCGGGATCATGCGCAACGCCGTACGGTTGACGCGCTTTTGATTTAAGTTGCGCCCCTCCGCAGCCGAAGCTGCTGACGAGGGCGCCCGAACCGGGACGCGGAACTACAAGAATGAAGGACAGATCGGCCGATCCGCTCATCGATGTGAACCAGCTGAAAGTGGGGATGTTCATCCATCTCGACCTCGGCTGGATGTCGCATCCGTTTCCGCTCAGCAGCTTCAAGCTGAGCTCGGAAGAGCAGCTGCTGATCCTGCGCCGCCTGGGTCTGAAGCAGGTGCGCTGGAGTCCGGGCAAGAGCGATCTGCCGCTGGAAGCCACGCCGATGCCTGCGCCGCCCGTGGCGGCGGCCGTGGTCGACGACCAGCGCAGCGTCGAGGACGAGGTGCGCGAGCGCCATCGCCGCCTGCTGGCCGAGCAGCGCGATGCGCTGCTGCTGTGCGAGCGCCAGTACGCCGAGGCCGCCACCGCCCTGCGCGACCTGATGGACCTCGTGCCGCGTGAACCGACGGAGGCGCGCGACCGCTCGTCTGCATTGTCCCGCGCGCTGCTGGACAAGATGCTGGTCGAGGGCGACATCAACATCCGTCTGCTCAACGAGGGCGCCGGTGACCGGGGCACCGCGCACGCGCTCAACGTTGCCGTGATCGCGATGCTGCTGGGCCGGGCGTTCGGACTGGGTCGGGACGAGATGCTGGAGCTGGGCCAGGGCGCGCTGCTGCACGACATCGGCAAGCTGGAATTGACGGCCCGTTTCCGCCATCGCGACGACAGCTTCACCGCCGCCGAGGTGGCCGCCTATCAGCAGCACGTCGCCAAGGGTGTGGCGCTGGGGCAGAAGATGGGCGTGGGCGCGGGCCCGCTGCTGATCATCGCGCAGCATCACGAACACGCCGACGGCAGCGGATTCCCGCAGCGCCTGAACGCCGACCGCATGAGCATCGGCGCCCGGATCGTGGCGCTGGTGAACCGCTTCGACGGCCTGTGCAATCCGCTGCTCAGTTCCAAGGCGATGACGCCGCATGAGGCCCTGTCGTTGATGTTCGCGCAGGGCCGCAGCCGTTTCGACGCGACCATGCTCAATGCCTTCATCCGGATGATGGGCGTGTATCCGCCGGGCTCCGCCGTGCAACTGACCGACGACCGCTACGCGCTGGTCGTCGCCGTCAACTCGTCGCGCCCTCTCAAGCCCAGGGTCATGGTCCACGATCCCCGGGTACCGCGCGATGAAGCGCTGGTGCTCAACCTGGAAGAGCTGCCCGACCTCGGCATCCGCCGCAGCGTCAAGCCGCAGCAGTTGCCGCGCGCCTCGCTGGACTACCTCAGCCCGCGCAGCCGCATCGCCTATTTCTTCGAATCCGCCGGCCCGATGTCCATGCCGCCCTCGCCCCCGGGGGAGATGGCGGCGTGAATCTTCCGGTCCGAGCCACCGCCGCGGCCCCCGCGGCGCTCAATGCCGCGTTCCTGCCGCTGATCGACGGCCTGCAGGAGGCGGTCTGGCTGGTGGACGCGCGCACCCATTGCGTCGTGGCGGTCAACCAGGCCTCGCAGCAGCTGCTCGGACTGCAGGCAAAGGATCTGGTGGGCGGCAGCATCGAATCCCTGGCGTCGACGCCGGAGGATGCGCTGTTCTGGATGGATGCCGCGATCGGCCGCCGGGAGAGCCTGCACACCGACACGATGATGCGTCACGCGGACGGTCGCATGCTGTGGATTTCCCGCCGCATCAGCCATGTCGCGCAGGCGCAGGGCGACGGACTGTGGCTGATCGCGATGCGCGATCAGACGCAGCAGCGCCAGCACGACGAGGAGCGCGAGACGCTTCTGGCGGAACTCCGGGCCACGCTGGAATCGACCGCGGACGGCATCCTGGTCACCGACCTGGCCGGCCGGATCCGCAGCTTCAACCAGCGGCTCGCGTCGCTGTGGGGCATTCCGGAGGATCTGCTCAACGACCGAAACGACGACGCCGTGCAGGCGTGGATGAGGCGCAGCGTCGTCGACGGCGCCGCCTACGCGATGCGACTGGGCGCGATCCAGGAGTCGCCGCTGCTGCACACCAGCGACAACCTCAAGCTGATCGACGGGCGCGTCCTCGAGCGCGTCTCGCTGCCTCAGTGGAGCCGGGGCCGGCCGATCGGGCGCGTGTACTCGTTCCGCGACCTCAGCGAGAAGCTGGCCGCGCACCAGCGCATCGAGGAGCTGTCCCACAACGACATGCTGACCGGGCTGCCGAACCGGCGCGCGCTGATGGAACGCGTGGACTACGCGCAGGCGATGGCACGTCGCGAGACGACGCCGTTCGCGCTGCTCAACGTCGATCTCGACCGCTTCAAGCAGATCAACGACACGCTGGGACATTCGTACGGCGACCGCGTGCTGAAGGAAGTCGCGCTTCGGCTGAAGGAATCGCTGCGCGAAGTGGACACCGTCGCACGGCTGGACGGCGACGAGTTCGCGCTGCTGATCCACCAGGCCGACGCCCGCGGCGCCGAGCACGCGGCGCGGCGCGTCCAGGAGGCGATGTCGCGCCCCTTCTGCTTCGACACCTTGAGCTTCACGGTCACCTGCAGCATCGGCATCGCGCTGTTCCCCGGCGACGGCGCCAGCGCCGAGGAACTGCTGGCCAGCGCCGAGCGCGCGATGCACTGGGTCAAGGAGAGCGGCCGCAGCGCGTTCCGCTTCCACCAGCCGCGCAAGGACGTGGACCTGCTGTCGCGCATGCGGCTCGACCATGCGATGCGTCAGGCACTGCAGGAACACGAGTTCCGTCTGCACTTCCAGCCGCAGGTCTCGCTGGAGACCGGCGAGCTGGTGGGCGCCGAAGCGCTGATCCGCTGGCGCGATCCGCTGCGCGGCGACGTGCCGCCCTCCGAGTTCATTCCTGTGGCCGAGGAGAGCGGCTTCATCATCGCGATCGGCCAGTGGGTGCTGCAGCAGGCGGTGGCGCAGGCCTCGGCGTGGCTGCAGAAGGGACTGCGCGTGCCGGTGGCGGTCAACGTGTCGGCCTTGCAGTTCCAGCAGACGCAATTCGTCGAACAGGTCGGCCAGGCGCTTCGCGCCTACGACCTGCCGCCGTCGCTGCTGGAGCTGGAACTCACCGAATCCGTGCTGCTGCGCGACGCCGAGGAAGCGCTGCATCGGATGGAGGCGCTGTCGGAACTCGGCGTGTTGATGTCGATCGACGATTTCGGCACCGGCTATTCGAGCTTGGGGTATCTGAAGCGCTTCCCGATCCAGCGGCTCAAGATCGATCGCAGCTTCGTGCACGGCTTGCCGGGCGACGCGAGCGACGCCGGCATCGTCAACGCCATCGTGCAGATGGGCCGGGCGCTCCACCTGAAGGTCATCGCCGAGGGCGTGGAGACCGACGCGCAACGCGAATTCCTGGCGCGCTGCGGCTGCCACGAATACCAGGGTTTCCTGTGCGCGCCGGCGCTGGAGACGCGCGCGTTCGAGGAGCGCCGGGCGCAGATCGCCGCGCAGGCCGAGGCCGGCAAGTTGGCGCGCGAGCAGGCCGCGGCGGTGCCGCGAGCGGCGCGCGCGTCCGTGCACCTGCTTCGCGGCGCCTGATCCGCGCCGCTCGCGAGGGCGGCACAATGCGTCGATGGGCCGCTGTCGACGGCCGGGAGACACGTGTGCTGTACAAGTTCAAGTCGAAGGCCGGGGCGGACGTCATCATGACGGCCGCTCACGGCGACCAAGCGCTGCAGGCCCTGGGGCGCGGACCGGCGCCGCAAGGCATCTTCCAGGCGTCCGACCTGCCCGCGCTGATCGCGCATGGCGAGGCGGCGATCGCGGAGGAACAACAGGCGCAGGATCGCGCCGCCGAACAGGCGCAGGCCGAAGGCCGCAAACCGCCGCCCAAGGCCGAGGTGTCGCTGCGCCAGCGCCTGTGGCCGTTGCTGGAGCTGATGCGCGCCGCGCAGGGGGCCGGCACCGACGTGGTCTGGGGCGTCTGAGTGGACCCGACGCTGATCCTGGCCATCCGGCACGGCGAAACCGCCTGGAACAGGGAGGGCAGGCTGCAAGGTCACTTGAACCGCCCTCTGAACGCGCTGGGCGAGCGCCAGGCCGAGCGGCTCGGCGCCGCGCTGGCCGACCATCCGATCGACGCGATCTATGCGAGTGACCTGGACCGCGCCGCCGTGACCGCGCGGCATCTGGCGGCGCCGCATGGGCTGGACGTCCGTCTCGACGAACGCCTGCGCGAGCGCGCGTTCGGCATCCACGAGGGCAAGCTGTGGACCGAGATCGAGTCCGGCTTCCCCGAGGACGCCCTGCGCTGGCGGCGACGCGATCCGGATTTCGAGCCACCCGGCGGCGAAAGTCTCACCGCGCTCTACGCGCGCTGCATCGCGGTCGTGTCCGAACTGGCCGCCGCACATGCGGGCCAGACGATTGCGGTCGTCGCGCACGGCGGGGTGTTGGACTGCCTCTACCGCGCCGCCACCCGCATCGACCTTCAGGCGCCGCGCAGCTGGGTCCTGGGCAACACCAGCGTGAACCGGCTGCTGCACTCGCCGCAGGGATTCAGCCTGGTCGGATGGAACGACGATCAACATCTGCAAGGCCTGGCACTGGACGATCCCGGCGTGCCGGGCTTCATTCCGGCCGCGGTCGCGACCGCCCGGGCTTGAGCGCGTGATCGCCGGCTCCCACGAGGGCCGGCGGCCGCCGATATCGACAAGAGCGCCGCATCGAGCGTTCCTCGAGGAGACACATGACCGACGCACAGATCATCGTGCTGGCCACGCCCGTGTTCTTCGCCCTCATCGGGCTCGAATACTGGATCGGCCTGCGCCGCGGCCGCAACACCTATCGCCTCAACGATGCGGTGAGCAGCATCGCGCTGGGCATGCTGAGCCAGGTGGTGGGCGTGATGACCAAGCTCTTCACGCTGGGCATCTACACCTGGGTCTTCGAACGCGCCGCGCTGATGCGGCTGGATGCCGGCGACTGGTGGGTGTGGCTGCTGGGGCTGCTGCTCTACGACTTCCTCTATTACTGGCACCACCGCCTCGGCCACACCACCGCGCTGCTGTGGGCCGCGCACGCCGTCCACCACCAGAGCGAGGACTACAACCTCTCCACCGCGCTGCGGCAGACCGGCAGCGGCTGGCTGGTCGGGTGGGCCTTCTACATGCCGATGGCGATCCTGGGATTCCCGCCGTTGGTGTACGCGGTCGTCGCGCTGGTCGACCTGCTGTACCAGTTCTGGGTGCACACGCAGCAGATCGGCAGGCTGGGCTGGTTCGACCGGTGGTTCTGCTCGCCATCCAATCACCGGGTGCATCACGCCGTCAACGATCCCTATCTTGATCGCAACTACGGCGGAATCCTGGTCATCTGGGATCGGATGTTCGGGAGTTTCCAGGAAGAGCTGGATCAAGAGCCCTGCGTCTACGGCACGCGCGACGCGCTGCAGAGCTGGAACCCGTGGACGGCCAACGTGCAGGTCTACGCCAAGCTGCTGTCCAAGACGCGGCGCACGCCGCGCTGGCGGGACAAGTTGCGCCTGTGGTGGGAGCCGGCGCACTGGGAGCCGGGCATCGGCGCCCGCATAGCGCCCGGATACGACCCGCACACGAGGCCGCTGTTCGACCCGAAGGTCGCGTCCTCGCACGCCTGGGCGGCGGGCGGCATGTTCCTCGTGCTGCTGGTCGCGATCGCACTGTTCCTCTGGCATGCCCACCGGCTCGGCCCGATCGAGCAGATCGCCGTGCTCGCCGCCCTGCTGGCGGGGCAGGTCCTGACGGCCCGGCTGTTATCACCCGCCGGCCCTCTGGTTCACCCCTAACGGGGAACTGTTGCAATTTTGCGTCGGGCGTGATGGGTGCGTGCAACGCACTTCTATACTCCGCACACCTTGCAGTAAAGCCATGAGCCAGACCGGCTGAAACCTCCAACTGGATGAAGGTGGGTATGAAAAAGATTGCATTCGCTGCGGCCATCGCGGCCCTTTCCGCTCCCGTGTTCGCGCAGAGCTCCGTCACGCTCTGGGGTCGCATCAACACCTCGGTGGAAAGCATCAAGACCGGCAACAACGACCGCGTCGCGTCGGTGATCAACAACAACTCCCGCCTGGGTTTCAAGGGCACGGAAGACCTCGGCAGCGGCCTGAAGGCCAGCTTCGCCCTGGAGCACGGCCTGAACTCGGACGACGGCCGCCAGACCAGTTCGGCGTTCTGGAACCGTGAAGCCAGCGTGCAGCTGGCTGGCGATTTCGGCGCTGTCCGCCTGGGCCGCTGGACCCCGGGCTCGTACTACGCCACCGCCGACTACGTGTCGATGCACAACCACGACACCGGCACGTCGGAAGACAAGCTGTACTCGGGCGCAGGCTTCACGCAGACCAACAAGGTCGGCTACTTCACCCCGAACATCAGCGGCTTCAACGGCGAGTTCACGCTGCACGCCGGTGAAGGCGTCGATCCGCGCGGCTACGACGTCGCCCTGAACTACGACCAGGGCCCCGTGCACCTGGGCGCTGGTTACAGCAAGCAAGGCCCGGCCAAGCAGTACGCGATCCGCGGCCTGTATGAATTGGGCGCCTTCACCTTCGGCGGCTACGCGCAGCGCGAAGAGTCGGGCACGCCGCTGGTCGCCGGTGGCAAGGACAGCCGTTGGATCGGCCGTGCCGCTGTGATGTACACGATGGGTCAGTCGGAATTCCACCTGAACGTGGGTGGCACCAAGGCCGGCGCGTACTCGTTCAACAACGGTCGCAACGGTGGCAAGCAGTACACGGTGGCGTACAACTACAACCTGAGCAAGCGCACCAAGGTGTATGCGTTCTACACCGCCGTGGATGCGAATACGCCGGCCAAGCGCGACGACCTGAACTCGTTCGCCCTGGGCGTTCGCCACAACTTCTGATCTCCGGATCACGAAGCACAAAGGCGCTCCTCGGAGCGCCTTTTTCTTTGCCGTTCCGGAGCGTCGGTCAGCTCGCCTGGCCGGGCTCCCCGATCACTCCAGATCGAACAGTTGCCCCGCCTGCTTAGGCGGCGCGACGCCCAGGTGGCGATAAGCCGCCAGCGTAGCGATCCGTCCGCGCGGCGTGCGCTGCAGGAAGCCCTGCTGGATCAGGTAGGGCTCGATCACGTCCTCGATGGTGCCCGGCTCTTCGCCGATCGCCGCGGCGACGTTGTCCAGTCCGACGGGCCCGCCGTCGAAGCGATGCACCACCGCTTCCAGCAGCTTCCGGTCCATCAGGTCGAAGCCCAACGGATCGACGTCCAGCATCGCCAATGCCTTCTCGGCGATGCCGCGGGTGATGGTGCCGTCTGCCTTGACGTCGGCGTAGTCGCGCACGCGGCGCAGCAGCCGGTTGGCGATCCGAGGCGTGCCGCGCGAACGCCGCGCGACTTCCAGCGCGCCCTCCGGATCGATCGGCGCGCCGAGCAGCGACGCCGACCGCGTCACGATGCGGCGCAGCTCGTCGGCGGTGTAGAACTCCAGCCGCGCCACGATGCCGAAGCGGTCGCGCAGCGGGTTGGTCAGCATGCCGGCACGCGTGGTCGCGCCCACCAGCGTGAACGGCTGAAGATCGAGCTTGATCGAGCGGGCCGCCGGGCCTTCGCCGATCATGATGTCGATCTGGTAGTCCTCCAGCGCGGGGTACAGGATTTCCTCGACGACCGGCGACAGCCGGTGGATCTCGTCGATGAACAGCACGTCGTTGCGCTCGAGATTGGTGAGGATGGCGGCCAGGTCCTTGGGCTTCTCCAGCACCGGCCCGCTCGTCTGGCGCAGGTTGACGCCGAGCTCGGCGGCGACGATGTGGCTCAGCGTCGTCTTGCCGAGCCCCGGCGGTCCGAACAGCAGCACATGGTCGAGCGCCTCGCGCCGCTTCTTGGCGGCGCCGATGAAGATCTCCAGCTGCTCGCGCGCCTTCACCTGACCGACGTATTCGTCGAGCAGCTTGGGGCGCAGCGCGCGTTCGATCGCGTCCTCGTTCGGCGACGCGGGCTGGGCGCTGATGAGGCGGGCCTGCTGCGGCGCGGGCGTGAAGTCGTCGGTCTGGATGCTCATGGTCGGAGGGTACGCCGCGCGCGGGGATTCATGACAGGTGCTTCATTGCCAACTTGATGCCTTCGCTGACGCCGATGTCCGCAGGCAGCGTCTTCAGCGCGGAACCGGCTTCCTTCTCGCTGTATCCCAGCGCCACCAGCGCCTGGAGGATGTCGGCCTGGGCGTCGTTGGCCACGGACACCGGCAGCGACAGATCGGGGCTCAGCTTGCCCTTGAGTTCCAGCAGCAGCCGTTCGGCCGTCTTCTTCCCGATGCCCGGGACCTTCACGAGCCGGCCGGCCTCCTGCTTGGAGACGGCCTGGGCCAGATCCCCGACCGACAGGCCCGATAGCAGCGACAGCGCCATCTTGGGCCCGACGCCGCTGATCTTGATGAGCAGGCGGAAGGTGGTGCGTTCCTCGGCGGTGAGGAAGCCGAAGAGCACGTGCGCGTCCTCCCGGATGCTCAGGTGCGTCAGCAGCGAGGCGCGCTCGCCCAGGCCCGGCAGGTTGAAGAAGGTGCTCATCGGCACGTCGACTTCGTAGCCGACGCCCTGCACGTCGATGACAACCTGCGGGGGCGATTTTTCCGCGATGACGCCGGTGAGCTTGCCGATCATGGGCGCGGATTATCCGCGTTCGTCGGCGCTTCGACGTGATTCTGCTGGATGTTTGTCCAGTATTTTCCCGAGGCCGGGTGTCCGCTCCCCGCTCTGGCGCCGGAATCCGTCTCGCAGGACGTTCAGTTCCTGCCGAAAAGCCCCAGGCGCTGCGCTTCCAGCGCCGCCTCGGCGCGCGAACTCACGTTGAGCTTGCGATAGATCTGCTTCACATAGTCGGCGATCGTGTGACGCGACAGGCCCAACTGCACGCCGATCTCCGGCAGCGTGAAGCCCTTGGCGACGCGCAGCAGCACCTCCGTCTCGCGGTCGGTCAGCGAGACCTCGTGCAGCACCTGCGCCGCCTGCGGCCGGCGCTGCGAAGTGAAGTAGGCGATGACCTTGCGCGCGATCGATGGGGACAGCGGCGGTTCGCCCTGGCTGATGCGCTGGAGCTGCTCGACCAGCAGCTCGCGCGACTGTTCCTTCAGCAGATAACCGAAGGCGCCGGCCTGCAGGGCGGGGAAGAGGTGTTCGTCGTCGTCGTGGATGGTGACGATGACGGACTGCACTTCCGGCTGCTTCTCGCGCAGCGCCGAGATCACGTCGACGCCGGAACCGTCCGGCAGGCCCAGGTCCAGCAGCGCCAGCGTGAAACGCTGCGAGTTGACCTGCTGAAGGGCGTCCTGCACCCGCGAGCACTCGGTGACGACCGCGTTGGCGAAGACCTGCTTGACCAGGACCTTGAGCCAGGCGCGGATTTCGGGAATGTCTTCGAGGAGCAGGATGTGGTTCATGGCGCGGATTCTTGCTCAGGAAAGCAGTGCCGGCAGGGAACCCGCCGACTTCGCGCAACAGTACGGCTTTCTCGGGGGGCTGACCATCCTGATCAACGCCGGACTGTGGTGCCGGCGGCAATGGATCACGCGAGATCGCGATCAGAGCGTGATCAAAGTGGGATCGTGAGCCGGATGACGGTGCCCCAGCCGGGTCCGGATTCCACCAGGCACTGGCCGTGCATCTGCTTGGCGCGGGCCTTCATGCTGGCCATGCCGTGTCCCTTGTCCAGGCGACCTTCGAGCTCCAGCGGGATGCCCTGGCCGTTGTCCTGGATCACCACCGAGAAGTAGCCGTCCTGCGCCGAGCAGCTGATCACACAGTGCGTGGCGCCGCTGTGCTTGATGATGTTGCTGACCGACTCGCGCAGGATGCGCGTGGTCTGCACGTAGGCGCGGGCGGGGAAGGTGTGCTCGATGTCCTCGGCAGGGGATTTCCACTCGGCCAGGATGTTCGCCTGGGCCAGGCGGGAGACCACCTCGGCGCGCCAGTCGCCCAGCGCGTCCAGCAGTTGCACCGGCTTGCCGGTCAGGCCGCGCACTGACAGCCGCATCTCTTCCAGCGCCTCGCGGGCGAGCGTCGAGATCCTGTCCGACTCGCTGGTATGCACGATGGTCAGCAGCTTGGCGCCGAGGTCGTCATGCAGGTCGGCGGCGATGCGCTTGCGCTCGCGTTCTGTGACCTGCTCCAGCTTGGTCTCGGCGACCTGTTCGAAATGGCGCTCCAGCTCGGCGATGCGTTCCTGCAGCCGCAGCTCGCCCTGCAGCACGGCGAGCTCGGATTGCGTCAGCGCGCGGGCGAACCCGCGCACGCGATGCAGGCCCAGGCCCAGCAGGCACAGGGGACCGAGGATGCCGGCCAGCCCGCTGCCCGGCAGCGTCCAGGCCGTCAGGATCGCGAGCACGCCGAAGCCGATCAGCACGCAGCTGAGGACAAAGTCGGACTGCGGGTAGCGCTCCTCCAGCGTCGGGAGGAACATGTCCTGCCAGAGATGCCAGAGGTGCCAGGCCATCGCGACCAGGAGCTGGGCGCCCAGCCACCAGAGCGCGAAGGCGGCGATGCGTGTCGCGGGCAAGGGCAGCAGCAGCGCGGCGGGGAAAATCAGTGCCTGGGCCAGCAGCGCGCGATGCATGCGGCGATCGTGTCGTCGCATCCGCCGCATGAGGTAGTGGACCGCGCACCAGAGCAGCCACGGCGCGAGGATCACCGCGATCCCGGTCCGCCACGAGGACAGCGGCGCGAGGCCGATCATGACCACCCATCCCGGCATCAGCACGAGCAGCCAGCCGATGTGCCGTTGCGCGCGGCGCTGCCAGATCAGCAGTCCCAGCACGAAGGCCATCAGCACCAGCGCGGACTGCAGCCCGTAGGCCAGTTGCGGCGCCAACCGCGTCCACAGCGTGGCGAAGGAGCCGGTCGTGATGCCGTCGCCGCCCGCGACCGCCGCGCCCGCGACCTGCGCGAGGCAGACCGGCACGGCCAGTGACAGGATCGCCGCGGCGCCGAACGCCGCGGGCCGGGTGCCTCCCTGCGCCTGCGCGGCGTCCCTCGGGCCGGCGGCGTCTCCTTGTTGTTCCATGGTCCGGTGCATGGGGGGCGATTGTGCAGGCGCGGCAAGCACGCCGCGCACCGGCGCGCGACAATACCGCCCTCAACCCCCCTGAATACGGAGCCTTCTCCGCTTTGAACCTGCGTCACGCCTTCACCCCCGCCGACAACCGGCGCCTGTCGCACCTGTGCGGCCCGCTGGACGATCATCTCCGCCAGATCGAGGCGGCGCTGGACGTGCGCATCACCCACCGTGCCGAGCACTTCAACGTCGAGGGCGAGCGCGCGCAGGCGCGGCGCTCGCTGGTCCTGCTCGAATCGCTTTACGCGCGGGCCGACCGGGCGATTCCCAGCGAGACGCTGCGCCTGGCCATCGTCGAGGCGGCCAACGACCTGGCCACATCGGAGAAGGCGGCGAACGGCGCCGACGGCGGCAACGGCGGCAACGGCGAGGACCCGGACGGCGGTGTCGTGCTGCGCACCCGGCGCGCCGACCTGGCCGGCCGCACCGGCAACCAGCACATCTACCTGCGAAGCATCCTGTCGCACGACATCAGCTTCGGCATCGGTCCGGCGGGCACGGGCAAGACCTTCCTCGCGGTGGCCTGCGCGGTGGACGCGCTGGAACGCTCGACGGTGCAGCGCATCATCCTGACGCGCCCGGCGGTCGAAGCCGGCGAGCGCCTCGGTTTCCTGCCCGGCGACCTGACGCAGAAGGTCGATCCCTACCTGCGCCCGCTCTACGACGCGCTGTACGACCTGATGGGCTTCGATCGCGTGACCAAGGCCTTCGAGAAGGGGCAGCTGGAGATCGCGCCGCTGGCTTTCATGCGGGGACGCACGCTGAATCACGCGTTCGTCATCCTGGACGAGGCGCAGAACACGACGCCCGAGCAGATGAAGATGTTCCTCACCCGGATCGGCTTCGGCAGCAGGTGCGTGGTCACCGGTGACACGAGCCAGATCGACCTGCCGCGCGGCATGCGCAGCGGGCTGGTCGACGCGGAGCAGGTGCTGGACGGGGTCGAGGGCATCGCGATCACGCGCTTCACGCGCGCGGACGTCGTGCGCCACCCGCTGGTCGCGCGCATCGTGCAGGCATACGAGGACCAGACGGAAGCGCTGGCCCGCGAAGAAGCGCGCGCGGAGGAGGAGCACCGCGCCCAGTTCGCCGAAGAACGCGAGGAACGTCGTCTGCGTGCGCTCCGCTTGCGGGAGGAGGCGATGCGCTTTGAAGCGCCTCCCGAGCCTGCCGTGAAGAAGGCGGCGTCGAAGAAGCCGGCAGTGAAGAGGCCCGTCGCGAAGAAGACCGTGGCGACCCAAGCTGTGGCGAAGAAGGTGGCCGCAAAGACGACTGCCAAGTCCACGCGCAAGGGAACTGCCCGATGAGCCGCCCGGAACTGAGCCTTTCGCTGCAATTCGCGGATCCTCGCCACAAGGCGCTGCTGCCGCGGCACAAGGTGATCCGCTGGATGCGCGCGGCGCTGGAGCTTCCGGGCGAGATCACCGTCCGCATCGTCGACGCGGAGGAGGGACAGTCGCTCAACCGCGAATACCGCTCGAAGGATTACGCGACCAACGTGCTGACCTTCGACTACACCCACGAGCCCGTCGTCGCCGCTGACCTGGTGATCTGCGCCGAGGTCGTCGAGCGCGAGGCCAGGGAAATGGGACTGGACATCGCGGCGCACTACGCGCACATGCTGGTCCACGGCACGCTGCACGCGCAGGGCTACGACCACGAGGAAGACGACGAGGCCGAGTGCATGGAAGCCCGTGAGACCGAGGTCATGCTTGGGCTCGGCTTCGCCGATCCGTATGCTGCGGCGAAGGCCAAGCCCGCCAAGGTGAAGCGCTGAGCGCTTCGCCCTGTCTTCCTACTGCTGCGTACCGAGGTAGCGTTTGCGCCAGAAGAAGGCGCCGAGCAGGATCGCAGTGACGACCATGACGCCGACGGCGATCCAGAAGCCGGTGGCCCGGTGGATCAGCGGCAGGGTGTCGAAGTTCATGCCGAAGACGCCGGTGATCAGGTTCAGCGGCAGGAAGATGGCCGTCAGCACGGTCAGCGTCCGCATGATGTTGTTGGTGCGCTCGCCGGTGAGCGAGAAATGCATCTGCACCGACGTCTCCGCCGACGTCTCCAGCCGCCGCACATGGGTCAGCACGCGCTCGACGTGTTCGAGCACGTCGCGCGAACGCACGCGCAGCAGCTCGCGCTCGCGTTCCGCCCGCGCGTCGCCGACGGGCCATTCGCCCAGCGCGTCTATCCATTCCTGCACGGCGCTGCGCTGGTCCTCGCAGAGGTCTTCGAGCCGCGACAGCGTGTCGCGTGCGTGCAGTACCACGGGCCAATCGCGGAAGTGGCCGCGCCGGTCCAGCAGCAGGTTCTGCAGCGTCGTCAGCTGACGGGTGAGCAGCCGGCGCAGGTCCAGATAGCTGTCGACCATGTGGTTGACCATGCGCAGCATCAGTTCGGCCGGGCTGTGGGGCAGCCTCGTGCTGCCGCGCAGGTCGCGGCCCTCCTGCTGCGCGCCGAGCTTGCCGGCGAAGTAGTCCCGCAGCGAGCACTCGCCCGGATGCACGGTGATCAGCACGCGGTCGAAGACGGCGAAACCGACCGGACTGGTGTCGATGGCCTTCAGCGCCTCGTTGACCGCGGCGGCGGTGCGGGGCTCGTCCTCGGACAGATGCTGCTGGCGGCCGGGCATCGTCGCGAGCCGGCGGAACACCATCAGGTCGTAGGCGCTCGTGTAGTCGAAATGGGAGGGCAGTTGCGGATTCATCAGATCCGACACATGCAGATCGAGCAGCTGCGCGCCGGTCCAACGCGTGAGCCGCTGCTGCAGCGAGCCGAGCTGAAGCTCGAATTCCCGCCGCGGCAGGCCGATCCACAGGAAGCCTTCGGGCGGGAGCTCGTCGGGCAGCCCGGCGAGCTCCTCGTAGACCGCGTCGCTCAGGTGGAAGATGCGCATGCGTCGGTCGGGCAGCCCGCGTTCCCTGGCGTCCGGGACGTTCAGGCGCCGGCGCGCAGCAGACGCGCCGCGTCCATCGCGAAGTAGGTCAGGATGCCGTCGGCGCCCGCTCGTTTGAAGGCGAGCAGCGCCTCCAGCATCACGGCGTCGTGGTCCAGCCAGCCGTTCGCGGCGGCGGCCTTGATCATGGCGTACTCGCCGCTGACCTGGTACGCGAAGGTCGGGACCCTGAATTCCTGCTTCACCAGACGCACGATGTCCAGGTACGGCAGCCCGGGCTTGACCATCACCATGTCGGCGCCCTCGGCCAGGTCCAGGCCGACTTCGCGCAGGGCTTCGTCGCTGTTGCCCGGGTCCATCTGGTAGGTCTTCTTGTCTGCCTTGCCGAGGTTGCTGCGCGAGCCCACCGCGTCGCGGAACGGTCCGTAGAAGGCGCTCGCGTACTTCGCGCTGTAGGCCATGATCCGCGTATGGATGTGGCTGTCGGCTTCGAGCGCGGCGCGGATCGCGCCGATGCGGCCGTCCATCATGTCGCTGGGCGCGACGATGTCCACGCCCGCCCGGGCCTGGACCAGCGCCTGCTGCTTGAGCAGCTCGACGGTACGGTCGTTCAGGATGTAGCCCTGCTCGTCGAGCACGCCGTCCTGGCCGTGGCTGGTGTACGGATCGAGCGCGACGTCCGTCAGCACGCCGATGCCGGGCACCTTCTCCTTGAGCGCGCGCACGACGCGCGGGATCAGGCCGTCCGGGTTGGTCGCCTCGATGCCGTCAGGCGTCTTCAGCGCCGGATCGATCGCGGGGAACAGCGCCATCACCGGGATGCCCAGTTCCACGCATTCCTCGGCCACGGGAATCAGCTTGTCCAGGCTCAGGCGGGAGACGCCCGGCATCGACGCGATCGGTTCGACGCGGTGCTCGCCCTCATGGACGAAGACCGGAAAGATGAAATCGCTGGCGTGCAGGCGGTTTTCGCGAACCAGCGCCCGGGTGAAGGCGTCGCGACGCAGCCGACGGGGACGGCTGGCGGGATAGGGAGCGGGAAGTTGCATGATTTCCGGGAAGTACCACCAGGATGAGGGGCCATCCGGTGAAAAGACGTGGATTCCGAAATTCGGCAGATCTGTTAAAGTCGTTCTTGAATGATAGCCGTTAGGCTGTCGTTCCCTGCTTTTCCTCCCTGAGCAGGAGCCTTAACGTGATGACAGCGATAAGGCTTTCCGACCCCGGCTGTGAAGCCGGGGTTTTTTTTCGCGCCATCCATAATGCCGCGATGCTCTGGATCAAAGCGTTTCACATCATTTTCGTCGCCGCGTGGTTTGCCGGCCTGTTCTACCTGCCGCGGATCTTCGTGAACCTGGCCATGGTGCCCGCGGACAGCCACGCCGAGCGTGAACGGCTGTTGATCATGGCACTGAAGCTCTACCGCTTCAGTTCGGGACTGATGGTGCTCGCCCTGGCCTTCGGCCTCGCGCTGTGGCTGTATTACGGCATCGGCCGCGGCCCGGGCAACGGCTGGATGCACGCCAAGCTGGGGCTGGTCGTCGTGGCGATCGGGTATCACCACGTGTGCCGCGCCTTCCTGCGCAAGTTCGAGATGCTTGCCAACCGCCGCAGCCACAAATGGTTCCGCGTGTTCAATGAGGTGTCGGTCCTCCTGTTCGCGGCCATCGTGATCCTGGTCGTCGTCAAACCCTTCTGACCCGGCGATGCATCGGCGCAGCTCCGCCTCCTGGCTGGCCCTGTGTTACGCCGTGCTGGTGGTCTACGCCAGCCTCTACCCGTTCTGGCCCTGGCGCATGCCGCCCAGCCTGCCCTGGCCGGGCTTCGTCGGGCTGCCCTGGCCCCGCTACTGGGGCCGGTTCGACATATGGATCAACGTGGCGGGCTACTGGCCGCTGGGACTGCTGTGCTTCTCGGCGGTGATACGCGGCAGCGGCAGCCTGTTGCGCGCGCTACTGCTGACGGTGGTGGGGCTGCCGCTGCTGTCGTTCTCGATGGAGACGCTGCAGTATTTCCTCCCGGGCCGTGTGCCGTCGCTGGCGGACTTCCTGCTCAACAGCGCCGGCGCCTGGCTCGGCGGCCTGTGCGCGTGGGCGGTCCTGGGACTCGGCGGGCTGGCGCGCTGGAACGGCTGGCGCGAACGCTGGTTCGTGCCGCACAGCGCGGGGGCGCTGGCGCTGCTGGCGATGTGGCCCGTGGGGCTGCTCTACCCGGCGCCGCTGCCGCTGGGCCTCGGCCAGCTCTTTCCGCGCCTGCGCGAGTGGACGGAGCTGCTGCTCGAGAACACGCCCTGGGAACTCGTCCCCAAGGAACTGACCGACGACCTGCCGCTGCCGCCGGGCCTCGAGGCCATCGCGATCGCCATGGGCCTGCTGGCGCCGTGCCTGCTCGCCTTGTCGGTGGCGCGGCCGGGCAAGCGTCGCGCGCTGCTGGTGCTGGGTGCGATCGCGCTGGGCGTGACGACGACGGCCTGGTCGACCGTGCTGAACTTCGGCCCCGATCATGCGTGGGCCTGGTTGACCTCGACGACCGGACCCGGCCTGATCATCGGCGGCGTGCTGGCGCTGCTGGCGGCCTTCATGTCCCGGCGCGCGAACGCGGCCTGGGGCCTGGTCGTGCTGACCGTGCTGATCGCGCTGATGGCCGAGGCGCCGTCCGATCCCTATCTGCTCGAAAGCCTGCAGTTCTGGGAGCAGGGCCGCTTCGTCAACCTCTACGGGCTGGCGCAGTGGGTGGGCTGGCTGTGGCCGTTCGCGGCGCTGGCGTGGCTGCTCTATGGCGTCACGCAAAGCGATCGACAGAGTGATCGGCAGGGCGACGTGAAGAGCGATCCCCCGGGTCCGCCGCCTGCCGGGGAACGAGCCTCCGAAGAGCGGTCCGCCGGGCGCTCTGAAGGACAAGCGGTTCGTGACGGACCGCACGAACGGACGCTCGGTGGAAACCCTGAAACTACAATCGACCGATGAGCTCTGCCAGCTACTACCAACGCCACATCTTCTTCTGCCTGAATCAGCGCGAGAACGAGAACGCCTGCCTTCAGCACAACGCGCAGGAGGCCTTCGACCACTGCAAGAAACGCGTGAAGGCCGAAAAACTGGCCGGCAAGGGCGGCGTGCGCGTGAACAAGGCGGGCTGCCTGGACCGTTGCGCGGGCGGGCCGGTGGCGGTCGTGTACCCGGACGCGGTCTGGTACCAGTTCGTGGACAACAGCGACATCGACGAGATCGTCGAATGCCACCTCAAGCACGGCGAGGTCGTCGAGCGTCTGGTGCTCGACGATTCGGTCGGCCGCTGATCGGGCGCGCGCTCACATGAATGCACAGACCCAGCGCCGGCAGATCGCCGGCCCGGCCGGGGAGATCGAATGCGCCGTCGACGAACCCGCGGTCGACGCCGGCCCGTTGCGCGGCGTGGTCGTGATCTGCCACCCGAATCCCACGCAGGGCGGCACGATGGACAACAAGGTAGTGCAGACGATCGCGCGCGCGTTCGTGCACCTGGGCTACCGCGCGGTGCGCTTCAACTTCCGCGGCATCGGCAAGTCGGCCGGCGCGTGGGACGAAGGCCGCGGCGAGGTCGACGACGCGCTGGCCGTGATCGCCGGGTTCCGCGATCCCGCCCAGCCGCTGGCGCTGGCCGGCTTCTCCTTCGGCGGTTTCGTCGCGTCGCAGGCGGCGCTCAAGCTCGAGCAGCCCGCCGAACGCCTGCTGCTGGTCGGACCGGCCACGAGCCGCTTCGGCGTCGCGACCGTGCCGGCCGATACCGTCGTGATCCACGGCGAACAGGACGATGTGGTGCCCTTGAGCGCCGTCTTCGACTGGGCGCGCCCGCAGGCGCTGCCGGTCATCGTGGTGCCCGGCGTCGGGCACTTCTTCCACGGGCAGTTGCCGCTGCTCAAGACTCTGGTGCTGCGCGGCTGGCATGCCGTCGGCGAAGCGCGCGCCTAAGGATCTCTCCCGAATGAAACGATTCCTCGCCTCCCTCGCTCTCGGCCTGGGCCTGTCCAGTGTCGTGATGACGACCGGCGCGTCCGCCCAGGCGCTGACGCCGCCCGAGATCGCGGCCCGCAATTTCGTCCTGCTGGACCTGACGACCCACCAGACGCTCGCCGAACGCGAGGCCGACACGCCGCAGGACCCCGCGTCGCTGACCAAGCTGATGACGGCCTACGTCGTGTTCGACGCGCTCAAGGCCAAGCGCCTGACGCTGGATCAGACGCTGACGGTGTCCAAGCGCGCGTGGGACGAGCGCAAGGGCGACCCGTCGCTGATGTTCATCGACACGACGATGACGCCCAAGGTCGACGAGTTGATCCGCGGCATGATCATCCAGTCGGGCAACGACGCCTCGGTCGCGCTGGCCGAAGGCGTCGGCGGCACGGTCGAGCAGTTCGTCGCGATGATGAACAAGCAGGCGCAGGCCTGGGGCCTGAAGAACACCTCGTTCAAGAACGTCACCGGCATCACCGAGCCCGGCCACAAGACGAGCGCGCGCGACATCGCGGTCGTCTTCTCGCACGTGATCCAGGACTACCCGGCGTACTACGCCGAGTACTACTCCAAGCGCGAATACACCTTCAACAAGATCCGACAGTCCAACCGCAACATGCTGCTGGGCCGCGATCCCTCGGTGGACGGCGGCAAGACCGGCTACACCGATGCGGCCGGCTACTGCCTGGCGGCCAGCGCGCAGCGCGACGTGCCCAACGGCAAGCGCCGCCTGCTGAGTGTCGTGATGGGCACGGCCTCGAAGGAAGCCCGCGCCACCGAGAGCCAGAAGCTGCTGAACTGGGGTTACTCGGCCTTCGACGCGGTGCGCCTGTTCGACAAGAACCAGCCGATCACCACCGTCAAGGTCTGGAAGGGCGCCGCGCCGGAAGCCAAGCTGGGCGCGGCCGATGCGGTCTTCGTCGCGGTGCCGCGCGGCGAGGGCGGCAAGCTCAAGACCGACATCCAGCGCACCGACCCGCTGGTCGCGCCGCTGGCGCTGAACCAGCGCGTGGGCACGCTGAAGGTGACGACCTCGGGCGGTTCGCCGGTGGCCGAGGTGCCGCTGGTCGTGCAGCAGGAGGTGCCGCTGGCCGGCATCTTCGGCCGTGCCTGGGACGCGATCCGGCTCTGGATCAAGTAAGCCCGCTCGCCTGATCAGTGGGCTGACCGGGCGGCCGAGCGGCAGTCCGATCAGTCAAGGCCCCGCGCTTGCCGGGGTTGGCGGGTCGGGCCGGCGGCGTACAGTCGGTGGCTTCGGCGTGTCCACACTGAGCACACTGCGGGAGCCACCGATGACCATGCCCTGGGCCGATCTTCCCTGCTATCTCAACGGCCACCTGGGCCGGCTCGGCGATGCCCGCGTGCCGGTGATGGACCGGGGCTTCCTCTTCGGCGACGGGGTCTACGAGTCGATCCCTGTCTACGCGGGCCGTCTGTTCCGCGTCGATGATCACCTGGACCGGCTCGGTCGCAGCCTGAAGGCGCTGCGCATCGAGGATCCCTACGAGCGCGAAGCCTGGCTGGACCTGTTTCGCAGTCTGGTGGCGCACCTGCCGGACGTCGAGGACCAGGCCATCTACCTGCAGGTCACGCGAGGCGTCGCCGCGCGGGGTCACGCGATGCCCAAGGATCTCGAGCCGACGGTGCTGGCGTACACGCAGCCGCTGCACGCGTTGACGCCGGAGCAGCGCCATCAGGGCTTGAGCTGCGTGACGGCGCGGGACTTCCGCTGGCAGCGGGGCGACATCAAGAGCATCTCGCTGCTGGGCAATGTGCTGGCGCGTCAGGCCGCCGCCGATCAGGGCGCCGACGAGACCGTGCTGATCCGCGACGGCTACGTGACCGAAGGTTCCAGCAGCAACGTCTGGATCGTCCGCGACGGCGCGCTGCTGACGCCGCCGCCCGGGGAAGCGCTGCTCGAAGGCATTCGCGTGCGGTTGCTCAAGGAGCTCTGCGAGGAACTCGGCATCGCCTTCAACCAGCGTCCGATCGCGGAGACCGAGCTGGGCACCGCCGACGAGATCCTGCTGACCTCCGCGAGCAAGGAAGTTGCGCCGGTCACCCGGCTCGATCACGACGAGGTCGGCCACGGCGCGCTGCGCGGCAAGCCCGGCCCGGTGTACGCCAAGCTCCACGAGGCCTATCAACGGGCCAAGGTCTTGCAAAGCCGCTGACCGACTCCATTTGGATTTCCCATCATGACCAGCTTCAACAACGCCCCGATCCCGCCCGAGCAATCGCTGATCGACTACCCGTCGCAGTTCCCCATCAAGGTGATGGGCGCGCATGTCGAGGGCTTCGTCGAGGCGATCGTGAGCGTGGCGCAGCAGTTCGATCCGGCGTTCGACGCGGCAAGCGTGGAAAAGCGCCCGAGCTCGGGCGGCAAGTACCTCGGCGTGACGATCACGGTCACCGCGACCAGCCGCGAACAGCTCGACGAGCTGTACCGCACGCTCACCACCCACCCGATGGTGAAGGTCGTCCTGTAAACCGGCAACGAGGGACCGGATCAGTGCCGGTCTGGCTGGATCACACGGATCCCGCGTCGGCCGCCAGCGCCGCGTCGACGGCCTTGAGCTTGTACGGCGCGGCCTCGTCGCCGTTGCGCGCCGCGATGTCGTACCAGTAGCGCGCCAGGCGCAGGTCGCGGTCGACACCCAATCCCGACTCGTACATCGACGCGATCAGGTACTGCGCGCCGACGTCGCCGCCCTTCGCGGCCTCACGGTACCACTGCGCCGCCCGCGGGAAGTCCTTGCCCGCGCCCCGACCCAGGTAGAACGCGGTGGCCACGGCCACCTGCGCATCGACGCTGCCGTGTTCCGCCGCCTTCAGGTACCAGGATTGCGCCTGGACCAGGTCGCGCTGACCGTCCTCGCCCTGCTCGTGGAACTGGCCTAGCGCCAGTTCGGCACGGACGAGACCGCGACCTGCCGCACGGACCAGCAACCGGCGGGCGAGCTTGGGATCAGGCTTGGGGACCTCCGCGCGCAGATGCATCATCGCGAGGTTGTAGTCGCCGAGCGCGAGGCCTTGCTGCGACAGCGCGCGGAACTGGCGCTCCGCGCCGGCAAGATCGCCGCGCTCGTACGTGGCCAGCGCCTGGTCCAGGGTGATCGCGGCGCCGGAGCCGGCCGCCTCCGACGACGTCGAAGCGCCGCCCAGCAGCGCGAGGCAGACGGCGAGGGCCGTGAGGTGACGCGGCATGGCGAGGCTCCTGATGCTGAATGTCCCGATGCCGACGATGCTAGGGCCATCGCGGCTAGCATGCCGGGATGCTGATCAAGACCCTGGGCCGTGTGGACTATGCGGCCACGCTGGATGCGATGCGCGCCTTCACCGAGACGCGCGGTCCGGAGACGCCGGACGAGCTCTGGCTGTGCGAATTCGACCCCGTCTACACGCAAGGCCTGGCCGGCCAGGCCGACAACGTCCTCGATCCGCAAGGCATTCCCGTCGTGCAGACCAACCGCGGCGGCCAGGTGACGTACCACGGGCCCGGGCAGGTGGTCGCGTATCCGCTGGTGGACCTGAAGCGGCTGGGGATCTTCGTCAAGGAATACGTGTTCCGCCTGGAGACGGCGGTGATCCAGACGCTGGCGGGCGTCGGCGTGACGGGCCACCGGGTGGCCGGCGCGCCCGGCATCTACGTGCGGCTGGACGACCCCGGGGCGCATGCCGCCCTGACCGGACCGGCCGACCCGGCGGATCCGTTCCGCGGTCTCGGCAAGGTCGCGGCGCTGGGGATCAAGATCAGCCGGCACTGCACGTATCACGGCGTGGCGCTGAATGTCGCGATGGACCTGAAGCCCTTCCTGGGCATCCATCCGTGCGGATACGCAGGGCTTCGGACGGTGGACCTCGGTACACTCGGGGTTTTCACGGACTGGGCCACGGTGGCCCAGCGGTTCGGAGAGCGGCTCGCCGCGCAGCTCCAACCCTGAGGCCCGGCACACGGCAACCGAGAGAACGCCTGATGGCAACCGAGAACGTCACCCACGAAGCCAAGAGCGCGTCCGATTACGACGCGACCGCCAAGCAGAAGGCGCAAGCCAAGACGGCGCGGATCCCGATCAAGATCATTCCGGCGGAACAGCTGAAGAAGCCGGACTGGATCCGGGTGAAGGCCGGTTCGCCGTCGACGCGTTTCTACGAGATCAAGCAGATCCTGCGCGAGCACAAGCTGCACACGGTCTGCGAGGAAGCGTCCTGCCCCAACATCGGCGAGTGCTTCGGCAAGGGCACGGCGACCTTCATGATCATGGGCGACAAGTGCACGCGGCGCTGCCCGTTCTGCGACGTCGGCCACGGCCGGCCGGATCCGCTGGACGTGGACGAGCCGCTGAACCTGGCCAAGACGATCGCGGCGCTGAAGCTGAACTACGTGGTGATCACCAGCGTGGACCGGGACGACCTGCGCGACGGCGGCGCCGGCCACTTCGCCGAATGCATCCGCAAGGTGCGCGAGCTGAGCCCGCGCACGCAGATCGAGGTGCTGGTGCCCGACTTCCGCGGCCGCATGGACCGCGCGCTGGACATCCTGAAGGCGGCGCCACCGGACGTGATGAACCACAACCTGGAAACCGCGCCGCGCCTGTACAAGGAAGCGCGTCCGGGCTCGGACTACCAGTTCAGCCTGAACCTGCTGAAGCGGTTCAAGGAAGCGGTGCCGGGCGTGCCGACCAAGAGCGGCATCATGGTCGGCCTGGGCGAGACCGACGAGGAAATCCTCCAGGTCATGCGCGACATGCGCGCGCACGACATCGACATGCTGACGATCGGGCAATACCTGGCGCCCTCGGGCCATCACCTGCCGGTGCGTCGCTACGTGCACCCGGACACCTTCAAGATGTTCGAGGAAGAGGCCTACAAGATGGGCTTCACGCACGCGGCGGTCGGCGCGATGGTGCGCTCCAGCTACCACGCGGACCAGCAGGCGCATGCCGCGCTGGAGAAGGTGGAAGCGGAGAAGGCGTCGGCGGCTTGATCGCCAGATCGCCTGAGCGATCGACCCCACATGAACGGCCCTTCGGGGCCGTTTTGCATGGAGCGTCGACTTGCCGGATGGCCAGCGTGCGATCGGTGGGAGTGCACCATGACTTCCGTTGGCGCTCCGGCGCCGGCCTACAAACGCCGTCTTCCAGCTGGCTCCAGCGCTCACCGCGCTTTCGACCCCATGCCCAAGAATTCGAGCGTCCTGATGTGCGCACTGGCCGGCGTGATGCTGTGTCTGCCGTTGGTGTCGATGTCGGCGTCGCCGGCCTTGGCGCCAGCCCGTGGCGATCAACAGGCGAAGGCAAGGCTGCCGATCACGGCTGCGAAGAAGAACAGCGCATTCCGCGGCGTCATGACGCTGGCCATCGATCTCACCGACACGCGTCGGCGGATCGTGACGATCCAGCAGCGCATCCCCGTGCAGCGCGCGGGCGAGATGACGCTGCTCTATCCGCAATGGGAGACGGGGAGCCACGCGCCTTCGATTTCCGCGCATCGGCTGGCGGGTCTGGTCATCCAGGCCGACGGCAAGATGCTGCCGTGGCGGCGCGATCCGGCGCGGGTGCACGCCTTCCGCATCGTCGTGCCCGCGGGTGCGCAAGCGCTCGATCTGAGCTTCCAATACCTAGCGCCGCTCAGCCGGGACCCCTCGGCCACGATCGTCGACGGCTTCGTCGGGGTGTACTGGAATCGGATGCTGGTGTACCCGTCGGGCTGGAAGGCCAGCGACCTGACGGTGCAAGCGACGATCAAGCTGCCCGCAGGGATGGTGCCGGCGACCGCGTTGTCCGGCGCGGCCGACGGTGATCGGATCCGTTTCGAACCGGTGTCGCTCGATCGGCTGATCGATTCGCCGGTGTTCTCGTCTCGCCACGTGGTGACGCGTGAGATTGCCGGCGGCGCGCGTCCCGTGCGAGCGAACTGGCTGGCCGCGGATGCCGAGGTGGTCAAGAACGTCGACCGCTTCGACACCAGGATGCAGGCGGTCCAACGCGAGACGGAAGCGATCTTCGGCGTGCCGCCGTTCAAGCACTACGACTACCTGATCGCGCTCGACGACCGCTTGCCCGGCCCCGGCGGCATCGAGCATGCCGACTCGGGCGAGGTCGTGCTGCCCGCGAATCTGTTCTCCGAGCCGGCGGAATCCGCCTCCGTCATCGACGTCATTCCGCACGAGCTCATCCATGCGTGGAACGGCTTGTGGCGCGTGCCGGCCGACATGGCCGTGTCCACGCCGAACGAGCCGTTCACCGGCACGCTGCTGTGGGTCTACGAAGGCCAGACGGAGTTCTGGTCGCGCGTCGTTGCGGCGCGCTCGGGACTGCGTACGGTCGAGCAGACGCTGGACGCGATCGCGCTGGATGCAGCCATCGTCCAGCACCGCCCGGGCCGCCAGTGGAAGTCGCTCGCCGACAGCGCCAACGATCCGCTGATCCAGGACGGGACCGTGTACTGGCGCGACTGGCAGCGGCGTGAGGACTACTACATCGAGGGCGTGCTGTTCTGGCTCGACATCGATGCGCGTCTGCGCCAATGCAGCCACGGCGCCCGGGGCCTGGACGACTTCGCCACGCGCTTCTTCAGCGCGGCGGACCAGAAGCCGGGCGAGCGGCGACGGCCCTATTCGGAAGCCGACGTCGCCGCGACGCTCGACCGCGTCTGCCCCGGACCGTGGGCGGGGACGCTTCGCAGGAAACTCGACGCCCACGATGACGACGGCGTGCTCGACGGCCTCGCCGCGCATGGCTGGCGCCTGATGTTCCGCGATACGCCGACCGAGTACTTCCGCCTGTACGAAGCGAGCGAAGGCGTGCTCGATCTGACGTGGTCGGTAGGCATGACGGTGACGAAGGACGGACGGGTGAAGGCGGCGACGTGGAACGGCCCGGCCTTCCGCGCGGGCATCGTGCCCGGCACGCGCCTGAAGACGGTCAACGACGAACCCTACAGCGCGGAACGCCTCACGACCGCGATCGCCGGGGCCGCCAAGCAAGGCGACCTGCGGCTGGGCATCCAGGTCGACGGGAAGCAGGAGACCGTGACGGTCGGTGCTTCCCAGGGCCTGCGCTATCCGGCGCTGGAACGCATCGAAGGCACGCAGGATTCGCTGTCGACGCTGCTGGCGCCGCGCCGGCCGGTGGCGCAGGGCGGAAAACCACCTGCGGGACGCTGAGCGCGGGCTCTCCACGACGCGAGGGGGCTTCCCTCCTGGACCCCCTCGCATCATTCCGGCCCCACTGAGACTCGCTGGCCTCGGGCCTTGGCGTTCGAACTCAGGCCGGCGTCCAGCGACCGGCGACGTTCTTCAGCAGAAGATTGATCGCCGCGAGCTGGCGGTTGCGCACCGACAGCAACGACGCCTCCGCATTGAAGGCGCTGTTCTGTGCCGTCGTGACGTCCAGGAAGGACACGGTGCCGGCGCGGTACTGGTCCGTCACCAACTCCAGGTTGCGCTGCGCGGCGTCCAGCGCCTCCTGCTGCAGCCGCGCTTCCTCGCGCAGGTGGTCGGTGAGAATCAGGTTGTCCTCGACTTCCTGCAGCGCGGTCAGCACCGTCTGGCGGTAGGTCGAGGTCGCGACCTCGGCGCTGGTGCGCGCCTGCGCGCTCGCCAGCTTGCGCTGGCCGCCGTCGAAGATCGCCTGCGCCAGCGACGGACCCAGCGACCAGAAGAGGTTGGGCGCCGACAGCAGATCGCTGAACGTGCTGTTGCGATAACCGGCGCTGCCCGATAAGGTCAGCGACGGGAAGTACGCCGCGTCCGCGACGCCGATCTGCGAGTACGCCGCCGCCACGCGCCGCTGCGCGGCGGCGATGTCAGGCTGACGCTCCAGCAATTGCGAGGGCAGCATCTCCGGCACCGCAGGCGGCGTTGGCAAGGTCGCGCTCTTCGTCAGATCGAGCGCCGACGGCGGCAGTCCCAGCAGCACCGCGATCGCGTGCTCCAGCTGGCCGCGCGTGGAACGCGTCTCCAGCAGCTGCGCCTCGGCCGAACGCAGTTGCGTCTGAGCCTGCAGCACGTCGCTGCGCGCGGCGACGCCGCTCTGGTAACGCGCCTGCGTCAGGTCGAGGAAGCGCTGATACGACTTCACGCTGCGGTCGTACAAGGCTTCCTGCGCCTCCGCGGTCCGCAGCGAGAAGTAGGTCTGCGCCAGCGTCGCCTGCGCGCTCAGCCGCGCCGCGGCAAGGTCGTCGGCGCTCGCTTGCAGCGAGGCGTTTGCGCCTTCGCTCGCCAGGCGCAGCCGGCCCCAGAGGTCCGGCTCCCAACTCGCGTTCAGCGAGGCCTGCACGCTGTTGGTCGGTCCGCGGTTGATCGAGCCGTTGGTGACGTTGCCGTCCGGACTCTTGCTGCGCGTGCCGGACACGCCGACGGACAAGGTCGGGAACAGCGCCGAGCGGCTGGCCTCGAGCGCGGCGCGCGCGCCGGCGACCTGCGCCACGGCGGCCTTCAGGTTCTCGTTGCCGATCACCAGCCGGTGCTGCAGCTCGTCGAGCACGGGGTCGCCGAACAGCGTCCACCACTGCTCGGGCACCGGCTCGGCCGCGGCGGGGCGCGCCTGCTTCCAGAGCGCGTCCTCCTTGAACTGCGCCGGCGCCGCGACCGGCGCAGGCGGATCGACGCGGGTCACCGCGCAGCCGCCTATCAGGGCGATCCAGGCCGTCATCGCCGTCGCCGTCGCGATCGTCGTGAACGCCGCACTCGGGCGGCGGGGAGCGGATGTCGAAGTCATCGGGGTCTGCATGTCTCAGCCCTGCAGGGTCGGAGCCGCGGGCGGCCCGGGATTCATCGGAGGCGCGGTGCCCGTGCCCTGGGGGGCCTTCGCGGCCCGCCGGGCGGCGCGGCGCTTCATCACGCGCTGGCGCAGCCGCTCCATCGTCACGAAGACGACGGGGGTCGTGTACAGCGTCAGCAGCTGGCTCAGGATCAGGCCGCCGACGATGGCGATGCCCAGCGGCTTGCGCAGCTCGGCGCCGTCGCCGCTCCCGAGCGCCAGCGGCACCGCGCCGAAGATCGCGGCGAAGGTCGTCATCAGGATGGGCCGCAACCGCAGCTTGGCGGCGCGGAAGATCGCCGCGCCCGCCGTCAGGTGCGCGGTCGTGCGCTGCCGCGCGATGGCGAAGTCGATCATCATGATCGCGTTCTTCTTGACGATGCCGATCAGCAGGATCACGCCGATCAACGCGATGATCGAGAACTCCGTGTTGAACATCATCAGCGCCAGCAGCGCGCCCACGCCCGCCGACGGCAGCGTCGACAGGATGGTCACCGGATGCACCAGGCTCTCGTAGAGCATGCCCAGAACCAGGTAGATGGCGATGATGGCCGCGCCGATCAGGACGGGCTGCGACTTCAGCGCGTCCTGGAACGCATTGGCCGTGCCGGCGAAAGTGCCCCGCAGCGAGACCGGCACGCCCAGCTCCGACATCGCGTTGTTGATCGCGTCGGTGGCCTGCGAGAGGGACACGCCTTCGGGCAGGTTGAAGCTGATCGTCGACGCCGGCGAGCCGCTCTGGTGGTTCACCGACAGCGGCGTGTTGGTCGTCTCGAAGCGGCTGAAGGTCGAGAGCGGCACCTGCGCGCCGGAGCTGCTGGTCACGTAGAGCTTGCGCAGCGTCTCCGGCCCCTGCAGGTACTGCGGCGCCAGCTCCATCACCACGCGGTACTGGTTCAGCGGGTTGTAGATGACGCCGACCTGGCGCTGGCCGAAGGCGTTGTTCAGCGTCGTGTCGATGGTGCTCACCGTCACGCCCAGACGCGCCGCCGCGTCGCGGTCGATGACCAGCGAGGTCTGCACGCCCTTGTCCTGCTGGTCGGTGTTGACGTCGGTCAACTCATTCAATTGCGACAGCGCGTTGCGCACCCGCGGCTCCCATTCGCGCAGCACGTCCAGGTCGTCGGCCTGCAGCGTGAACTGGTACTGCGCGTTGGCCTGCCGGCCGCCGATGCGGATGTCCTGCACCGGCACCAGGAACAGGTTGGCGCCGGGCTCGTGCGACATCTTGTCGCGCAGCCGGTTCACCACCTGGTCCGCCGAGACCTTGCGCTCCTTCAGCGGCTTGAGCGTGATGTAGAAGTTGGCGCCGTTGCGCTGCCCGCCGCCGGTGTTGCCGTTGACGTTCTCCACGGCCGGGTCCGACAGGATGATCTCCATGAAGCGGTCGACCCGCTTGCGCATCATCTCGAAGGAGCTGCCCTGGTCGGCCTGCACGCCGCCGATCAGCACGCCGGTGTCCTGCTGCGGGAAGAAGGTCTTGGGGATGATGCCGTAGAGGTGCACGTTCAGCGCGATCACCGCGACCAGCGACAGCAGCGCCACCGGCTGGTGCCGCAGCGTCCACATCAGCGAGCGGCGGTAGCCCCGCGCGAGGCCCCGGTTGAAGCGGCCGGCCACGCGGGCGAACCAGCCCTTGCGCTTCGGCGCGGCGGCCGAGGCGGCGGCACCGGGCTCCGGCTCCTTGCGCGGCTTGAGCACGCGCGAGGCCATCATCGGCGTCGTCGTCAGCGAGACGATCATCGACACCAGAATGGACGCGGACAACACGACCGCGAACTCGCGGAACAGCCGCCCGACGACCCCGCCCATCAGCAGGATGGGGATGAACACCGCCACCAGCGACAGGCTGATCGAGATCACGGTGAAGCCGATCTCGCGCGCGCCGCGCAGCGCGGCGTCGACCGGCGCGAGCCCCTGCTCGATGTAGCGGGTGATGTTCTCGAGCACGACGATCGCGTCGTCGACGACGAAGCCGGTGGCCACCGTCAACGCCATCGCCGACAGGTTGTCCAGGCTGTAGCCGCACAGGTACATCACGCCGAAGGTGCCGGCCAGCGAGACCGGCACCGCGACCGCGGGCAGCAGCGTCGCGCGCCAGCTGCGCAGGAAGAGCAGCACCACGAGGATCACGAGGCCGACGGCGATCGCCATCGCGCGCTGCACCTCGTCCAGCGAGGCGCGGATCGTGGGCGTGCGGTCGCTGATGACCTTGAGGTCGATCGCCGGCGGGATCGAGGCCTGCAGCCGCGGCAGCAGCTCGCGCACGTGCTGCACCGTCTCGATGATGTTGGCGCCCGGCTCCTTCTGGATGAACAGCAGGATCGCCGGCTGGCCGTTGGACGCGCCGTAGTTGCGCACGTCCTGCACCGAGTCGCTCACGTCCGCCACGTCGCGCAGCCGCAGCGCGGCGCCGTCGCGGTAGGACAGCACGACCGGCGCGTACTCGGCCGCGGTGCGCGCCTGGTCGTTGGCGCCGACCTGCCAGTAGCGGCCGGACAGCTCGACCGCGCCCTTGGGCCGGTTGGCGTTGGTGTTGGTGATGGCCTGGCGCACCTGGTCCAGCGAGATGCCGTTGGCCGCCAGCTTGTCCGGGTTGAGCTCGACCCGCACCGCCGGCAGCGCGCCGCCGCCGACGTTGACCTGCCCGACGCCGCCGACCTGCGCCAGCCGCTGCGCCAGCACCGTCGAGGCGGTGTCGTACATCTGGCCGCGCGTCAGCGTCTGCGAGGTCAGCGCCAGGATCATGATCGGCGCGTCGGCCGGGTTGACCTTGCGGTAGGTCGGGTTGCTCGGCATGCCCGTCGGCAGCAGCGTGCGCGCCGCGTTGATCGCGGCCTGCACGTCGCGCGCGGCGCCGTCGATGTCGCGGCTCAGGTCGAACTGCAGCGTGACGTTGCTGGAGCCGAGCGCGGAACGCGAGGTGATCTCGGTGACGCCGGCGATGCTGCCGAGCGCGCGCTCCAGCGGCGTGGCGACCGTCGCGGCCATCGTGTCCGGGCTCGCGCCCGGCAGCGAGGCGGACACCGAGATCGTCGGGAAGTCCACCTGCGGCAAGGGCGCGATCGGCAGGAAGTGATACCCGAGCATCCCCGCCAGCGCGATGCCGATGGTGATCAGCGTCGTCGCAACCGGCCTCGCGATGAACGGCGCGGAGATGTTCATCGCAGGTCTCCGCCCGGCCCCGTCGATCCGACCGGACCGATAGGCCCTGCAGGATCGGCAATCTGGGGCGCATCGGGACCGCGGCGTTCTTCGGCGGCACGCGTCTCGCGCTTCACGCCGCGGCGTTCACGCCAGCGCTGCGCCATGCGCGCGAAGCCGAGGTAGATCACCGGCGTGGTGAACAGCGTCAGCAGCTGGCTCACGATCAGGCCGCCCACCATCGTCACGCCCAGCGGATGCCGCAGCTCATGGCCGACGCCGGTGCCCAGCATCAGCGGCAGCGCGCCCAGCAGCGCGGCCATCGTCGTCATCAGGATCGGACGGAAACGCAGCAGCGAGGCCTGGTGGATCGCGGCGCGCGGTTCGAGTCCCTGTTCCCGTTCGGCCTCGAGCGCGAAGTCGATCATCATGATCGCGTTCTTCTTGACGATGCCGATCAGCAGCACGATGCCGATGATCGCGATGATCCCGAGGTCCAGCCCGCCGAGCAGCAGCGCCAGCAGCGCACCGACCCCGGCCGAGGGCAGCGTCGACAGGATGGTGACCGGGTGGATGTAGCTCTCGTAGAGCACGCCCAGCACGATGTACATCGTGACCACCGCCGCCAGGATCAGGAAGAGCGTGCTCGACAGCGAATTGCTGAAGGCTTCCGCCGCGCCCTGGAAGCTGGTCTCGACGCTGATGGGCAGGTCGAGGCTGGCCTGCTCGGTCTTGATCGCCTTGACGGCGTCGCCCAGCGCGACGCCGGGCGGCAGGTTGAACGAGATCGTCGCCGCCGGGAACTGCGCGACGTGATTGATCGCCAGCGCGGCGGGACGCTCGACGATCTGCGCGACCGAGCTCAGCGGCACCTGCACCGAGGTCGTCGACGTCGTGCCGGTCGCGCTGGTCGTCGTCGTGCTGCCGGGCACGTACAGACCTTCGAGCGCGCGCGGTCCGCTGCGGAATTCCGGCGCCGCCTCCAGCACGACGCGGTACTGGCTGGACTGCGTGTAGATCGTCGAGATCAGCCGCTGGCCGAAGGCGTTGTAGAGCGCGGTGTCGATCGCCGCGATCGTCACGCCGAGCCGGCCCGCCGCCTCGCGATCGATCTGCACCCAGGCCTGCAGGCCCTGGTTCTGCAGGTCGCTCGCGACGTCGGCCAGCTGCGGCAGCGCCTTGAGCCGCTCCAGCAACTGGTCGTTGGCCTTCTGCAGGTCGGCGGAGTCCGGCGAGCTCAGCAGGAACTGGTACTGGGTCTTGGACACGCGGTCCTCGATCGTCAGGTCCTGCACCGGCTGCATGTAGGCGGTGATGCCCGGCACCTGCCGGTTGGCGTCGCCGAGTCGCGCGATGATCTCCGTCGCCGACGCATGACGCGACGAGAACGGCTTCAACGTGATCTGCATGCGGCCGGTGTTCAGCGACGCGTTGGCGCCGTCGACGCCGATGAAGGACGCGATATGGTCGACGTCCGGGTCCTTCAGGAAGACCTCGGCCAGTTTCTGCTGGCGCTCGCTCATCGCGTCGAAGGAGGTGCTCTGCGTCGCTTCGGTGATGACCTGCAGCAGGCCGGTGTCCTGCACCGGGAAAAAGCCCTTGGGCACGACCACGTACAGCAGCGCCGTCAGCGCCAGCGTCGCGGCGAAGCCCAGCAGCGTCAGCACCGGGCGGTCCAGCACCCAGTCCAGCCCGCGGCCGTAGGCATGGATCATGGCCTCGAACTTCTCGCCGAACCAGGTGCCCAGGCGCGAGTGTTTCTGCTCGACCTCGGGCTTGAGCAGGCGCGCGCTCATCATCGGCGTCAGCGTCAGCGAGACGAAGGCCGAGATCAGGATGGACACCGCCAGCGTGATCGCGAACTCATGGAACAGCCGGCCGACGACGTCGCCCATGAACAGCAGGGGGATCAGCACCGCGATCAGCGAGACCGTCAGCGAGATGATGGTGAAGCCGATCTGCTTCGAGCCCTTGATGGCCGCCTCCATCGGCGAGTCGCCTTCCTCGACGTAGCGGGCGATGTTCTCGATCATCACGATCGCGTCGTCGACGACGAAGCCGGTCGAGATGGTCAGCGCCATCAACGTCAGGTTGTTGATCGAGAAGCCGGCCAGGTACATCACGCCGAAGGTCCCGATCAGCGAGAGCGGCACCGCGACGCTGGGGATCAGGGTGGCGCTGCCGCTGCGCAGGAACAGGAAGATCACCGCGACGACCAGCACGATTGCGAGCAGCAGTTCGATCTCCGTGTCGTCGACCGAAGCGCGGATCGTCGTCGTGCGGTCGGACAGGATCTGCACGTCGACGGACGCCGGCAGCGTCCCCTGCAGCTTGGGCAGCAGCGCCTTCACGCGGTCGACGGTCTGGATCACGTTGGCGCCGGGCTGGCGCTGCACGTTCAGGATCACGCCGGGCGTGGTGTCGGCCCAGGCCGCCAGACGCAGGTTCTCGGCGTCGTCGACGATCTCCGCGACGTCGCTGAGCCGCAGCGGGTTGCCGTTCTTCCAGGCAATGATCAGGTTCTGGTACTCGGCGGCGGAGCGCAGCTGGTCGTTGGCGTCGATCGTCGACGCGCGCTGCGAGCCGTCGAAGCTGCCCTTGGCCTGGTTCACGTTGGCCGAGGCGATGGCGCTGCGCACGTCGTCCAGCGACAGGCCCAGCGCCGCGAGCGCGCGCGGATTCGCCTGGATGCGCACGGCGGGTCGACGGCCTCCGGCGATGCTCACCAGGCCTACGCCGTCCACTTGAGACAGCTTGGGCGCGAGGCGGTTTTCGACCAGGTCATGGACCTTGATCACCGGCAGCGACGGTGAGGTCACCGCGATCGTCATCACCGGCGCGTCGGCCGGATTGACCTTGCTGTAGACCGGCGGCATCGGCAGGTCGCTGGGCAGCAGGTTGCTGCCGGCGTTGATCGCGGCCTGCACCTCCTGCTCGGCGACGTCCAGCGACAGGCCGAGCGAGAAACGCAGCGTGATCACCGAGGCGCCGCCCGAGCTCGATGAGGTCATCTGGCTCAGGCCCGGCATCTGTCCGAACTGGCGCTCCAGCGGCGCGGTGACGGTGGTCGAGATGACGTCGGGGCTCGCGCCCGGGTAGAGCGTCGTGACCTGGATGGTCGGGTAGTCGACCTCCGGCAGCGCCGACAGCGGCAGCAGCCGGTAGGCCAGCAGGCCGGCCAGCAGGATGGCCAGCATCAGCAGCGAGGTCGCGACCGGCCGCTCGATGAAGGGACGGGACGGGTTCATGGCCATGGCCGGGCTCAATCAGTTGCCGGCGGCGGACGCCCGACGGCCTTCGCCGCGCGCGCCGGAGGCGGCACCGCCCGGCGCGCTCGCGCCGCGGGCGCGGCGCGGCGCGGCGTTGGCGCCGGCGCGCTGCTTCGGATCGGCGGCGATGACCTCGACCTTCGCGCCTTCGCGCAGCCGGTCGACGCCGTCGATGACGACGCGATCGCCAGGCTCGATCTTGCCGTCCACGGCCATCCAGTCGCCGTCGACCGCGCCGGTCTGCACGACGCGCGTGGAGACGGCGTTGTCCGCGCCCACGACATAGACGTAGAAGCCCTGCGAGCCGCGCAGCACCGCGGCGGCCGGGACGGCCAGACGGTTCTGCTCGGTCGCGAGCTGCAGCTTCACGCTGACCGACTGGTTGGGATAGAGCGCATCGTCGTCGTTCGGGAACAGCGCCTTCAGCTTGATCGTGTCGGTGGCGATGTCGATCGCGTTGTCGGCGGTCGCGAGCTTGCCGGCGGCCAGGCGCGTTTTCCCGTCGCGGCTCCAGGCCTCAACCGTCATGGGCGTCTTGCCCTTCAGCCCGGCGCTTACTTGCGGCAGCAGCGCCGAAGGCACCGCGAAGGTCAGCGCGATCGGGCGCGTCTGCGTGATGCTGACGATGCCGTTGGTGTCGCCGGTCTGCACGACGTTGCCGATGTCTGCCTGCTTCAGGCCGACGCGGCCCGAGATCGGCGCCTGCACGCGGCTGTAGGTGACCTGCAGCCGCGCGCTGTCGACGGCGGCCTGGTCGGCCTTGACGGTGCCGACAAGCTGATTGACCGTGGCCTGTTGCGTGTCGACCTGCTGGCGCGCGATCGCGTCCTTGGCGAGCAGGTCCTGGTAGCGCTGCAGGTCGATGCGGGCGTTGTCCAGCGTGGCCTTGTCGCGGGCGAGCTGGCCTTCGGCCTGACCGAGCGAGGCCTGGAAGGCGCGCGGATCGATCTGCGCGAGCGTCTGGCCGGCCTTGACCTGCTGGCCTTCGGTGAAGTGGATCTGCTGCAGCACGCCGCTGACCTGCGCGCGCACGACGGCGGTGTTGGAGGCGCTGATCGTGCCGATGGCGGCCGCAGTGTGGCGGATGTCCTGCAGCCGCGCGGGCATCACCGACACCGGCTGCACGCGGTTGGCGGCGAAGCGGCCGCCGCGACCGCCACCTGGACCGCCGGGACCGCCCGGGCCTCCGGCACCCGCGGGACCGCTCGCCGCGGAGGCGGGACCGCCCGCCGCGCCGTCGGCGCCGCGGCCCTTCCACCACCACCAGCCGCCGGCCGCAACGGCCAGCACGACCACGCCGAGGATCCAGGGCGTCGCCCGGCCCTGCTGTCGCCGAAGCGTCGATGCGCTGGAGAGGGGGGAGATGACGGTCCCCGGCACGCCGGGCAGGTTCTTGTTCGTGTTCATTCGGGCGGGCGATGCTTGCTATGTCGCTACCCTAGTATCTGGCGACAGCAGGCTGGTGTGCCCGAGGAAAAGAATCGCAAAGCGTCGGGGCTAACCCGCCCATCCCCGGGAATGAGTGCGGGGACCGGCCATGAAAAATGCCGCTCGAAAGCGGCATGGTCCGTGGGGGCGCGGAGGGCTCAGCCCTCGGCGAGCAGCTTCTCGATCGTGCCGTGCAGCGCCGCGAAGTCGGGCTCGCCGACGAAGCGCTTGACGATCTCGCCGCGCTTGTTGATCAGGAAGGTCGTCGGCGTGAGCTGCACCTTGCCGAAGCTGCGGGCGATCTCGCCGGTGCTGTCCATCGCGACGCCGAAGGGCAGGTTGCGGGTCTCGGCGTAGTTGGCGACGTAGGCCGGCGGGTCGTAGCTCATGGCCACCGCCAGCGTGTCGAAGCCCTTGTCCTTGTACTTCTGGTGCGTCGCGATGACCTGCGGCATTTCCTTGACGCAGGTGGTGCAGGAAGTCGCCCAGAAGTTGACCAGCATGACCTTGCCCGGCCAGGCCTGGACAGAGGCGTGCTTGGAGCCGTCGAGCAGCACGTAGTTCACCTGCGGGGCAGGTTCGGGCTTCAAGCCCTCATAGGCGAGGCCGGCGCCGATACCGAGGGCGGCGACCAGCAGCAGGAGTCCGGACCAGCGAGGCAGCTTCATGGGGCCGGAGTGTATGCCCGGGGCTGTTCGCCCATCACTTTGGTGGGGCTTAAGTCAGGAGCCTGTCAGGGCGCCCGTCGGGCCCGCGCGACGGGCGGGGTCCCGGCGCGTCAGAGTGCCTTGGACAGCTCGAAGAGCAGCACCGACGGCAGGGCATCCTGCAGGTTCTGACGCGAGATCCGCGCCATGTGATCCGCAGTGGCGGTGGAGAGCTGCGTCTGCTGCTCGCCGTCCAGCACCTCGATGAAGCTGAAGCTGGGCACCTCGCCGACGATGTCGGCGCGCAGTCGGTCGAAGTCGGCGTCGCGCAGGGACTGCTCGAAGGCGATGCCGTGCGGCAGGCCTTCCTCGCAGAACTGCAGCGCCTCGTCCATCGAACCGACGGCATCGATGATCAGTCCCATGTGGCGCACGGCGCCTTGGATCTCCTGACGCACCTCGCGGCGCGGCGAGACGATCAGCAGGTGGCAGCCCGCCAGCGGCTTGGAGTTGTGCGAGGGCGTGGGTTCGTCCAGCTCGGGCCGGCCCGGCCGCGCGGGCGGTGCCAGTTCTTGCTGGACGCCGGGCTCGTCGCCGGCCACGTGCGGGAACTCCAGCGTCAGCATCGTGATGCCGGCCTCGTCCTCGCGCAGCGGCAGCGCGCCCAGGGTCAACGCGGTCTGCTCGATCAGGCGCCAGTGAAGGGAGTTCAACGACTCCGGCGGCGCGTTGATCGCCGAGGACGGCGCGCTGCCCAGGTCCAGCGACCGGTGCGCGAAACGGCACATCAGTCGCGCCTTGGCGGGCCACGGCGTCAGGTCCAGCCGCATCTCCAGCGACGAATGCGTGTTGGCGAGCGCCCAGTCCATCACCGCGTTCAGCAGCGAGAACAGCAGCGATGCGTCGGTATGAACCTCGATCGGCTGCAGCAGCTGCCGGATCTGGATGCCCCGAGCCTGCGTCTCCCGGCTGCGCTGCGTCAGCACGCCGCGCAGCACCTGCGTCAGCGGCACGCGCTCCCGCGACAAGCGCAGCCGCCCGGACGCCAGTCGCGCCAACTGCTGACTCACCATGCCCGCCTCGCGCGCCTGCGCCACCGAGTCTCGCAATGCCCGCAAGCCCTGGCGATCGATCTGGCCCGTGCTGATCAAGGTGTGGATCCGCTCCAGCGCCGCACTCAACGGGCCGGCAATCTCGGCACCGAGCTGCTGGACGATTTCGCCCCACTGCGAATCGCTCGGGGGCTGCGCCATGTCATTGGCGGCCAACGGCGCGGCAATGGAAGGGGGCGGGCGGGACATGCTCTCTCGTTCTTGTAAGCCTCCGGCGGCATGCCGGGGCAGGGGAGGCGCCATGGTTCCGTGCGGCCCCAAGCGAGGCCATCCCGTGAGTCGGGGGCAATCGCCCCCCTGGGTGGATGGCGTGAAATGGCTCACGATTGCCCGGGGATTCGGGGCGGATGGCGGACGGGCATCGCCTGCTTTTGCCAAGCGTTGGCCGCCAAGTCATGGGGCCCCGGAGTCAAGCTCCCAAACCTCACGACTGGCCGTCCCCAACCACCGCCGTGCTTCAACGGATTCGCGACCGAGGCGGTCGTCAGGCCCCTTTGGCCTGGCGCTCTGCGAGCATCAGGAGACGTTCGGTCAATTCCTTCGGCGCGGACACCATCACCTGATGACCCGTCGGGATCTCGAAAAGCTCCCAGCCGGGCTGGGCGCGGGCGCGCTCGCGTGCGGCAGCGATCGTGAGGAGCGCAGGACGGTTGCAGTCGATGAAGGTGCGCGGGCGCTTCAGCCACGCGGCCTGGTCGAAGTCGAGCGGACTGTCATAGACGCCGCCGGGCTGCGGACGCTGGCAGCGCATCATCCAGTCGAAGTCGTCCGGCTTCAGGCCCATGCCGTTCGGCTCGGTCACCGGCAGATGGCCGAACTTCGAGATCGACTCACGGCGCTGGGTCTGCGTCTCCGGCGTGTGGCGGCTGGACCAGGATTCGCCCGGCTCCGGCACCACGGCGTCCAGGTAGACCAGCCGCGCGATGCGGTCCGGCATCTGGTCCGCGACGCCCGTGATCACCATGCCGCTGTAGCTGTGCCCGACGAGGAGGACGTCGCTCAGTTCCTCGCACTCGATGACCGCCTTCACGTCGTCGATGTGCGTCTGCAGGCGGATGTCCGCATGCGGCTGGTGGGCGCGTTCCCCGACGCCGCTCAAGGTCACCGGGAAGAGTTGATGTCCCGCCGCCCGCAGCGGTCCGAGCACCCGCTTCCACGCCCAGGCGCCCAGCCAGGCGCCGTGCACGAGCACGATGTTCACGCCCTTGCCGGCGGACGCCCGACCCTGCTTCTCATCCGTGCTGCTCATGCAATGACCCCTTCTTCCCGCCATGCGGCGATTGCGTCGGGGCCGTGTCCGAGCTCCGCAAGCACCTCGTCCGTGTGCTGCCCCATGAGCGGCGGGGGCAATCGGTAGGCCACGGGCGTCTCCGACAACTTCATCGGACTGGCGACGACCCGCAGCGCATCGCTGTGCGGATGCGGCATCGAAACCACCATCCCGCGGTGCTGGACCTGCGGGTCGTCGAAGACCTCGGAGAGGTCGTTGATGGCGCCGCCCGGCACCTTGGCGGCTTCCATGGCATCCAGCCAGTGCTGTCTCGGTCTCTCCGCGACGCGGGCGGCCAGTTGCGGGACCAGTTCGTCACGATGCCGGACCCGCTGCGAATTGGTCGCGTAGCGCGGGTCGCGCGGGAGTTCCGGCAAGCCCAGGAGCTCGCAGAACTTGACGAACTGGCCGTCGTTGCCGACGGCAACGATCAGATGGCCGTCGCTGGCCTGGAAGACCTGGTACGGCACGATGTTCTGATGGGCGTTGCCCATGCGACGCGGCGCCTTGCCGGTCGTCAGGTAGTTGGCGCCGAGGTTGGCCAGCATCGCGACCTGGGTGTCGAGCAGGGCCATGTCGACCACCTGACCGTGGCCGGTGGCGTCGCGGTGGCGCAGCGCGGCAAGGATGGCGACCGTCGCGTACATGCCGGTGAAGAGGTCCGCCACCGCCACGCCGACCTTCTGCGGACCGCCGCCGGGCAGCGCGTCGGCCTCGCCGGTGACGCTCATCAGGCCGCCCAGGCCCTGGACCGCGTAGTCGTAGCCGGCGCGGTCCCGATAGGGGCCGGTCTGCCCGAAGCCGGTCACCGAGCAGAACACCAGTCGCGGATTGATCTCCAGCAGCGCAGCGGCGTCGAGTCCGTACCGGGTCAGGTCGCCAACCTTGTAGTTCTCGACCAGCACATCTGCCCGCCGCGCCAGTTCCCGGATCAAGTCCTGACCCCGCGGACTGGCGATGTCGATCGCGACCGAGCGCTTGTTGCGATTGGCGCCGAGGTAGTAGGCCGCCTCGGCGGTGTCCTGGCCGTCCCGGTCCTTTAGATAGGGAGGCCCCCATCCGCGGGTGTCATCCCCACCGGGATGGCCGCCCTTCGGGGGGCGCTCGACCTTGATCACGTCGGCGCCGAGGTCGGCCAGCGTCTGCGTGCACCAGGGCCCCGCCAGGACGCGGGAGAGATCCAGCACGCGCACGCCCTTGAGGGCCATGGCGGAGGGCGTGGGGGAGTTCGCTTCGCTCATCGGGCCATTGTGACCCCTCCATAATCGTCCGATGCGCCCCTCGACCTGGCTTGTTTCCATCCTCCTCCCGCTGGTGCTGGCCGCTGGCTGCAGTCCGGCGTTGAACTGGCGCAAGGTCAGTCCGGAAGGCGCTCAGGTGCAGCTGATGTTCCCCTGCAAGCCGGATCGCGAGGAACGGACGCAGCCCGGACCTTCCGGACAGGGCGTGTCCGTGCGCTCGATGAGCTGCAAGGCCCGCGGCGCCCAGTTCTCCCTGACCTGGACCGATCTCGGCGACGCCGGGGCCACCTCCGCCGCGATGCGGCGGATGCACCAGGGCATCGCCCGGCAGATGGCGCCGCAGGCGTCGGCGCCGCTCGGCGTCCGGGGCATCGCGTCCGATCCGGAGGCGTTCCAGCAGGTCTTCGAGGCCCGTGAGGGACAGCCTCGCCAGCAGGTGCGGCAGGCGGTGTTCTCGCGCGGCGCGCGTCTGTATCAGGTGCTGATGCAAGGCGAACGACTGGATCCGGAGGCCTGGGATGTGTTTCTCGGGTCGATCGAACTGCCGCCCTGAGAGGGGGGCAGGGGAGCAAGCGTAAGAGGTAGAGGGGGCGGGGCATCCTCCCCACGATTGCGGGTTTGTGCGAGCCACGCCCGCTCCATGCTGCGGCGCACGATAATGCTGGTCATGTCCGGCCTGCTGTTGATTGCTCACGCCCCGCTGGCCACCGCGCTGAAGCAGGTGGCCGAGCACACGTTCCCGCATTGCTCGCTGCAGTTGAGGGTGCTGGACGTGACGCCGGAAATGAGCGCCGACGACGTCGAGTCGCAGGCGCGCGCGCTGATCGACGCTTCCGGACACCAGCAGACTCTGGTGCTGACCGATGTCTACGGCGCCACGCCGACGAATGCCGCGCTGCGTCTGCAGGGCGAGCAGGTGAAGGTGCTGACCGGCGTCAACGTGCCGATGCTGTGGCGCTCGCTGTGCTACGCCGGCGAAGGCCTGGAGGCGCTGGTCCAGCGCGCCAGCCAGGGCGGCACGCAGGGCATCCTGTGCGACGCGACGGTGCCCTGTGCTTCCAACAATTCCTCGTCCCGAACTTCCTGCCCATGATCAAGTCGACCCTCACCATCAGCAACAAGCTCGGCCTGCATGCCCGGGCATCGGCGAAGTTGACGAAGTTGGCGGGGGGATTCAAGGCGGAGGTTTTCATGACCCGCAACGGCCGCCGCGTGAATGCCAAGAGCATCATGGGCGTCATGATGCTGGCTGCGGGCATCGGCGCGGAAGTCGAGCTGGAGACCTCCGGCGAGGACGAGCAGGCCGCGCATGACGCGATCACGGCCCTGGTCAACGACAAGTTCGGCGAAGGCCAGTAACCGCAAGGCCGGCCCTTCGCCGGGAGGGCTCAACGTCCCAGGAAGTGCTTCCGGTACCGCGCTGGCAGATCCGCGATGCGCATGATCATCGGCAGGTCGGCGGTATTGAAGTCCGGGTCCCAGGCCGGACGGCCCAGGATGCGCGCGCCGACCCGCAGGTAACCCTTGATCAGCGGCGGCGGTTCGACCGCCAGGTCCTGGCGCAACTCGTCGACCGGCAGCGGCAGGCGCGGGCGCACCTGCCAGGCGATGTCGGCCATGTGGCTGGCGTCCAGCTGGCGCCACAGGCTCGCGGCGTAGTGACCGCCGTCCCGCATGCTGATGCTCGCGCAGCCGATCATCGTGTCGAGGTCGTTGCGGACCATGAATTCGGTGAGTGCACCCCACAACGCCATGATGGCGCCGCCGTTGCGGTGGTCCGGATGGACGCAGGAGCGGCCCAGTTCGACCATGCGCGGGCGCAGCGAACGCAGGCGGGTCAGGTCGAATTCGGTTTCGCTGTACAGGCCGCCGGCGCGGCGGGCCGCCTCCGGCGTGAGCACGCGGTAGGTGCCGATCACCTCGCCGGGCTGGCCATGCTTGTCGAGCGTGCGCACCAGCAGGTGCTCGCAGAACGGGTCGAAGAGGTCGACGTCGTGCCCGGCGGGCGCGCCGGCCGGCACGCTCAAGCGCGCGCCCATCTCGTCGACGAAGACCCGATACCTCAGGCGCTGGGCTTGGCGGACTTCATCTTCCGTGCGTGCCCAGCCCACGTGGAAGCGAACGCGCGCAGCATCGACAGCGATTTCCGGCGAGCTGGCTGGAAGTGACCTCCGAGGCGCTTCGGCGGGGCGCAGATCGGAGAAGGGCAGGGTAGGCAGCGGCAGATCCCTCATGGCAAAGCCTCGCTGAAGTGATGGGCGCGATGCTGAGCGGGTGGGGTGACGCGTCGGTGACTTTCAAGTGAACGAACCGTGACAGTCGCGTGGTGGTCACGGGGTTTGGTACCCGCTGCTAAAGTCGGCGCATGAGTTTCCAGGTCTTCGGCATTCCCGTTTCTCGCGGCGTGGCGATCGGCCGCGCCGTGCTGGTCGCCTCCAGCCGCGTCGACGTCGCGCACTACTTCATCGCCTCCTCCGATGCGGAGCAGGAGTACGCCCGACTGGTCCGGGGACGCGACGTCGTCACGCGGGAACTGCAGGGCCTGAAGGCGGAACTGCCCGAGGACGCTCCCCATGAGCTCGACGCGCTGCTCGACGTCCACCTGCTCCTGTTGAATGACGAGGCCCTCGTCGACACGGCCCGCGACTGGATCGTCGATCGGCACTACAACGCCGAATGGGCGCTGTCGGCCCAACTGGAAGTGCTGGCGCGCCAGTTCGACGAGATGGAAGACGACTACCTGCGCGAGCGCAAGGCAGATCTGGAGCAGGTCGTCGAACGCGTCCTGTCGGCCCTCGCGGCCGAGTTGGACGACGCGCCGGCCGGTGGTCCTGCGGCGGTCGTGGCCCGGGACTTCGCCGGAGAGGATCCTCTGCTGCTGGTGGCTGCGGACATCGCGCCCGCAGACATGATCCAGTTCAAGCGCAGCGTCTTCCAGGGATTCATCACCGATATTGGCGGGAAGACCTCGCATACAGCCATCGTGGCGCGCAGCATGGCCATCCCTGCCGTGGTGGGGACGCGGGAAGCTTCCCGGTTGATCCGCCAGGACGACTGGGTCATCATCGATGGCGATGCCGGCACGGTCATCGTCAATCCTTCGCCGATCGTGCTGGAGGAATACCGCTTCCGGCAACGGCAGTCAGAGCTCGAGAACGCGCGCCTCGCGCGCCTGCGCCATACGCCGGCCATCACGATGGACGGCCAGCGCATCGAACTGCACGCCAATATCGAGTTGCCCGGCGACACCGTGGCGGCGCTGGCGTCCGGCGCCACCGGCGTCGGGTTGTTCCGCAGCGAATTCCTGTTCATGAACCGCGACGGCGACCTGCCCAGCGAGGAAGAGCAGTTCATTGCCTATAAGAGTGCGGTCGAAGCGATGGCGGGACTGCCGGTGACGATCCGGACCGTCGACATCGGCGCCGACAAGCCGCTGGACAGGATGTCGGTGAATGAACTGCGGCATGAACATGTGCTCAATCCCGCCATGGGCCTTCGGGCGATCCGCTGGAGCCTGGCGGAGCCGAGCATGTTCCGGCAGCAGTTGCGCGCCATCTATCGCGCAAGCGCCTTCGGCAGGGTGAAGCTGCTGATTCCGATGGTGGCCCATCTGGGAGAGATCCGTCAGGTCCAGGAGGCCGTCAAGCGCGTGAAGGCTCAACTCGACGAGTCGGCCCAGGCGTATGGAGAGATTGAACTCGGGGTGATGGTGGAGGTTCCGGCCGCCGCGATCATGCTGCCGCAATTGCTCAAGCATGTGGACTTCGTGTCGATCGGCACCAACGACCTGATTCAGTACACCCTGGCCATTGACCGGGCCGACGAGGCGGTGGCCCATCTGTATGACCCGTGGCATCCCGCTGTGCTGCATCTGCTCGCGGATTCCATCCGCCAAGCCCGCGCGGCCGGAAAAGAAGTCAGCGTCTGTGGTGAGATGGCCGGCGATGCCGCCTTCACCGATCTGCTGTTGGGCATGGGTCTGACCAGCTTCTCCATGCATCCGTCGCAGATCCCCTCCGTCAAGCAGCGGGTGCTTCGGGCGGACGTGCCTCGACTGGCAGCTGTGCTCCCCCGCATCCTGGACAGCGATGAGCCAGCGAAGGTCGCGTTGGAGGTCCTCGCGCCCCAATCCCGCATGCATTGACCGGCGCCGCAGCCGGCCCCGGGCGCTCGAACACCGCACGTTCAATGAAAGCGCTATGACAGGAGTTGCGCGAGTGAAAAAACTCGTGCTAGACTAGCGGTCTTCGCTGTTCACGACATTGTTTTGAACGGCGGCCTCGGAGGATATGCCGAGGTGCCGAATGAATAATCAGCAAAAGCCGGTTTTCATTTGGCGGCGAGATTCTCGCAGTCGACGATGAAAATAATTTCTCTGACTGCTTGACGGGTTCGAAAGAAATCGTTCATAATCTCGCTTCTGCGCTGCTGACGACAAGTTGGCAACGCGACGAAGCAAGTCAAGTCG